>CALJVC010000100.1 GCA_937974845.1 uncultured Pseudogracilibacillus sp. | reverse complement strand
AAAGGAGCGAAAAAATGAAACATATCTTAAAATTCCGATGGCTTATTTTTACCGCTTGGATAGCCCTTGTCATTTCAATGACTGTGTTTACACCAAACTTACAAAGCCTTGTCGCTGAAAAAGGGCAAATTACCGTTCCGGACGAATATCGTTCGATGCAGGCTGAAAAACTGTTAGAACGAATGAAGGATACGGATAAAGAGTTTTATAATTTAGCCCTCGTATTCCGCGAAGAAGAAGGCCTAACTGCTGAGGCACGCTCAGATATTATCAGCGTGATTGACACACTAGAAGCCCAATCTGAAGACTTAGGAATCGAGTCGATCTTGGATTTTTCGGAAGATGACGATATTGCTGACTCTACTGTTTCTAAAGATGGAACAACGATTATGGTTCCCATTGAAGCTACGACAGATAAAATGTCGATTTTAGACTTGCGTGATGAAATTACTTCCATCGCCGATACTGTTGAAGTCCCCCATGCTTTAACCGGAGAATCTTTGATTGAGGAAGATATCGTTATTAACTCTGAAAAAGGGTTAACGAAAACTATTTATATTACAGTTATTTTAATCTTAATTATTTTATTCGGTGTTTTCCGTTCTGTAGTCGCACCGATTATTCCTCTACTTACCGTTGGAATGAGTTACTTAGTAGCAGAGGGGATTGTTTCTATCTTAGCAGATACGACGGCCTTTCCTCTTTCGACCTTTACGCAAGTATTTATGGTTTCGATTATGTTCGGAATTGGGACAGACTACTGCATTCTAATTATTAGTCGGTTTAAAGAGGAAATGAACCAACATGATACGATTCCTGATGCTGTCATCGCTACGTATAAGGCAAGTGGGAAAACGATATTTTACGCTGCTCTAGCCGTGTTAATTGGTTTTTCAACAATTGGCCTATCACAATTTTCCCTTTATCAATCAGCTGTAGCAGTCGCTATCGGTGTCCTAGTCGTTACCCTAGCCCTTGTCACCCTCGTTCCTTTCTTCCTTGTTTTATTAGGAAGGAAACTCTTCTGGCCCTTTGATAAACAGGCCGAGCACAAGGAGAGTAAGCTTTGGGGTGCTCTTGGACATTTTACTTGGACAAGACCAGCTCTTTCTTTACTACTCGTCGCTATCTTTGTCGTACCGACCTTACTTTTATATAAGGGTGAGCAAACCTACGACAACCTAGCCGAATTAAGTGACGACTACGATACGGTTATTGGCTTCAACTGGATTGAAGAAGCCTTTGGTCCAGGGGAAATCATGCCGATTACTGTCGTCATGGAATTAGAAGATCCGGTAGATGAAGTAGCAGAAGTTCAAGCTTTAGAGACAATCACTAGCTATATCGCAGATTTAGATGGAATTGCAAAAGTCCGTAGTGTTTCCCGACCAGCTGGGGAAATTATTGAAGACTTTTTATTAGAAAACCAGACGGAAATACTGACCGATGGACTTGAAGAAATGCTTGAAGGTGTGCAAGAACTACAGGAAGGCTTATACGAGGCCTCAGAAGAAATGAAGCGCCAGGCACCGGAGTTAGCTGAAGCTCAAGACGGGGTACAACAACTTATTGACGGCACAGGGGAAGTACGTAACGGAATAGATGAAGTTCAAAAAGCCTTGCAAGAAATTGAAGATGGCTTACGGGAGGGAACAATTGGACTTGGCGAAGCCATTCAAGGTTTGCAACAAATCCGTTCTGCTTTAAATGAAACCCTCCAAGGTCATCGAGAAGTTCTTGCTGGCTATCAAGAAGTGACAAGTGGAATTCAACAAGCAGAGAAAAAGATGAAAGAAGCTGCCAAAGTAGACATGGACTTTAATATTGAAGACATGCTCACCGCCCTAGATGGATTAGAAAAAAGTATCGACGGAATGATTGCTATTACTGACGGAGTCACTAGCCAAATCAATGCCGAAATGCCTGAAGGAATGAAGATTCCTGAAATTACAAAAATGAAAGAGTATCAGGAAGCTTCTGGAGCCGCAAAACAAATTATTCAAGAAATGAGAAGAGGGTTACAACAGGCCGCTAAGGATTTAAGTAGTTTTGACCAAGTAGATGTATCCTTTAAGGAGATTATTGATCCTTTAGAAAAGCTCAATAGTTCCTACAGTCAACTCATTGGCGGTCAGGAAGAAATTATCGCTGGCCTTGACGAATTAATTAACGGTCTTACAGAGTTAGAACAAGGTTTAGGCCAAGCTGCTAATGGACAAGGACAAATTAACGAAGCGATGCCAGAGATGTCAAAGGGACTTGGGGAAATTATCGATGGACAAAAGGAAATCAAAAAGGCTTTTAAAGAGCTACAGACAGGTTTAGAGGAGTTATCGGATGGATTAGCAGAGGGAGCCGACGGACTGACTAAGTTATATGATGGCTTAGAAGAAGTAAATCGTTATTTATCTGAAATGGATTTCACTAGCCAAGAAGAAATCGTCGTGATTCCTAAAGAGGCTTTAGAAGAGGATGAATTCTGGGAAGCAGCAGATCTTTACCTCTCACCAGACCGAACAATTGTGAAGTTTGAAGCTATTTTAGATCTACATCCGTATTCCAAAGAAGCCTTACAATTAGTCGATGAAGTCGATAACCAAGTAGCCCATGCTATTGACAAGACCCGCCTCGATATCGACGACTTCCATATCGCGGGAATTTCAAGCATGAACAACGATTTAGATGTAATCTCGGCTAAAGACTATAAACGAACGGCTACCTTAATGCTGATCGGTATCTTCTTGATCTTAGTCTTTATGCTACGCTCACTCGTCATGCCGCTGTATATTTTAGTATCACTTTTACTAACTTACTTTACGGCCATCGGCATGTCTGAGTTAATTTTCACGAAACTCGTCGGCTACGAAGGATTAACCTGGGCCATCCCATTCTTCTCCTTCGTGATGTTGATTGCACTCGGCGTCGACTACAGTATTTTCTTAATGAGTCGCTTCAATGAATACCGGGATCACTTACTTTACGATGGTATGATGAAGGCTATGCGTAATATGGGAACCGTCATTATCTCTGCAACCCTTATCCTAGGAGGTACCTTCGCGGCTATGTTGCCCGCAGGAGTCCTATCCCTCCTACAAATTGCTACTACGGTTATTATTGGTTTAGCCCTATACGCCTTAGTTGTATTACCGCTCGTCACACCAGTCTTCGTCAAACTCTTCGGTAAATATAACTGGTGGCCTTTTTCGAAGTAACAATATAAAAGGCAGGATGAACTAACATTCATCCTGCCCTATTTTTTATTTCCTAAGCACCTTGCCTAGAAACAGAGGCAAGGTAAAATCCGCTTCTAGGCAGACAGAGTATATCGATTTTCTGTAGATCCACTTTATTTAATACGCGGAACATTGCTACGTATCACTTTTATAGAAAATTCGTCTAAAGTGAGACGGGGACAATCGCTGCGTACCACTTTTACTGAAAGTTCGTCGAAAGTGCGACGAGGGACACCCGCCGCGTATCATTTTCCCGAAAAAACCAACAAAAGTGAGGCGCTGGAGCACTGCCGCGTATCAATTTTCTTAAAAAACCACCAAAAGTGAGACGATGGAGCACTGCCGCGTATCACTTTTCTAGAAAATCCAACAAAAGTGAGACGCTGGACCATCACCACGTACCACTTTCCCGGAAAAACCAACAAAAGTGCGACGCTGGAGCACTACCGCGTATCAATTTTCTCGAAAATCCACCAAAAGTGAGACGCAAGACACTCGCCACGTATCACTTTTCCTCAAAATCCGACGAAAGTGCAACGCTAGACCATCACCACGTACCACTTTCCCGGAAAAACCACCTAAAGTGAGACGAGGGACACCTACCACGTATCACTTTCTCAGAAAATCCACAAAAAGTGCGACGCGGGGGCACCCAGCGTAGCAAATACAGAGAAAATCCACTTCAATGGCAGCGCAGCACGAAGATCCTCTTGCATTACGGGTTCGTGGTCCAGAGGCCTGCAGATTTGACGAATACCCGCGGATGTAACTTTAATGTCGATACAATGAGCTGAGCTAAGTCCTCCGGCATTAAAACATCCGTCTCATCACCCTTGACTAAGCCTTCATTGATCGCTAAATCTGTTACAACTGTACTTGGTGTCAGGGCGGTTACCCGAATATCGTGCTTACGAGCTTCCATGGCTAGGGAGTCTGTTAAACCGAGGACACCGAACTTAGATGCACTGTAGGCGCTAGTCATCGGTCCACCCTTTTCTCCAGCTGTAGAGGAAATATTAATAATGTCCCCAGATTTTTGTTCAATCATCTTCGGTAATACTTCACGGGTCACATAGTACATTCCTAGGAGATTTACCTGGATTATCCGCTCCCATTCCTCCACAGATAATTCTAGAAAACCGCCAAACTTCGCAATTCCTGCATTATTAATTAAAATATCAAACTTCCCTAAAGAGTCATACAAAGCACTAATAGCCGTCTTCACTTGATCGTAATTCGCAATATCTGCCGTCGCGATGGCCACCTTTACCCCATGATTTTCCGCTTCCTTCGCAACCGCTTCTAAATCTTCCTTCGTACGAGCAATCAATCCTAAGGAAACCCCTTCTTCTGCTAAAGCCAAGGCTGTTGCACGACCGATTCCCTTTCCTGCACCGGTGATAATCGCTACTTTATCTTTTAATGTCATCTTCTCATCTCCTTATAAAAAATTGTCTCCCTACTGATTAGAAGAAACCTTCCGATTTTGATGGTAGAAAAAAACTTCCTCCTGTAATTTCTCTACGGAATTGATAAAGATTGCCTTCACCTTGTCCATGTGCTGAAAACTTAAGTCGTAGTTTCCTACTAACTTGATTGGCGTATCTACCCTTTGCTTCAAAAGATATTCTAGTTCATAGGCCAACATTGCATCATCAATTTCCCGGATTAAGTTAATCTCCTCTTGCCTTAAATCACCAAGTCCATATACCTTAAAAATCGTCTTTTGAAGCCTTGCTTCAATCGTTTGATAGTCCTCTAAACGATGCTTGACCGGACGAACAATATCTGACAAGTAAGCTTCTGAGGCATCGTGTAAAAGGGCGCCTAATTGCACCCTTGGCGAATAATCCCTCGCCCTTGCTTCCCGTGCACAATATAAAGAATGTTGGGCAACACTATAAAAATGAGAGGCATGCCCATTCGCCCGACATAAAAGGGACAGGGCATGGGCAATATCCTCCGTCTTTATTTTATCCTCCTCTGGATGTAAGGGATCAAATATAACCCCTGTATAGGTTGTCATACCTTGTAGTTTTTTCATGCTACTTCTCCCTTTATTCTCTCAATCATACAAATAGTGTATTGCTCTACAATAAAAGAATTTATTAATAATTATATCGTATCCTATTGGGCTAGCAATACTTTCGTTGTTAGGTTCATTTTTTTGAGAACAACTCGAACCAAAAAACACTTGTAAACGTTGATATAATAATGTTTAATGTTTGTTGAAATCCTACTTAATCTGACGGGAGAGTTTTCCGGCACATGGGCGATGTTTGTTGGCTTGTTCAAATCCTAC
>CALJVC010000099.1 GCA_937974845.1 uncultured Pseudogracilibacillus sp. | reverse complement strand
TCTACCTTTACTCCTTTCCCCTCTTTTACAGCTTTCTCATAGACACCCGTGGCTACGGCTAGGTCAAAGTAAGCGGAGCCGACGGATTTAAAAAATGTAATCTCATTTGGTCGCTCCCGTGCACTAACCTTTTCTACTACTGCATCCATTAATTCACCATGAATCTTATCGTATGACCAATCTTCTTGTTCATTTGCATAAATAAGTTCACCAGCTTCTTCGGTAGCGCCGTGAAAGTCATCGACAATAATTTTGTTGGCCTTTAAAATAAAGTCGTGGTCTACTTCCCGCATGTGAGGTAAGTAGGAGCCAACGCCATTGACATGGGTGCCTTCTGTTACTTCCTTTCCTAATAAAACCGGGTCTTCAGATCTTGTGCTGCAGTTGACGACGTCTGCTATTTTAATAGCCTCAGCTTTTTCTTCATAGGGAATAATCGTGATATCTATTGATGGATCAATACCAAACTGTATAAGTTTTTCTTTAAATTGTTCTGCCCGGGCTAGCGTTCGGTTAACAAGGTTGATTTTCTTAATATTTCGAACTTCTAAAACCCCTAAAACTTGCTCGAAAGCCATTCCTCCAGTACCTATACAGGTTAAAACTTCAGCATCTTCTCGTGCATATAAGTCTGTTGCGATTCCGCTTAATGCGCCAGTTCTTAAGCGTGTTAAATAGGAAGCATCCATAAGACAAACGTGTTCTCCGTTTGTTGCATCGGCTAAGAGGGTGACACCTTGGGTAGTTTTTCTGCCTTTTTTAACATTTTCGGGGAAGATAGTGACGCTCTTCATGGTCATATATTTCTTTTTATGATCGGCACTAGGCATATAAAGGACGCTCGCCTTTTGTTCAGGAAATTCGATAACAGTTCTTAATGGGTTTTCGATTTGTTCGTTACTTTTAGCTAGCAAGACCTCTTTTACATGCGTGATAGCCTCATCTATGTGATATAATTCTTTGATAATATTTTCATTTAATAGTAACATTTGTATGATTCATCCTTTCGGTTGTTATTTTTCTAGAAGGGAGTTTCAATTTGTATGAATTTGGGGAAGAGGATTCGCTCGATACGAAAACAAAATAAAATGACTTTAAAAGACCTTGCCGAAAAAACAGGCTTTTCCATTAGCTTTTTATCGCAGTTGGAAAGAGGGAAGAGTAGTGCAACGTTGGAATCTTTAAAAAAGATTTCCATTGCTTTAAAAGTGAGTCCATCTATATTTTTCGATGAAAATGAAATCGCTTCAGGCTCATCTGTTGAAATGGATCGTTTGAACAAGCAAGATATTTTGTATAAGAGTTTACATCATCCCTTAGAAAATCCTGTGTTTAAGCCTTTATTAGTGAAACTAAAGCCGGGACAGAATGAAGGAAATGCTTTTTCCCATAATGGCCAAGAGTTTCTGTATGTATTAAAGGGAACGTTAACGGTCTTATTGAATGGTAAAGAGATTACCTTGGAGGAAAACGAATCGATCATGTTCGACTCCAATCAACCTCATTATTGGTACAACTATACGGATGAAGAAATAGAATTCCTTTGTATTGCTTATGATTTTGAATAAATACCGGAG
>CALJVC010000098.1 GCA_937974845.1 uncultured Pseudogracilibacillus sp. | reverse complement strand
TTTTTACTCAACAAATATCTTTTTTGCTGTATTTTTCATTGTATTAGGCTTACTATCTATATTTGATGTAGAATTTGTATCCGTATCAATCTTACTAATAATATTTTTTAGCTATTTCGTAATCAGTGGTATTATTACTATCTTTATTAGTAGGAAGTGATTTTATTGTTTTTCTCATTCAAAAAGTAAAGCGTTATCATATAGTGAGGTTCTACTTTTACTTTTCTTATTAAATATTTATGCAGCACAGATTACTGCCCCAAAAATAGGTGCTAACTATCTCAAAGTTATGCTAGTTTAGTTGATTTATAAGGGGATCATTTTCCACTTCGGGTGATGAAAAAATAAAATATGCCGAAATCTAATATAATAAATGGCTAGTAGACTGTTAGTAGAGAAGAAGGAGTTAAAAAACCTCATAAGTTAGCAAAATAACTTATGAGGCTAATAGGATGATGAGATTTTTATCGATAATGGCTTTCTACAATTTCTAAAAGCTTTTTCTTCTCTAGATATGTTTTTGGAACGAGGAAGGTGACGGTCACGACACCTGGATGACGACCAATATCAATGGACCCTGTGACGGTTGCCCGGTTCATTATTTCGGGTACGGAGACATCAAAGAAATTTGCTGCCCTTTCTAAGCCATTGGTCGTTGCATCATTAAGATCCTTTCCGGTACCAATAAAGGATACAGGAAGAGATTGCTCGATTTCCGTTACCCCCCACGAGGCGCCTAAAGCCTTCGCCTGGTTAATTTCCTCTTCACTAAAGGGTTTTGCTAAATAAGGTAAATCTTCTTCGACTGGTAATAGAATCGGTCCCTCTAATTCT
Source organism: uncultured Pseudogracilibacillus sp. (assembly GCA_937974845.1). Taxonomy (GTDB): domain Bacteria; phylum Bacillota; class Bacilli; order Bacillales; family Amphibacillaceae; genus Pseudogracilibacillus. The sequence goes on along the minus strand of CALJVC010000098.1, from coordinate 3,124 downwards.
AGATCCTTTAACACGTGGACTTGTAGGTTAACGATTCCTGCAACGTCAGTCGTATGTCCAGCAATCTCCCCATTACCCTGCATGGCGTGCATATCTCCTAAATAGACTCCTCCACCGGGTACTTTTACAGGACAAATAAGCACTGCACCTTCCCGAACGCGATTGACATCCATATGTCCATCCGTACGGTCTTCTAACTCCTCCTCCGTCATGCTAAAGTCGTGGGGAGCATTTAACAATGCTTGTCCAAAATCTCCTGCATTATGTGAGTCGGGAAATGGTCGGGCCGGTGTCGTACCTAGTTGCCCCAAGAAAGGACGAAGGCGGGCGATTACTCCCGGCATATCATGCTTGGCAAAGGTGACAATAGGATTTTGAATCGAATGTTCAGGTGTTGCCATATAATGCTTGCCATCTTTAGCGATTTGTTCCGTCGCTTCTTTTGATAGCGTTATTCCAACCGATTTATCATCATTAAAGGCCATAGTATATCCATGGGTAAATACAAACGGAGTTATATCTGTATCACAGGTTTTACAATGGACGGCTTTTTCTCCAATTCCTTTAATAACTGTATCAGGATTTACGGTTCCACATGTTGGGCATTTCGCATCAATAAAGGGATCGCCTGTAAAACGTCCTTCTACTGGCTTGTCATTCCCTGAAGATGTGGCGATTGAAGTAACTTGAATGGATTTAATCGAAATGACGATAGCATCACCAACTTCTGCCCCTTCAACATAGACAGGCTTTGTGACTTCATGTCCTCCTTTTAAGGCTGGCGTAATCATTGGCCCCCAACAACCGGGTGTGGTATTCGCAACAATATAGCCACCGTCTTTTACGACATATTCCATCTCTTGGTTCGGGTCTAGTACACCGTCTGTGAACTTATTGACGTAAACAGTCTGTTTTCCCTTCATGTAAACCACTCCTTATATATTTTTAACTCCTTACTCCTATTTTAAAGGAAGATAATAGGACTTTCTATCGTATCTGGGGATATGAACAGGTCATGATACCTAGTAAATAAAGCTTTCTAAAGGCTGATATATCAAACATTTCAGGCTGATTTTTTTAAATCCAACAAAATATTGACATTAATGAGACAAAGGGCGTAGGGAAATAATAAAAACAGTTTCTAACTTAAATTAAATATTTTATCTTTTTATAACAATTTATTTACAAAAATGAAAAAAACGCCTGTTACAGTATAAGTAGAAGAGGAAGCTTCCTTGAAATTATAATTAAAACTAATGTGAGGGAATGCGATGAGAAAACTGTTGAAACCATTGATTCATTTTAGTATATTCCTGCTATTCCTTGCGTCAATTTTTACCTTAGTGGCTTGTCAAGAAACTACTAACGAAGGACAAGGAGAGGTGAAGGATGCTAAGGTAGCTGTAGCCTCTACCGATGCAGATAAAAAAGAGGATCAAAATCAGGAAAAGTTATTAAAAGAAAAGCCCAAAGTAGCGGAGGTCGCTGCAAACAACCGTCCGAATCGGATTATTACGACCTTCCATGGCGATACACGCACGCAAATGGGCTTTAATTGGTATACGACAGAAAAGTTCGAGGATGCGAAGGTTTGGGTTAGTGAAAAGAAGGATATGGAAGATCCACTAGTCTTTGATGCAGAGGCGACTGAGGTCGTTAACCAGTATGCCGAAAGAACGGAGGATGGCTATTATATCTACGCTGAGGTAGAAAAGGATGAAGATGGAAAGATTGTAGAAGACGAAAAGGGAGAACCAATCATTAAGGGCTATTATACCGATGAAGGAAAGGGTGGAGCAGAATGGATGAGTGGAAAAGGAATCGGTTATCTCGAACTCATCGATGTGAAGGAATACTCCTACAAGGCCCTTGCGACGGATTTAAAGCCAAATACGACCTATTACTATCAAGTAGGCAGTGAATCCGGAGAAAAAAGCAACGTCGGTACCTTTAAGACGTCGGGTGAAGACGGAGAAGCCTTTACCTTTGTTCACTATACCGATACCCAAAATGCCTATTGGAATGAGCATGTCCGCAATGAAGCTGCTTTTGGTGCAGACACGATAAAACATGCTATTGAACAAGGAGACAATCCAGATTTTGTTGTTCATACGGGGGATTTGGTTGAGGTAGCTGAAGTAGAGGATGAATGGGTAGACCTTTTTACACAGTCGGAGGAACATTGGTTAAAACAACCGTTAGCCATTGCACCTGGTAACCACGATGAATATGGTATTCGCTATTCTACTTTAGTTCCTGAAAAGTTCAATGAACATATTAATGTCCCAATTACGAATGGAAATAGTAGCGGAGGTTCTTATTATTCCTATGACTATAATGGGGTTCATTTTGTCATTGCGAATACGAACGATAATAAAAAATCCAAGGACAATCCTGAAGAGAAAGCTTTAGGTAAGGAGCAACTCGAGTGGATCGAGAAGGATGTTAAAGAAGCAAGAAAGCGTGGGGCAAAGTGGATAATCTTAGCCTATCATAAACCACTTTTCTCTAAATCTTATCATTCCTTATTAGACGAAGATGTACAAAAGGTTAGGGAAGAGTTCATGCAGTTGATTGATGAATTAGATATCGACCTTGTATTGCAGGGGCATGATCACGTCATTTCTCGAACAAAGGCTTTAAATTTTGTTCCAACGAAAGAGAATTTTTCTAATGCTGTAATCGATGATGCTGAAGTAGTTTTAGGAGATGATCAAGTAGAATATTATAAAAATCCTAAAGGGACGGTGTTTATCCTGCCGAATACCGGTGGAACAAAGGCTTACGACGACTTATATAGTAAATCTTTAGAACATATTAAAAAGGTGCGACCAAAATTAGATTGGATGACCGAAGAGGATGTGGAGTATTACAATAAGCTGTTTGCCTTCGGTGGCCAGCCCCAGAAGGACGGCGCCTTCACTGAATCCCATTCTAATAACCGCGATTCTTCCATTCAAAACTTTGCAGTATACAAAGTAGAGGGAAATCAATTAAAGGTGGAAATATACCAGGTTTTTGGTGAGTTGTTAGAAGGGGAGGAAAGGGTAGTAGAGAAGGTTCACGAATTTGGAATTGTAAAAGATTAGCCTAGGCTAGTCAAATGTAAAAAACGGTGCTCAAG
>CALJVC010000097.1 GCA_937974845.1 uncultured Pseudogracilibacillus sp. | reverse complement strand
AATCGAAGCAGGAAACTTTCCTTTTCAAATAAAAACAAAACGGTGTTCGCTAAAAGGCTAAACACCGTTTTTCTTAGCGTTTATGTTTCGCTTTGCAAAAGCTCCCATTTTTCGTAAAGTGATTCGATCTCTAGTCGTAATCCCTCAGCCTCTTCGGATAGGGCTTTTATTTTCTCAAGGTCGTTAAACACTTCTGGCTCGGTCATCTTTATCTCTAATTGGTGGAGCTCCTGTTCCTTCGCCTCAATGGTGTCTTCGAGCCGGTTTATTTTTCTCCTCCGGGTTCGCTCTTGGCTTTGCCGGCGTTTCTGTTCTTGGTAGGATAGAGCGGACTTGGACGGGGGAGTGTTGTTTTCTTTTTCGCTCGTTTCTTCGGCTTGTTTAAGCTTTTCTCTTTCCGCTTCGATCGCCTTTCTTTCGACATAGTAATCGTAATTACCGAGATACACTTCAAGGCCGTCCTTCGTCAATTCAAAAATTTGGTCAGCGATTTTATTGATGAAATATCGGTCGTGGGAGACGAATAAAATGGTTCCTGGATAAAATTGAAGGGCGCCTTCGAGCACTTCCTTGCTTGCTAGGTCTAAGTGGTTGGTCGGTTCGTCTAAAATTAAAAAATTAGCTTGTTGAAGCATTAACTTAGCCAAGGATACCCGTGCTTTTTCTCCGCCGCTTAAGAGGTGGATTGGTTTCAGTACTTCCTCTCCACTGAATAAAAAATTGCCGAGTACGGTTCGTATTTCTAGTTCTGTCTTATTCGGAAAGGCATTCCATACTTCTTCTAATATTGTATTGGTTTCGTTGAGATCCTCTTGTTCCTGTGAATAGTACCCAATTTGTACATTTGTTCCTTTAATAAAGTGTTCGTCATCGGTGAGGATTTGTTTGAGCAAGGTAGACTTTCCTACTCCGTTTTCTCCAATTAAGGCGACCCGTTCTCCCCGCTGAATAGAAAAGCTAATATCAGAAAATAAAGGCTCCTCCATATTTGGGTACCGGAAGGAGTAATTTTCTGTACGTAGGACGTCCCGACCGCTAGTGATTGCTACATCAAAGGAAAAGGAAGCGGTCTTTACTTCCGTGAGGGGACGGTCGAGTTTCTCCATTTTTTCTAGTTGTTTCCGCCGACTTTGCGCCCTTTTCGAAGTAGAAGCCCGGGCGATATTTCGGGCAATAAATTCCTCAGCTTTTTTAATTTCTTCTTGCTGGGCTTCATATTGTCTCCACTCCCGCTCCAAGCGCTCCTGTTTTTGGACTAAATACTGGGAATAGGTGCCGTGGTAAAGGGTGGCCTGCCGATGCTCGATTTCGTACACTTTTGTAATAATTTTATCGAGAAAATACCGGTCGTGGGAGACGATTACGATAGCACCATCGTAGTTAACGAGATAATTTTCTAACCAATCTAAAGTCTCGATATCGAGGTGGTTTGTCGGTTCGTCTAGAACGAGTAACTCGGGCTTTTCTAGGAGCAGTTTTCCTAGAGCTACTCGCATTTTTTGTCCTCCACTTAAGGTTGCAATAGGCTGTGCAAAGTCTTCTTCTGTAAAGCCGAGACCGTGGAGAACGCCCTTGATATCGCTTCGAAAACGGTAGCCTCCTTTTTCTGCGAATTCTTCGGTTCGTTTACTATATTCATGGATAAGTTTTTCTTCAGCCTTCGGATCTTCAGCTTGACTACTAAGCTCACTTATGTTCTCCGCAAGCTGTAACAGGGCTTTTTCCTCCTCGATTAAAGAACGGAAGACCGTATACATTTCATCGAGCAAGGTTCGATCGGAATCGAGATCCGTATGCTGGGCTAAATAGCCAATTTGCACCTCTTGCTTTTTTATTATTTCTCCTGCATCGTAGCCTAACTCATCGACAATGATTCGGAGTAAGGTTGTTTTTCCGGCGCCATTTCGACCTACGAGGGCAATTCGATCCCTTTCTTTAATTTCCATGTTGATATTTTCTAATATAATCGTTCCTGCAAAGGATTTGACTAATTGTTTAATTTGCATAATCATTTTTATATCCACCTTTTCAACGATATGACTGAGAATTTGAACCCGATCCTGTATACAACGAAACGAACGACCTAAGTTAGGTCCATCGGGTCGTAATTCTATTGTAGCGTAAAAGCTAGCCAGCTTCCATGTACTCCTTGAGGAAGGAGGGCGATTTTTCCCTTATGAGATAAGACTTTTCTCTGCCTTATTGAAAAAGTTAGGAACGATAAAGACAGACTTATGACCTTATTTTTGCTAATATATACATAAATGAACTTTTAGAAAAATAAAATAAATCAATCCTAAACAAAATACGAAGAAAGAGAAGTTCATTGAGGCTAGGATTAGTTTGGTTACATACGAGGGGAGATTCAAATGGGAAAGAAAATACCTCAAGCAACGGCGAGAAGGTTACCCTTATATTATCGATTTATTACGAATTTACATAATCAAGGGAAAACCCGTGTATCCTCAAAGGAGTTGAGCGAAGCGGTCAAAGTCGATTCCGCAACTATTCGGCGGGATTTTTCCTACTTTGGAGCTTTAGGAAAAAAAGGTTACGGTTACAATGTGGATTATTTGTTGCAATTTTTCAAAGCGACGTTAGAACAAGATGAGGTAACTGAGGTTGCTTTAATCGGTGTTGGTAATTTAGGGACAGCCTTTTTAAATTATAATTTTATGCGAAGCAATAATACGAAAATTGCCAAAGCCTTTGACCGTTCCAAAGAAATGGCCGGAACGAAAATCGGTGGCATACCGATTTATCATATCGACGAATTAGAAGAACAAATCGGGGATATAGAAGTAGCTATCCTTACGGTTCCCGCGTCTGCGGCCCAGGACGTTACCGATCGCCTCGTACAATTAGGGGTTAAAGGAATTTTAAACTTTACACCGGCTCGGCTGACAATACCCGAAGATGTACGGGTACACCATATTGATTTGTCTGTCGAACTTCAATCCTTTGTCTATTTCCTAAAAAATTACCCACTGACAAAGGAAGAGGATAAGGATTAAAAGAAGTTGATAAAAAAGGAAGTATAGATGAAAAGAGGGTGCTTTTCATCTATACTTCCTTTTTTATTCGCTGTCTTCTTTTTTCTTTCGAAAGTAGTCTCGGAACAATGTGATTCCTAAACCGATATCAATCGCAGCAATCGCCAACATAATGAGGGAAAGCGGGTTGAAGATCGTTTCTGTTCCATTTAGGATTGCAAGGTAAATAAACAAGGCTGCTAAGATAAAGTATATGATTCCTGTTCGCAATTATAACCAACCTCCAAGTAGGATAACACTGAGTTCATTTAACATTTCTTCTAGTTCTTCAATATCTACAAACATTTGAATAACGACGACCAAAGAGTTGATTCCCATATGGGCGAGAATCGGTACGATAATTCGTTTTGTCTTCACATATAGATATGTAAAGACCAGCCCCATCACAAAATAAATTAAAGTATGTTCAAAATCAAAATGAGCAAGGGCGAAAATAAGGGCACTGATTACCGTTGCAAAATGGAGGTTCATTTTGCTTCGTAACGCATCGAAAATCGCCTTTCGGAAAACTAACTCTTCAATAAAGGGACCGATAAGGGCTGGTAACAATAGAAAAATAGTATTTTTCTCTAAGAGCCCGACAATAGCTTCGGTGTTTTCAGACCCTGGTTTAATATCGAGTACATACATCTCAATGGCTCCAGCAATCCCCTGACTGAAGTAAGCGAGAACCATTCCGAGTAAGGCCCAGCCAACAATTTGCCCTGGCGATAGAGGACTTTCTAAACGTTCCCGTCGCAATTCTTCTTTTAAAATAAGGTAGATGATTGTAGCACCGATAATAAAGAGGAAAATGTTACTGTATATAATCGCGTCGTAGGCTTCTATGGAAGTGAATGCAACTAAGATATTCGTCACTAGACCTGCACTGAGCTGCATTAGAAAATAAGTTAAAATGACAAGGAAATTTCGGTTCTTAAATAAGTTAACCAACGAAATAAGCTCCTTTAAACGGTTAATTTTTCTTACATAATGTATCTTAACATAGTTTATGTCTTCTGCCCTCTTTCAACCCCCTTTTTAGGAATTAAAATACTTGCATTTTAAAAAGGGATTAATTATGATTATAGTTGTTAGCACTCAGGGTTAGAGAGTGCTAATAATATGAAATCGTAATTAATAAGGAGGTTTCTTACATGATTAAAC
>CALJVC010000096.1 GCA_937974845.1 uncultured Pseudogracilibacillus sp. | reverse complement strand
AAGAAACACCACTGTTTTTTTCTTATATTTAATTTCCATAAAGATATACGAGATAATGATCCTGTTCAAAATCTAATGGTAGCTTCAATAAATCGGAAATAAGGGACATACCGTACTCGTTAATAAAGGGAAAAATATTTAAAACCCGTTCTTGTAACCCTTCTTTAGGCCGTAAAGCTACTTCTATTTCATCAAATTGACCCAAATGATGACCTTGTTGGTCTTCGATTCTTTGCAAGATTCGCCGTTTTAAATAATTCGTTTCCTTCCGTAAATGATCCATATTTTTCGAAGCTTCATTGCCTAAATCTGGTCCTAAACTTTTCGCCACGGCTTGTAAAGGTTGGTGAAGTTCCCTCAAGCTCTGTTCAAACTGGTCAAACAGTTTTTCTACTGGTGGGTGATGTTGCGCATAGAGCCAATTCATTTTCTCAAAGCTACAACCTTTACGGATTACCGTTTCTATTTCTAGATGCCTTTGTTCTAACAATTTGGCAATTCGATTCGATACGAGTGTAATCGATAATCTTGGGATAACTGGAGGCATAGTAATCTCGGGATCGAAAGCAGTAAAGGCCTTCTTTAATAGGGCCCAATAACTAATTTCCCCATCACCGGCGATAAAGGCTAACGTAGGAAATAAAGATTCTTGCATTAAGGGTCGCGTCATCACATTGTTGCTTAGCTTTTCCGGTTGTGCTTGAGCCACACTTTTCAACTGATCCGTCGTTAAAACGACCTCCTCATGTTTTCCAATCCAACGCTCTCCATCTCGAAAAAGTAAAACTCTCTCTTTTTCATTGTTACGGTAAAAAAGATTTGCATCTGTAGCCGACACATCTACTTGAAGGGGATATCCTTGTACCTGCAGCTGTTCGGCGGTTTCGTTAATTGCCTCTGTAATCGATTCTTGACGTTCAATCATCTGTAAAAAGTACGGTGCTTCTATTTTTCTTAGTTCTTCATTGCCAGAATCAATAAGGACGATGCCACTATCTTTAAATAACCTATGAATCAAGATAGCGAAAAAATCAACAAAGGTCGTCGACTCTGTTAAACTCTCCTGAATTGTCAAGAAAACTTCCTTTGTATGAAGCGTCTCAGGTAAATCCGTGAACAATTCTTTTAACCATGCTTCGGTCCGCTCCTTATCGAGCGAAAGATCTGATATGGAAATCTTTCTCCAAGCCTGTTGTGTAGTTGTTTTTTTCAATAATTGAGAAGCCTTCGTCGTATACACATGATTTATCTCGGCATAATCGTGGTCTTCCCCAGCAATCCAAAAGACTGGAATGACTGGTCGATTGAGCTTCTCCTCCTGCATCCTTGCATATTTCACAATTGAAACAATTTTATGAATCGTATATAAAGGACCTGTCAATATACCGGCCTGTTGTCCACCGATAACGACTACACTTTCTGGGTCACGCAAGCGTTCGATTTGATCCAAGCTTAACCTAGAAGCTCCCCACCCTTGATTCATTTTCCGTAAGTGTGTCGCCAACGTTTCTCGGGGAAAATGACGAGAGTCCAACTCTTCTAAGCGAGCTCGAGTTGAAAAATTTGGAGAATAGGGAAAGAAGTAATCTAGTTTCCCTTCTATATAATGTCTAGCAATCGGATTACGATTGTCTAATTGCATTGACTGAAATGTCATCCTTTTATCTCCTTCCATCAAATACATCCCTTATTACTCTCGAAAGCTTCAAATAATAAGGTCTTGATATCTCTAGGACATTCTTCCGTTTCATATTTTAACTTTAAATCTTCCCTTAGGCAAAAATTCGAATTATATATAGAACTAATAAAATAAGATAAGCGACAAAAAATATAAGAAAACTTAAACGTAACAAAAGGATGAAGGCTTGGGAAAAGGAAACATCAACCTTCGTCCAACGTTGAACGATTAAATGGATAGCTAAAAATAAAATACCTAGAATGAGGATTGGACTAAGCAAAAAGATACCATACATTTCTTGGATTAAATAAATAGTTCCTGCAACGAAAAAAAGGGCCGATCCTTGAGCGACAAGATGGATCTTTCGCCAACGATGTACCCGTAACAAACTTATAATTACTATTAGTATGCCCCATATAATCATCGGAAAAAGGGCTAGAAACCATTTGTTCAAAATAAGCTCTCTAACTATATCCATCTTTTCATTTGCCTCTTTCCTCTAGCGTTAAGATTGCGTAGTAAACAAACGTCGTAAAGGGTAAGTTTTGTGGTTTACCGAGCTTTAAAATATAGCCCGTAATCGCCTCTACTTCCGTCCTCCGACCTTGTAAGATATCCGCTCGCATTGAGGAAGTGTTTTTAGCCGTAATACTTGCCACCCGCTCAACCTTATCCCATGCCTCTTCCTCTTCCATCTTTAATACCCGAGCGGTTTCCTTTGTTAATTGTCGAGCAATTTTCCGTAAAGATTCTTTATGTATAATATCTCCATTAGGCACATCGAAGATTGCCGTAAGTGGATTAATAACTGCATTAACAATTAATTTTCCTTCCAACAAGCTACGCCAATCCTTAGTATAAGTAAAGGGAAAAGAGTCTGTATGCAAAGCATCTGCTAGCTTTATTAAAGGATCCGTCGCTCCCTTTAAGCTCGATAAAGTAATCTTACCGCGACCTAAATGCTTTACCTTAGTGTCATCTTCTTTTTTTGCGCCGTGATCTACAATCCCGATATAAATCGATTGAGGAAGACCTTTAATATCTTCTATATGCCCCATACCGTTTTGTAAAAAAACGTAGGAGCTTTGCAAAGACTTTTCTTTTATAAAAGCTAAAAGTTCAGGCAAATCAGGCTGTTTTACTGCAACGAAAAGTACATCATGTCTAACTAATTCACGGACATCTTTGACCTTCGGTGGAAAAACTTTACAAACTTCATCGCCCGTGTCTAAAGTAATACCTCGTTTTTGGATAAGCTTCGCCTGTTCTTTACGACGAACATACAAGCTAACTTGATGCTCTTTATGTAGATAACTCGTTAATAGTAGGCCGAGGGACCCTCCGCCAATAATTCCAATATCCACGATAAGTCACTCCAAAATGTCATGTAAAAATCGATGAACACATGTTAAATATTGACTGAAATATTCCCATTCTATATGCATTTATACTATAATAAAATTGAGAGATACACAAAGAAAGAGAACGTCATTTCGGAAAGGATGAACCTAGATGGACAATGTGAAAGTTGAGAGGTTACTGATTAATTACAAAACCCTAGAGGACTTCAAAAAGTTCCAAGCTTATGGTAACCAAGAGGAGTCTATGTTGCAAGATTTAGAAAATGAATTAGTAGAAGAAAATAGCGAATCCCCCTTCTATGGGATTTATATTGGAAATACATTAGTCGCTCGCATGAGTCTTTATAAACGCTCTAAAAAGTACGACGATTATTTCAACCCACCTCAGGATTACTTAGTCTTATGGAAATTAGAAGTATTGCCGGATTATCGTGATCGGGGCTATGGGAAATTGATGGTCGAATTCGCTAAACAATTTAATTTACCGATTAAAACGAATCCTAAATTAGAAACCAATGAGTTTTGGGAAAAGATGGGGTTCGAAGCAGCTTCCTACAACTTAGAGCGGGACTTCGGAGAAAACCCATACATTTGGATGCCTGAAGGAGTACGTGAAGCTGTACAACCTCCAATATCCCGGAATCCTCAAGTTAAGGATACCGAAGATTCCGAATGAAAGCTTTAAAGAAAATCCCTAAAAGTTTATGTGACTTTTAGGGATTTTTTTAAGCGTTTACTTTTTCAAGAAACGACGAACAGCCTCTTTATGGGTTTCGGACGGCCATAGATTGGCGCTCATTCGCGACTCTTCAATCATTGCTTCAGCCAAACTCTCCTCATCGATTGCCTTTAAAAATTGACCTTTTAAAAAACTAAGCTGTTCAAAGGACTTATCGAGGTATGGCTTTAAAATCTCCTCTTCCTTTCCCCAATCTTCTTCCGGAACGACCCGATGCAGCCAACCTTTCTCCACTAATTCAGAAGCTGTAAAAACGGTGCCTTCGGTAATCCACTGAAGGGCAAAATTCGGATGAACCTTTTTATAAAGCAAGGCTCCACCACCCCAGCCTGGTAAAATACCGAGGTTCGATTGGACAAAACCAAAACTCGTACCTTCCTTTGCGATACGGAGATCGCAAGCCGTCGCTAGTTCGCACCCACCACCGAGAGCATTCCCCTGTAGAAGACAAAGGGTCGGTACCGGAAAGGTCGCAAATTGATATAACACTTCCCGCATCGGAGTTAAATGTTGAAAAGCCTCTTCCTCATCAAGCTCATCGTTTAACTCCTTTAAATCACCACCTGCACAAAAAATCCTCTCTCCCGCACTTTTTAACACGAGAAACTTTGGGGGATCTTTGCGCAACTCTTCTAATAACTTCGCTAACTCTTCTGTCATCTGTCTAGAAATAGCATTTCTTTTTTCTTCCCGATTCAAAAGGATTGTTCCATATCCCGCGGGATGCTTTTCATAAACGACTAACTTAGTCAACCTCATCTCTCCAATATATGTATAATTATTTAACCTTATATTACCATAATTTACACATAAGGATAAGTAAATAAAAAAACAGACCACGTTGTGATCTGCTTTCTTTAGTATGTTTCAACTACTTCATCACCATCGTAATGTCCACAAGCTTTACATACGTAGTGAGGCTTCGTTAACTCCCCACAGTTTGAACATTCTACTAAGCCAGGTGTGTGTAGCTTTTTATGGGTACGACGTTGTCTTTTAACTTTTTTAGACGTTCTTCTCTTTGGTACTGCCATTTGTAAGACACCTCCTTATGATCGTTGCGCTAAATCGCTAAGCAAATCCTTTAACGATTCTATTTTAGCCTATATTTCAAAAACATACAAACATAAGTAACAACAATGGGTTAAGATTCATCTTTTTTCTCATCCAAAAGCTTTTGTAGCTTAGCTAGTCGAGGATCAACCTTTTGTTTCTTCTCCTCTTCAAATCGATCTTCTGTATAAAAAGACCAGCCCTCACCATCTTGAACTTCTGCATTTTCTGCAAAAACCCGATAAGGTTTTTGTAAAAGAATCGTCTCCAAAATATAAGGTCGTAAATCGATTACCTCTTCGGTTACATGATGGATCTCTTCCTCTTTCGCAGCTACCGAAGCCTTCGTTGTAAATATCTCCGTTCCACGAAAGCGGAAAGGATAGTTGACTTCTACAAGCGTTCGAGCACAGGGTAAAATCATCTCTCCCTCAATGGTAAAGGAAAAGATAATTTCATGATTTTCTAAGACATACATCCCATAAACAAATACCTCGCCGATATCGATTATTTCATTGTTCGGTAAGGATAGTAATTCGGAAACGTCCAGCTTCTCTTCAAAGGTTACCGGTCCTTCAAACGCCTCATTCTTTATTTGCTGGATTGAAAATTTCACACAAATCACCTCTAAGGCAACAGGAGTTATTTTATAGCTCTTCCTCTACTTTGTCAACTTATACAGCATTATAATATTGTATAGGAAGGAACAATTTTATACAATATGAAGGAATCCATTCTTTAGAATAACCGTATCTATCCCTTCAATATAAAATAGTTCAATAAATTAATTATACTATAGGAGTTGTTAATTGTGAAAGCTTGTGGTTTAGTTGTCGAATATAACCCTTTCCACAATGGTCATCAATACCATATCGAAGAAGCAAGAAAAATCACACAAGCCGATTGTATCATCGCCGTCATGAGTGGGAGCTTTTTACAAAGGGGAGAGCCGGCAATTATCGATAAATTTCATCGAACCCGGGCGGCATTACAAGGTGGCGTAGACCTTGTTATCGAACTCCCTTATGCCTATGCCGTTCAAAGCAGTCGATATTTTGCCCGTGGTGCGGTTCTTTCCCTTTACGCCCTTGGAATAGAGACGCTATGTTTTGGAAGTGAGTCAGGTAACATCGCACCCTTTTATGAGGCTGCAGAACAACTTAAAGAACATAAGGAAAGCTACGATTTAACCGTTCGTAGCTACTTAGAAAAAGGCTTTAGCTTCCCAAAAGCTAGCCAAAAAGCCTACGAACATATCGGACTAAAGCAAATCGATTTATTTCAACCAAATAATATCCTCGGCTTTAGCTACGTTCGTTCGATAGTTGAAGAAGGACTACCTATCAAAGCTTTTACCATTAAACGAAAAAAAAGCCATTACCACGATACAGAAATCGACCACTCAATCGCCAGTGCTACGAGTATTCGCCAAGCCTTACAACGGGATCCTAAGGATGAAAAAATCCTTCGTGCCATACCATATCATAGCTTCGAACAATTAGTTGCTTACAAAGAAAAAGCTGGCCGATGGCACGATTGGGAAGCTTACTTCAACCAACTTTACACAAAAATTATTAGCTCTTCCCTCGAAGAGCTGAGAGAAATCCATGGTATCGAGGAAGGTATTGAATACAAATTAAAAGAAGCGATCCAACAAGCGCAAAACTTTCAAGAGTTTGTAGGGCTCGTTAAATCGAAACGCTATACTTACGTTAGACTACAACGACTCTTTACCCACCTGTTAACAAATACGAAGAAAAACGAAATCGAAGCATTTTTTCAACAAGAGTCGCTTCCTTACGTAAGATTATTAGGAATGAACGAACGAGGTCGAGCTTATTTAAACAAGAAAAAAAAGGCCCTCGAGGTGCCTCTTCTTTCCAATCTAACCTATGATTATCCAGAGCTACACTTAGATGAGCGGGCCTTGCAGGTCTACTATGCTATCCTGCCAGCAAAACGGCGCATCGCATTAAGAAAACAAGAATTTCAATTACCGATTATGGTCTAATCTTTTTTCGGTTCCAATTGATTCAGAAAATCCAGCGCATCCTGGAAAGAATCAATTGGAACGATTTCCATATCGGTCTTTATTTTTTCAGCAGTATCCTTAGCCACTTCATAATTCGAACCTTCTCTTCCCTCTTCATTAGGAGCTAGGAAAAAGTCTATTTCCTTCTTATGCGCAGCAATGACTTTCTTATCGATACCTCCTACACGATGAACCTTTCCTTCTACATCGATTTCTCCAGTACCAGCGATACGATACCCCTTCGTTATGTCGGTTTCGGTCAATTGATTATATATTTCTAACGCAAACATAATACCAGCACTCGGTCCACCAATATTTCCGCTCTTAATTTCAACCTGGGGATCTACATTAATTGCTTCATCTTTTAAAAGCTGAACCCCTAATCCGACTCGATCGGGATCCTCCGGAAAACTAGTAATCGGCAAAACGATTTCGATTCGTTCGTTGTCCCGTTCGATTTCTAAAACCACTTCGTCCTTCTCCCGCTTTTTCTGAACATATTCGATGATATCCTTCGGCTCATATACATCGATATGGTCGATCTTTACAATCCGATCCCCGGTTTCTATTTTTTCCTCAGAAGGCATCCCTTCGATCGTATGTAATACGTATACTCCCTTTTCGGTAACGGTCACTTCTTTGTTAGCCGCTTCATAGGCTACAACTTGGGAAGCAACCTTCGATTGGTCCATCATTTTCTGTTGATAAAAACGATACTGCTCATCAGTAAAACTTTCTGGAATAGCCTCTTCTATCGGCACTAATTCATGGAACCGCGACAATTTTGCTAAGACATATTCCAATGGAGTTGCTCGACCACCACTTACGGTGACAAGATGGAATTCTCCTAGGCTAGAAAAGCCTGAGTCCACCTCGACGACAGAAGATAATTCGTCAGCGGTACCAGGCTTGTATACATAGTAGGGAAGTTTGATTGTAATCATTAGAAAAAAGACTAATAGAAAAATAAGGCTATAAAAAAGAGTTTGCTTTTGTTTTTGCATCATAAACTTCCACCTACTTCTAGAGATTTGATATTTAACTCATAAAAGGGAGTGTTACTTGCGTATAGTTAAGAGACAAGTTCTTTAAGTAGAAATTATCGATACGCAGGAGGTCTTCAATTCAATGTATGCTAAATTGAAAACAATTATTTTAGCATTTTTGATTATTGGACTTACAACGATTATAATCCTCTTCCCTGAAGACACCCTTCAAGCTAGTTTACGCGGTTTACATACATGGTGGGAAATTGTCTTTCCCTCGCTACTACCTTTTTTTATTATGGCAGAATTACTCATTAGCTTTGGTGTAGTGCAATTTATCGGTATTTTATTCGAGCCGATCATGCGACCGCTCTTTAATGTTCCGGGGGCAGGAAGTTTTGCTTGGATTTTAGGTATGGTAAGTGGTTTCCCCTCCGGTGCTAAAATTACAGTCATGCTCCGGGAAAATAATGAAGTCAGTAAATATGAAGCGGAACGTTTATTATCCTTTTCTAATGCCGCTAGTCCCCTCTTTATCTTCGGCGCAATTGCTGTCGGCTTCTTCCACCACGTCAAGTTAGGCATTATATTAGCCTTAAGTCATTATGTAAGTAATGTTATCATCGGACTGGCGATGCGACATCATGGACGACAAAAAGAAGATCATAGCGTAGAAATAAGAGAAACCGGTCTTCGTTCCTTCCGCTTCAAGCATAATATTCGACGTGCCTTTCAAAACATGCACCGAACTCGGATTAAGGAAACCCGCCCCTTCGGAAAACTTCTAGGGGATGCCGTCATCGTTTCTGTTCAAACATTATTAATGGTCGGTGGCTTTATTATTTTATTTTCAGTTCTTACCGCTTTATTAGACAAGGTCTATTTCTTCCAAGCGATTTATGTATTACTTGCACCCTTGTTAAAACTTTTTTATATTCCTGTTGAGGCCCTTACCGCAGTGATTACAGGCCTTTTTGAAATAACTACCGGTGCGGAAGCCCTTAGTCAAACCGAGGGAGTCGCCCTCTTTTGGCAATTGTCCTTCGTCAGCTTTATTTTAGGCTTTAACGGGCTATCTATACATGCTCAAGTAGCTAGTTTAATTGCCCATACCGATATACGTTATTTTCCATACTTTTTCGCCCGAATCTTCCACGGATTTATCGCCGGCTTTTTAACGTTTTTAGCCTGCCATTTCTTTCTCGGCGGGAAGGAGCAAATAATCGACACGATACATAAACCATCTAGTATAACCTTTTTCATTAGTGATCTCGTACATTTTTTCACCCATTTTGGACCGTTCTTTACGCTCCTCACGCTAGGCCTTGCTACGAGCATTTTACTTTTCCGATGGTTACGTTCCCTCTACTGAAACTTCTTTCGTAGTGCCTCGGCTACGGCTGGAGGCACCAAATCCTTTATATTACCATTATAACGTGCGACCTCTTTCACAATACTTGAGCTCAAATAAGAATATTGAGTATTTGTCATCATGAAAAAAGTTTCAATTTCTGGTTCTAGGCGTTTATTCATCGAAGTGATTTGCATTTCGTATTCAAAATCACTTACCGCCCGTAAACCGCGTAAAATTGCATCGGCATCGATCGCTTTTGCATATTCGACAAGTAGTCCATTCGAAACATCTACTCGAACATTCGGAATATCCTTCACCGCTTCTCGAATTAAATAAGCTCGTTCTTCTGCTGTAAATAGTGGTGACTTGGAGTGATTATTAAATATTACGACAACCACTTCATCAAAAATTCTAGCCCCGCGTTGAATAATGTCTAAATGGCCATTAGTAATCGGATCGAAGCTTCCAGGGCAAATGGCTAACTTTTTTTCCACTGTTATTCCTCCCCAATCTCATCTTCATGAACTTGTAAAATCGTCACTGCAATCTCTTTACTATAATCTCTTCTAAACATCTCAGTATAGTACTCCGTGTCGTAAGCAATTTCTTCCTTCGGTGCATGTTCAAGATAAAGGTAGCCACCAGGATGTAACAAATTTAAGCTACGTATCCGCGCTACAAAGGATGCGTATACCTTAGAGTTATATGGAGGATCGAGTAAAATAAGGTGAAACTTTTTCTTTCGCTTATGTAAGATATCTAAGGCTCGGGATGCATCGTTTCGATAAATTGACGCACGGTTTTCTAGTTGCAAATGTTTTATATTTTTCCTAATTGTAGCGATCGCTTCTGGATGACGTTCGATAAAGGTTACATGTTCCATCCCGCGACTTAAGGCCTCGATTCCTAAGGCCCCACTACCTGCAAATAAATCTAATCCTTCTCCCCCATCAAAATAAGGACCCAGTTTATGAAACACCGCTTCTTTTACCTTGTCACTAGTAGGTCGTGTCTTCGAACTAGGAACTCGATAAAGACTCCGACCCCTTAAGCTTCCTGCTATCACTCTCATCTATACAACCTCTACTTTTGTCGATATATTTATTTTAAGGAAGAGGTTAACAATAAGCAATAATTTTCTTCTAATTGTAAGCGCTCTTCCCTTCATTTATCAAATAAAAACCTTTGTACATTTACGTACAAAGGTCATGGATGAAATCTATTTATAATCGTAAAGCTTCGCTTCATCAGGCCTTGCATTTTCAAAATTAGTCGATACAAACGGTTTGTACGAACGCTCGACCTTAAGAACAAAAGGTAGTTTTTCTAAATGCGCTTCTTTTTCATCAATTTCATCTTGATTCACATAGATCATCGCATATCGACGTCGACGCGAAGAATAGATAAAATGACCATACCTTTTCAACTGTCGAATATTTTTTCGATGTTTATACCAAACGATTAAACCTTGTCGTTTTACTCGCATGTTGATACTCCTATTCCTTACAAATTCTTAAGCAGAACAACTGCAGGCTTGTCCAGAGGCACATTTTCCCGTTGTACAACCGCCGCTAGAATATAAGGCATCCTCCCGGGGAACTATAATATGCTCGCTAACACTTTTTGCCAACACTTCACTAATATCATCTAAAAAGCGTTGCAATTCCCGTTCCCTTTTTTTAAATTCCGCAACGAAAGGATTGAGATCCATCTCGCGCTTAATCGAACGAACTTTCCGCATAATCTCCGCATAATCAGGATGATAACGGCCAAATCGTTGGACATCTTCATAGTGATCCTTCATCGAGTTAAAAGAGCGAATAAGCTCCGTCGCTGTCGGATCGCTATACAATTGGTAATGGGCTTCCTGATAGCGTTCTACAACCTCCGATTGTAAAATCATATCAGCTAAGGCCTCAGATTTATCTAAAATGGCTACATGCTCCATGGTTACAATCACGAAAGAACACCTCCACTCCTTATCATTTTACCATTGAATGCTAGGATTGTGAACAATTTGATTAGATTAGAGGGTTCTTCTTGTTTTAATATTTCACGATGAAATTTTGCGTATAATATAAGCGATGGACTCCTACACCTAAATAGTTATATTGTTCGTTGAGCAAACTTTCACGATGGCCTTGACTATTTAACCAACCTTGTACTGCTGCGATGGCATCGACATGTTGAGCAGCGATATTTTCACCAGCGCCAACATAGACCACATTCCGCTCATCGAGACGTTCCTTTAAGCCTCTTCCATCCAGACTTTCATGGGAAAAGTACTGTTTCTCATACATATCTTTACTATGTAAATAGGCTACTTCACTAACTATTTGGTCATATTTTACTTCCGGTAGTTGATGCTGTTTACGAAGGATATTCGTTAAATCGAAAATTTGTCGCTCCATTCCTGCTTGAACCTTTTTCCATTCTTCCTCGTCCAAAGTAATTTCCTTCGGCAATTGCCCTCGATATTCCATTTCATAGAAACGTTGGCGTAAGAGTAGATCACCGGTTAAAATACGTAAGCCAGAAACCTTTTGCGTAAATGTATCGATATAACACTGTACAAAGAGGTTATCGTCTAATTTTATTAAAGGTTGAGTCCTGAGGTCTTCATCCTTTAAGATAAAGGTATAATGGGCAATTCCCTTATCGAAGGTCACCCTTTGCTGTAAAGGATATTTTTCTACAAGTTTGGCCACAGAATCCCCTACAGCGATTGGATTGCTATCAAGTCCCTCACCACCGGCATAGACCGTTTCTACACGATCATCTAAAATACCCACCTGTAAATAAGAATCACCATCGTTATAAATCCACCAAGTATATTGGTAAGCCGACAGATCCTTTCGTTCCGGTTCACCTAAAAGACGTATAACTTCATCCGTAGATTGATGCATTAACGAAAAAACGGAATCATTGAACTCAATCGGTGCCTTTTTTTCTTCCTGAGCCGTATCAATTTGAGGATGTGGATCGAATTTCACATTTCCCCATTGCAAGAGATCGTATAAAAGTATAGATAGAAATACCGTCGTTGCCAACAACAAAAATATCATTGCCAATCGGATGGTACGTTTCAATAGACTCACCCCTTTTTCTTATCGACAAATTATTATTTACTCCATTATATACATATTTCTCACGGGAGCACAGAAACAATGTATAAGGCTACAGGAAACTATTTTGGACTAAATTCATTCTCGAAGATAAAATATTTCGTTACTTTTATTGCAAGTTGATAGGATTTTTACTATGATTATCTTAGCGAGACTAATAATGAGGTGAAAAGGATGAAATTAGAAAACTTAGGGATTGACGATAAAGTAATCGATCTTACTCCACTTGACCACATCATGGGTAAGCACGCATTTATTCGTGGGGAAAACTGGGACTACGAACGCGTCACGTATGATTACAAAATTAAATCACAAGAAAAAAACGTAACGTTCTACATACGAATTCAAGGCGAGGCAATTGAGGGCGATGTCGATAACCGCACTGCCGTCATTAAACTAAAAACGCCTCTCTTAGGAAAACATTATTACCCCCATGGAATCGAGTACGGAGAAGACGAGAACTTCCCGAAAAATATCGTTGAACGAGCAAACCAGTTAGTTAAAAGTGTCAACGAAGAACTAGAAGCTTACTTAAACGAATAAGCATTTAACCTTATTCCAGTGTATGGGATTCAGAGACAATATTCTGTTAAAAATTGTCTAAGCGAATAAGATTATTTCACTATCCTTCGACAAAGGTAGTGTACAAGAGAAAAGACGACTAGGAAATATAAATCTTAGTCGTCTTTTCTTTCATTCATAGTACATATCTCTTTTCTTAGGTAAGGGATCGATTTGCATATTCTTTTTAGAAAACCAAGCGAAAAAAATCCTCGCTATAACATATCCGTAAATGACTTGCTGTAACATCATCATAAGGATGCCCCCTAATTGTTGATCCTCTCGACTAGTTAAGGGAGAGAACATTTCTGCACTAGTAAGGCTCCCAGATAGACCTGTCATCACATTGGTTGGAACGCATAAACTCAAGGCCTGTACCCAGGCTCCGCCAGAATAATAGACTTCGAACAGTGGCTCATCTGCGAAAATAATTAAAGCACAAGCAATAGAAATAATGAACATACTAACGACTAAATATCCCATTTTTAGTAAAGGTACCATCCGTCTCTCCTGCTTTAAAGGCGTAACAATCGGCCACCACATAAACACCGCTAATAAAAATAAGCCTGTCATCGTTGCTAGATGAATCAACTTAGACGATTTTGAAAAATCAAAAATCGCCGGGATATGATAGAGGGCAAACATACTATTAAATAAAGATAGGGCAATAATCGGTCGAGTAAAAAATGCAAACAACGGTCGTATGACCGGTAGAGAAAGAAAGCCTTCAAGTAACTCCTTAGGAATTCCACGAATAAAGAGAATAGGTAACACAAAATATAGAACGACCATCTGAACCATATGGGCAGAGAAAAGAATATGGGACAATAAATCAATGGGTGATCCCTTCACTAGATATAACAAGCCAAGCCCGGTATAAAAGTTAAAATATTGGCCTGGAGTTGGTCCTTTCGCTAAACCGAAACGCTCCCTTTCCGGACCAGTCACAATATAATAAAGTAGTCCAATCAAAACTAGCAACAGTAAGAAGTACGGGCTCCACAAAGCACGAAAGCCAAAGATTTGTAATGTGTACCACAAACTGATCACCTCGTTACCTAAATAACACGACAATATAAAGGAAAGACTGGGATAGGATTCCCAGTCTTATACGCTTACCACCAAGAAATTACAACAATCCCCGCTAACGTAAGAAAAGCAGCCCACATTCCTCCGAATATTAACGTCGCCGGCATGGCATGCCCCTTATCTTTTAAATGCATAAAATAATAAAATTGAAAACCTGCTTGCACAACTGCTAAGACAAAGAGTGTCGGAAGAAGTACACTTCGACTTAACATATCTAAGGCGACTATCAAAAAAGCGACTAAGGTCAGGACAATCATTAAAGAAAACGATACAAGTTGCCTTTGCATTTCTAACTTATGCTGTTGTTTACGAAAGGCTTCTTTACTCGTGATGTTCTGTTCCGACATCCTTATCCCACCTTCCCCATTAAATAAACGACCGTAAAAATAAAGACCCACACTACATCGATAAAGTGCCAGTAAAGACTAAACGTATTAAACTTTGGCGCATTGTATAAGTTCAAACCGCGCTTGGCATTTCTAATTAACAGGGTTGTTAACCAACAAATTCCAAAAAGCACGTGTCCACCATGGAAACCGACTAATGCATAGAAGGCAGAACCAAAGGCGGACGAACGAAAAGTAAAACCATAATCGATAATATAATGGGCAAATTCGTATACTTCACAAACTAAAAATCCTACTCCTAATAAACCGGTAATCCCTAACCATAAATACATTTTTTTGAAATTGTTATTCCGCATATGATACATTGCATAAACGCTTGTTAAGGAGCTAACTAATAACAACATCGTCATAAGTAAAACTAATCCGAGACCAAAAATCTCCTGGGAAGAAGGGCCGCCAGCAGTCGACCCTTTTAATGCCAAATACACCCCAAATAGACTAGCGAAAAGAACGGTTTCACCGCCGAGAAAAAACCAAAGGCCGAAAAATTTATTTTTCCCCTCCAACGTCGCCTTTTCCGGCTCTAAGGGCATTGTATCTGGAAAGAGATGACTATGTTGTTGAGCCATTTACTTCGCCTCCCCTTCTAACGCTTTTTCTAATTCCTCTTTTGGAATGTAGTAGCCATAATCATCCTTGACTGAACGAAGGATCATCATAGCAATAGAAAAGGCAAGGCCACCATACAAGGCTATATACCAATACACACTATCGGTTTGATATATAAAGCCAAAACCTGAAATAAAAAATCCAAGACTCATTAAAAAGGGTAAAATAGAACGATTTGGCATATGGACATCTGCTAAAGGTTCCCCAGGTGGTACCGTTCCATCTCCCTCCATCTTTTCGATCCATAATGGATCTAGTCCGCGAACAAGTGGTAATTGTTCAAAATTGTAGTATGGAGGTGGTGAAGATACAGACCATTCAAGGGTACGACCATCCCAAGGATCCGCTGGCGCTTGTTCTCCCCGGGCAGATACCACGATATTAATAATAAAGACAAGGGTAGCAACCCCCATAAAAAGCGCACCAATAGAACTAATTAAATTTCCTAAATCTAAACCTTGGTCCTCTAAAAAGACCCAATAACGACGTGGCATCCCCATTAATCCTAAAAAGTGTTGGATGAAAAAGGTCATATGAAAGCCGATAAAAAACAACCAAAAAGTAATTTTACCTAAAGTTTCATTCAAGATTCGCCCAAACATTTTTGGCCACCAATAGTGTAATGCAGCAAAAATTCCAAATACCGTTCCTCCGACGATTACATAGTGGAAATGGGCGACGACAAAATACGTGTCATGGTACTGGTAGTCCGCTACATTCGAACCAAGCATGACTCCGGTCATCCCACCGATTGTAAAAGATGGAATGAACCCAATAGCCCAGAGCATCGCAGTATTAATCGTCACCTGGCCTCCCCACATGGTCGCTAGCCAGTTAAAAATCTTAATTCCTGTAGGAACAGCAATAGCCATCGTCCCAACAGCAAAAATAGCGTTAGCTACCGGACCTAAACCTACCGTAAACATATGATGAGCCCATACCATAAAACCTAAGAAGGCGATTAGCATCGTCGCAAATACCATTGCCGTATAACCAAAGAGTCGCTTGCGTGAAAACGTAGCAAAAATTTCACTAAAGACCCCGAAGAGAGGTAGGATTAAAATATAAACTTCCGGATGACCGAAAATCCAGAAAAGATGTTGATAAATAATCGTATTTCCACCTAAGGCTACATCGAAAAAGGCAGTACCAAACATTCGATCGAACATTAACAAAAACAAGTTAATCGTTAGAGGAGGAAAGGCAAATAGAATTAATACACTAGTAATAAAAGTTGCCCAAGAAAATAAAGGCATGCGCATATATGTCATTCCCGGTGCCCGCATCGTTACAATCGTGGCAATAAAATTAATACCTCCCATTAAAGTTCCCGCACCGGCAATTTGTAAACCAGCAATATAAAAATCAATACCATGACCAGGGCGCTCCATAGATAAAGAGGCATAAGAAGTCCAGCCAGCATCTGGAGCTCCCCCGAGCAAGAAGCTTAAATTAAGTAAGATTCCTCCGAACATAAATAACCAAAAACTTAAGGCATTGAGAAAGGGAAAAGCAACATCCCTTGCACCAATTTGCAAAGGCATAACAGCATTCATTAAACCAATTAAAATTGGCATAGCTGCAAGGAAAATCATCGTTGTTCCATGCATTGTTAATAACTCATTAAAAAATCCTGCACTGACAAAATCATTCTCTGGCTTCATCAACTGTAGGCGGATGAGCAAGGCTTCGATTCCTCCAAGGACGAAGAAAAACCCTCCTCCTGCCAAATATAAATGGGCAATTTTTTTATGATCGACAGTCGTTAAATAATCCCACAAAAATTCTCCTACGCTACGTTTGGCAGCAACTGAGTGACTCAC
The DNA here is from genome assembly GCA_937974845.1 of uncultured Pseudogracilibacillus sp. Lineage (GTDB taxonomy): Bacteria > Bacillota > Bacilli > Bacillales > Amphibacillaceae > Pseudogracilibacillus. The sequence goes on along the minus strand of CALJVC010000096.1, from coordinate 14,907 downwards.
TTTGCATACCTCCTAACATTCTGATCTACCCCTACTTTACTCTTTACTTCCCGCTGTCACTTCTGAAGGACGTAATTCAAGTAAAAATCGGGCAATTTTGTCGATTTCTTCCTCGCTTAATTCACCATAGGTTCCAGTCATTTTATTACCTGGTTTAAGCTTTTCTGGATCCCTTAACCAATTCTTTAAATTTTCTTCTGTCGGTTGTAAATAACCTGCAAAACGAGAACGATCAGCAAATTGTGTCAAATCTGGTCCCATCGGGGTATTTCCCGGTGAATAATTCCTTCCATCAATAGCATGACATCCAATACACCCCTTTTCTTCAAATAAAGACCGTCCTTCTTGGGCGATTGGGTCAAGATCTAACGCATCGGCATCAAAGTTCTTCATATCTTTAACCCACTGTTCATACTCCTCTTCACTAACTACTACTACTTTAAAATCCATTAGAGAATGGGAAGGACCACACAATTCTGCACATTTCCCAAAATATACACCTTCTTCATAAGCCTCAATAAACATCGTATTAACGTTCTCTGGGTTAACATCGAGCTTACCGGAAATACTCGGCACCCAAAAAGAATGGAGAACATCCTTAGTGATAAGGTTAATGTACACCTTTTGATTTACAGGAATATATAAGTCCTGACTAGTAGTAAAACCTTCATCGACATACTCATAATGCCACCAATATTGGTGTCCTGTAATATCGATATTAATATGTTCGTCTTGATCCGACGTATCAGCTAATTGGAATGTAGCGACGACCGTAGGAACGGCCATAATTACAACGAGGATAATAGGGATAATAGTCCAAAGTGCTTCTAAAGATTTACTTCCTTCGACTTGTACCGGTGTAATTACGGGATCTCCTTTTTTCTTACGGAATCGAATAATAACGATAATCAAGGCCGTAATTACAACTAAAAAAACAAAGGTCATCACGATAGTCGTTAATAAAATTAACTTCATCGACTGCTCAGCACCATAACCTTTAGGGTCTAAGGCAGTTAAATTTTCTCGCCCACATGCCGTTAGAAGAAGAGTAAGGAAAGCCAAAAACAACAGTTTTCGGACCTTAGAGAAAGAAGCTTCCATATCGATACCTCTCTTCCTAAAAAATCTTTTATTCTGCTAATCAACAGCTTAAAACTATTCTTAAGAAGCCTACCGTTGACTATATGCATTGGACTAATAAGTGATGTTTTGAATTTGTAGTGATGTATGTAGTGGTTCTTAGGTGAGGAATTCATGAAGTTATCCCTTCCAACGCACCTTTCCAGACGATAAGCACATGCACCTCCTTTATTATTTTTAAGCGCTTACATTCTTTGGTGAGTTGTTAGGAATACGTTGTTGTAATTTGATTATATCAAAAAAACTATATATTACAACCGTTACTTAATAATAGTAACTTTTAATATTTACACTTTAGACACTTTTGTATTATGATAATATTTTTCCTAAAAAATTGTTAATATCACTTTATTAACAATTAGATTAAAAAATATTTTTGACAAAAAAGTGACAATCTATGATAATGATTATTAATAGATACTAACAATTTCCATATACTTAAATTACAACAACTCCTAGACTTCCTGTCTACTATACACTTATTCCTATTCAGAAAGTAAGGTGAATAGAATGGTTCGTATAATGAAAGGGCTTTCTGTGGTATCTACCGTTGGAATGGTTTTCATTTTATTAGGTGGAGCTTTAGTTACTAAAACAGGTTCCGCCGATGGTTGTGGCAATAGTTGGCCCTTATGTAAAGGGCAATTATTTCCTACTGACTTAACGCCAGAATTACTGATTGAATATAGCCACCGACTTATTTCTACCGTTGTTGGAGCTACTGTCCTACTACTAGTTATGTTAATCTGGACCTACCTTCCCCATCGGAAAGAGGCGAGATTTTTAGCTACAATTTCCATCCTCTTTCTTATCATCCAAGGACTAATTGGCGCCGCTGCTGTCGTATGGGGGCAATCCGACTTTATTCTAGCCTTACATTTTGGGATTTCGCTTATTTCCTTCGCTTCCATTTTTATTCTTATGATAATTATTTTTGAACCACATTTTTCTTGGAATACTGACTCACTTTATATTAAAAGACATCACCGATTACAATTTTTCCTACTTTCTTTGTACACACTAGGGGTCGTCTATACCGGTGCATTAGTTCGGCATATTAACGCCCATTTCGTTTGCCAAAGCTGGCCCTTCTGTAACAATAGCCAACCCTTTAATTTTGCTTCTTATAGTTTTCATCAATGGATACAAATGGGGCATCGTTTTCTTGCAGGAGTTTTATGTCTATGGACCGTCATCCTTTTCATTCAACTCTTTCGAAATTATCCTAGATCACGTTTGTTCCATATCGGTTGGGGATTGGCTACATTACTAATGCTTGCGCAAGTATCCTTCGGAGCTTTAATTATATTCACCCGATTAAATATATGGATTACTTTGTTTCACTCCCTATGTATTACCTTATATTTTGGCTTGTTAAGTTATTTTCTATTACTCTCCTACCGCAGTTTACAAAAGAAAGAACGTACAGTCCTTTCTCCAGTTAGCAAGATGCCTTTACAACAAAAATTAAACCCACCTAATATCTATCATAAATAAAAAGAGGCTAAGCCTATGCTTTAGCCTCTTTTTTGATGTTCTTTGACAAGAGTCGCTATATCCCATTTTTCCCAGGGGAAACGCCTCGGCGGTAAAGAAATGACCGAAAGCTTCTTTTTTCTTACCGGATGAATAAAAGACAACTTATAGGACCATAGAGCAAGCTGTTCACCACGCTGATTAAGAGAGGTTCCATATTTCTGGTCTCCATATAAAGGATGACCCATTTCCTTTAATTGCACACGGATTTGATGAGGGCGCCCGGTTTCTAATGTAACTTCCAATAAGCTTAAATCCTTAATATGAGCGAGCAATCGGTAATGGAGCACTGCTCGCTTTGCTCCCTTCGCTCCTGCTTCTACAGCATAAACTATATTTTTCTTCCGATCTTTCCATAAATAATTGACTAATGTTCCTTTTTTTTGTACTACTTTCCCTCGAACAACCGCCAAATACCTCCGCTCAACTTCTCGCCTTCTAAATAAATCTGCCATTCTCGAGGCAGCTTTAGACGTTTTGGCAAAAACAATGGCTCCCCCTACTGGCCGATCTAAACGATGAAGTAAAGCAAGGTAGACATTACCAGGTTTTTGATACCTCGTTTTAATGTCCTCCTTAGCTAAAGATAGCAAGTCAAGATCCTGAGAACGATCCTCTTGCACCGGCATGTTTACGGGCTTCTCTACTACGAGTAAATGATTATCTTCATAAAGTATTTGATATGACATAAAATCTCCTCTACAACAAAATAAAAAGGATGTGGTTCTCCACACCCTTTTCATTATAGCATAGAAATACTATTCAAATTCAATGAGTAAATCCCCTGGCTCAATAGCAGTATCTTCGCTAACATGTATCTTTTTTATAACTCCTTTAAAAGGCGCTTGAATAGTAGTCTCCATTTTCATCGCTTCGGTAATGAGTAAGTAATCCCCTCTTTCTACTCGATCACCTTCTTGACAAAGAACTTCTGTCACCGTACCAGGCATTGTTGCACCGATATGTTTAGAATTCTTTGGATCAGCCTTCGGTAACGTCTGGGTACTCGATTCAATATTTTTATCTTTAATAATAATTTCACGGGATTGCCCATTTAATTCAAAGTAAACAACTCGCGTACCATCAGACCTTGGTTCAGATATAGAGACTAACTTAATAAATAAAGTTTTACCTTTTTCAATCTCTACCTCGATTTCTTCTCCAAGTCTCATCCCATAAAAATATGTCGGTGTATCTAGAACAGAAACATCATAAAAATCCTGAGTAAAATGATGGTAACTGCGGAAGACATCGGGATATAATGCGTAGGCAATGAGGTCGAAGCTCGTCACTTCCCGACCAAGCTCTTCATGCAATTTTTTCTCTAATCGTTCAAAATCAACAGGCTCTAATAGAGCACCTGGACGACCTTCGATAATCTCTCGATTTTTAACAATAATCTTTTGTAGCTTCTTTGGAAATCCTCCATAAGGTTGACCTAGATAACCTTGAAAGAACTCTACAACCGATTCTGGAAAATCGATAAACTGTCCCCTTTCATAAATATCGTCCTTGGTTAAATTATTTTGTACCATAAATAAGGCCATGTCTCCTACCACTTTCGAAGATGGCGTTACCTTTACGACATCGCCAAAGAGATCATTAACCGTTCGATACATCTTCTTTACTTCATCCCAACGGTCCTCTAACCCCATAGCCTTCGCTTGTTGCTGTAAATTACTATATTGGCCTCCTGGCATTTCATGTTCATACACTTCGGCATGAGGCGCATTCATACCGCTTTCAAAATCTTCATAATATGGCCTTACCCCTTCCCAATAGGTCGATAACTTTTCATATCCTGCAATATTTATATCCGGCTGTTTCTCGGTACCTTCTAATGCGTGATATAAACTTTGGGCACTAGGCTGAGACGTCGAACCAGCCATAGCACCTGTAGCAACATCTACAATATCTACTCCAGCATCGATTGCCCGTGAATACATTAAGACACCGTTTCCACTTGTATCATGGGTATGAAGGTGAATTGGAATGTCGACCGTTTCTTTTAAACCGTAGATCAATTGATAGGCTGCCTCAGGCTTTAATAAACCAGCCATATCTTTTATACCTAAAATATGAGCGCCGGCCTTCTCTAACTCCTTTGCTAAATTAGTATAATAGGATAAGTCATATTTTTGTCGTCCTTTATCGAGAATATTACCCGTATAACAAATCGATGCTTCGACAATTTTCTCTTGTTTACGAACTGCTTCAATTGCAGGGATCATCCCTTCTAACCAGTTTAAACTATCAAAAATTCGAAAGACATCGATCCCTGCCTTCGCACTTTCCGCTACAAATTTTTCAATCACATTATCTGGATAATTCGTATAACCGACCGCATTGCTTGCACGCAACAACATTTGGAACAAAAGATTTGGCATTTTTTCTCTTAATTTTATAAGCCGTTGCCAAGGATCCTCCCGTAAAAAGCGATAAGCTACGTCGAAGGTAGCGCCTCCCCACATTTCTACAGAAAAGAGATTCGGTAAAAGTCGTGCCATTGGTTCAGCAATTTGTAATAGATCCTTCGTACGAACCCGCGTAGCTAATAGTGACTGATGCGCGTCACGGAAGGTCGTATCCGTTAATAAAACTTTTTTCTGTTCCTTTACCCAATTTGCTACATAATCTGGCCCATGGCGATCTAAAAGTTGTTTCGTTCCCTCTGGAAAAGCTTGCTCCCGATCTACTTCTGGAATCGTTACCGGGTCAAAGGTTGGTTTTTTCTTTTTCGGTACTCCATCGACTCCATTAATCGTCATATCCGCAATATATGTTAATAACTTCGTTCCTCGATCCTTATGTTTTGGGAAGGTGAAAAGCTCTGGACTATCATCGATAAAACTTGTATTGTAATCACCGGTATTAAACTTCTCATGCAGCATCACATTCTTTAAGAAAGGAATGTTCGTTTTAATTCCCCTGATACGAAATTCTTTTAAATTCCGCACCATTTTTCTAGCTGCCTGTTCGAAAGTAAGGGCCCAAGTAGAAACTTTAACAAGTAAGGAATCATAGTAAGGACTAATAACCGCCCCTTGATAACAGTTTCCAACATCTAGTCGAACCCCGAACCCACCGCTAGAACGATACACCATAATGCGACCGGTATCAGGCATAAAGTCGTTTAAGGGATCTTCGGTTGTAATACGTGCTTGGATTGCATAACCATTTGTTTCAATTGCCTCTTGTTTTGGAATACCGATCTTGTCTCCATGGATTCTTTCTCCTTGCGCAATCAAGATTTGCGCCTGGACGATATCGATTCCCGTTATCATTTCGGTGATTGTATGTTCTACTTGAATCCGTGGATTAACCTCAATGAAATAAAAATCATCTCCTGATACTAAAAATTCTACAGTCCCCGCATTGACATAGTTTACTTTTTTCATCAACTGAACAGCCGATTGACAAATTCGATCCCGTAAACTATCTGACAACCCTAAGCTCGGAGCCACTTCGACTACTTTTTGATGGCGACGCTGGACCGAGCAATCCCGCTCATATAAATGCACGATATTTCCGTAATTATCGCCGATTACTTGAACCTCAATATGCTTAGGCTTTTCAATAAACTTCTCTACATAAATTTCATCGTTTCCAAAGGCTGTCTGGGCTTCAGAACGAGCCCGATCATAAGCTTCGGTCAATTCCCCTTCATGATGGACAATTCGCATTCCACGGCCGCCCCCGCCTAAAGAAGCCTTAATAATAATTGGATAACCTACTTTCTCAGCAAAGGCACGCACTTCTGAAATTGAAGATACCGGACCGTCGCTTCCAGGAATAATCGGCAAACCCGCTTCCATCGCCTGTGTTTTCGCTTTCACTTTATCGCCAAAAATTTGTAAGTGCTTACTTTCTGGGCCAATAAAAATAAGCCCTTCTTCTTCGCAGCGTCTTGCAAATTCTATATTTTCCGCTAAAAAACCATAGCCTGGATGAATGGCATCAACTTGGGCGTTTTTAGCGATTTCAATTATCCCTTCAATATCTAAATAAGCATCGATTGGTCCCTTATCCTCCCCAACAAGATAAGATTCGTCAGCTTTATATCGATGCAAGGTATTAGAATCTTCCTTAGAATAGATCGCAACTGTACTAATATCCAATTCCGTACAAGCCCGGAAGATGCGAATCGCTATTTCCCCGCGATTCGCAACCAAAACTTTTTCAATTTTTTTCACACTGACCACCTCGTTCCCCTTCTATGTTTGAGTTCATCTATCGGGGTTTTCTCAATTACTTTCGGTTTGCTTTCCTCGATTTTTACCTGTTTGGCAATATTGTTTAAAATACCAGCAGAAGCCATTAAAATGAGCAACGAGGAACCTCCATAACTGACAAAAGGTAAGGTAACCCCTGTAATTGGTAAAATCCCACTAATAGCTCCTAAGTTGACAATCGCCTGTATACCAATCATCGATGAAATTCCAATAGCTAACAAAGTGCCAAAGCTATCTTTACACTTTCTGGCAAAATAAAGCCCGCGTAATGTAATTAATAAGATTGCGCCAATCACTAAGATCACACCAAAGGCACCTAATTCTTCTGCTATAATCGACATAATGAAGTCCGTATGGGCTCCCCAAAGATAGCCGAGCTTTTGAATACTTTGCCCTAAACCTTCTCCCGAGACACCCCCTCCACTAATAGCTAAATAAGATTGTATTAGATGGTACCCTGCTGAATCTGGATCGGAAAAAGGATCATAAGCCCCAGTAAATCTACGTATTCTCGTCTCTGTCACGAGCATCGGTACGATAAGCATTAAAGCACCTAAAGCAATCGTCCCTAAGAGCATGATATGACGAAAGCGTATACCCGAGCTTATAATAATCATGGCAACGATAAAAAGTATAATCGACGCGGTACCTAAGTCCGGTTGAAAAACGATGAGACCGACAATAAATAGAGAAAGGACTAAAGGCGGGATAACTCCTTTACTTAAATTATCAATATAAGATTGCTTCTTCGAATATACCGATGCTAAATAAATAATTAAAAATAATTTTACAAATTCTGATGGTTGAATATTAAAACCTAAGATTACGAGGGTTCGGGTCGCATTATACTCTGTCTTTCCGAAAAACAATACGCCTAATAAAGAAAAAACACTAATAATGATTAAAGGAACTACAAACTTTTCATACCATTGATACGGAATGATAGAAGCAGCAATAAAAACAATCAAACCAAGTAAAAACCATTGCGCTTGTTTGACTACATAATAGGTACTGTCTAAACCACTAATTACTGTCGTTACCATGCTGGCACTATAGATCATGACGATTCCAAAAGCAGCCAGTAAAAGCGGAGTAATAATTAGTAAAAAGTCATAATTGCTTAATCGTTTCTTCACCGAACACACCTCTTCGTTACTAGGGCAAGGGCTTTCCTTTCGTATCGCGACTAGTACTTAAAATTAGCATAATTTTATGTTTTCATTTTACATGAAATACAAAGGGTTTAAAAGGGATTTATTCACTAGTAAAGAAAAAGTAAAAACTTTTCCAACTTTTTTCTATAGCCATTATTTGAGAAGTGTATAACTTAAAAATACAAAAAAACTTTGCTATAGGAGTAGCAAAGTTTTAAAGTTTCTCTACTGTATTTTGAACCGATTCGTGTAAAATCGTTAGCTTCTGTTCTAAATTGTTTAGTAACTCTCTTCCTTCTTCTTCCGTTATTAAGCCGAGACGAATGGCAAAGTCGATTTCTCGAGACAACCCAAACATTTGAGTATCTAATACTTCCTCGTAAAGTGGGCATGTTGGTGCCATTAGGTTATCGATTTGAACCTCGATTAATCGTAAAATTTTATCTGCATCGGCTTTTAATATGGCATACGCTTTATCCCGTTGACTCGTCGTTACTTGAGGCATTGCCTTCCCTCCACACTTATATAAATTAAATCGACGTATAGTCATCGCTTTAATCTAGAAATTTACACCTTGCTCTAAAACAATCTTAACGATTACTTAAAGAAAAAGCAAGTTATCACCGCTCTTTCTTTAACTTAAATCAATTAATATTAATTCTAGGCATATCATGTTATAATGTACAAAGCTTCCATTAGGAAAAGTTCGATAAAGGGGTGAAAGAATTGATTATCCAAATTAAAGGAAACGTAAAATACCCGATTACTTTAGATCCATCCGTATGGATTTTTGATGACCGGAAAATTTTATTAGAAAAATTGTTTACGGAAGATAAGGAGAAAGAAGAAAAATCTGATGCACAAAAAGCAGCAGAACGTTTCGATTCAGAACTAGAGTACGGTGCGAACTATAAACCACCAGTCACTAACAGTATTAAGCGTTTTGATCCACAAAGCGCCTTAACCGAATCCTACGCCATCGCCTTAAAGCCTTTTGTTGAAAACGTTGAACCAAACGAGGATGCTACATCCGCAAGGTTAATTACAGATGGTGACGATATCGTCATTACTTTAGAAGAGTTAAAAAATGCTTACGCCCGCTTTTCCGATAAAGGAAAACAATTAAAAGAAGACGGGCCAATCCACCTCTATTTCGGCGATGGTTCTAACAAAGACAATCCGTTTACGCATATTAAAGAAATCATTATCGAATAAGAGCCATTACATAGTTTTTTAACGCAGGGCGAATGGTCCCCTGCGTTTTTTATATCTTCTATCCTTCGCATAAAAAGCCTTGAAGTTGTAAAACTATAGGTACACTATTTTATGCATAAGGAGATTATATCATGTATAAAAACATCATTGGGATACTAATGATTAGTATTATTTTAAGCGCCTGCACGAATACTTCTACAAGCCTGAAGGAGGATGCTTCGTTTACTGAAAACACTGCAACGGATCAAACCTGGGAAACGAATAACGATATTGCGGATCATTTAGCAGACATTGCAACGAAAGTACCAGATGTTGATGGAGCAATATCGATTGTTGCAGGACCGTATGCCGTCGTTGCCATCGATGTCGATGAGAAAATTGACCGGCAAAGGGTCGGAACGATAAAGTTTTCAGTAAACGAGGCCCTTCGAGACGATCCCTATGGAAAAACCGCTATCGTCTTCGCTGATCCGGATATAAGTGAACGAATCCGTAATATGCGTTCACGGATTAGTGAAGGAGAGCCCATTATAGCTATTGTCGATGAGCTTGCTGAGCTTGTCGGTCGTGTCATCCCTACCCTCCCTGTTGAAGAGAAAACCGGCCAACGAAAAGAGGAAGAAATAAACTTAAACCAAGTAGAACCCGACAACAGAAAGCAAAATCAATTGACCATAGAACCGTAACGGATACTAAAGAAAAAGAAGGATGGGCTATACATGACCCATCCTTCTTTTGTCTTTACTTTCTATTCCTCTTACTCATCGTACATAAATTCATTGAAATACTGTACACCGAACTGGGAACCTTCAGACACCATTTTGCTATTTTCTAAATCATCTAACTCGGTTTGCTCTACTTGATCCGGAGCTCCTGCCATCGATAGCGTTCGTACAAAACCTGAAGATTCCTCCTTTCGACGGCGCTTTTTCCATAAGTAAAACAAGCTAAAAACAAGCATTGCACTCGCTAAACTGCTTACTATCGTTCGTAACATGTCTATGCCACCTTTATATCGAATTTGTTGTTACTTTACCCAATTAGGGGAAAAACATGCGATATAAGGGGCAAGAAATTTATTCTTCTTCCTGTCTCGCTTTTCTTTCTCTATACATTCGATAGCGATAAATAGCTAAAACAAGGGAAATAATTATTAATGATTCAGTAATCGGTAATCCGAGTAAGTTAAAGATCGTAATGACAAACATCCCAATAATAAGTAGAATGTAGACAATAATGGATTTTAAAAGCGGTAATTCTCTCGCAAAACCGAGCTTGTACGATATGATCCCGAAAATAATATTTAATATGTAAAAACTCATAAAAAGGTGGTCTTCACCTATATATTCGACAATATAATGATGTATAATTCCTGAACCCATCCTATTCTCTCCTCATCTCGTTAATGTACTATCATTCATCATACTAAAAAAAGAAGACAAATGCTATTTATCAATAAAGTTTCGTTTTTCTTTCAAGTGTTATATACTTACAAAAGATAAAGGAATCGAGGTGTAGATCATGGAGAAGATAAATTTCCCTATGCTTTTTTTAGCGATCTTAGTCGTCCTTATGTTTTGCTTTGTCGGTATTGCCATCCATTATGGCAACTTCTGGCTAATCCTTTTATTTACACTACTTGGCTTCGCAATCATGGGATTCGGTTTAAAAATCCGCAATACAAACGAATCCTAACACAGTCTGTTAATTGATAAAACCGAATCCTTCAAAGGATTCGGTTTTAATTTATCTTCCTTAACGGACTCCGCGCTTAATCGCCCGCCTTAAATATTTTTTTATAATTCGTTCATGAATATCTGGATGGGCACAAAGAACGGAACTCCTATCCAACAGTCCTATTTCTTTTCCTCGAGCATCCGTAAGTACACCACCTACTTCATTGACAATAATACGACCTGCCGCAATATCCCAGGGTTCAAGCCGCATCGTTATGTATGCATCGAGCGAGCCTTCTGCTACCCGCGCAAAGCCCAGGGCTGCCGATCCATAAGATCGGACGCCCCTCACATCCCGTACCAACTGTTGCATCGCCCTTTCATTGACGAAATTATTTTTCATCAACCAGCGATGACTGAAGGAGACGACCGATTCATTTAGCGTCAAAGCCTCTTTTGTTAACGACGGTAACTTACGGTCATTTTTATACGCACCGTTTCCTCGTAAGGCACTAAATAAATTATTATTCATCACATCGTATATGTAGCCGATTTCTCCAACCCCTTGGTGGTAAATTCCAATGGAAATCGCAAAATCTTGCTTTTGATGGACAAAATTCATCGTCCCATCAATTGGATCAATAATCCAAATAGTATCGCTCTTATTGAGCACACTATCCCCATAACCTTCTTCTCCTAAAAGAAAATGTTCGGGATAAAATTGTTTGATTTTTGTTGCAAAAAAAGATTCAACCTCTCGATCCATCTCGGTAACTAGATCTTTAGGATTAGATTTCGTCGAGACAATGAGAGGATCGTTTATTTTCTCTCGTATATTTTTACCTGCTTGTAATATCCAGGAGCGCAATCGATTAGAAAGGATTTCGCGTTCAATACTATCCATTAAAAGTTGAGCCTCCAGTACCATTTAGAAAAACGCTATCAAAGTAATTATTACTATTGTAGCAAAAATTAGTATTACATTCATTATAAGTAACCTTTAGAAAGACGCAAGAAATTATATAAAATACACTTCCAGCTCTATACATACTAATACTGGACGTCTTATACGTCCAGTATCGATGACAGGCTTATAAAGACCAACTTCTACGAATTTCCTCCGCTTCTTGGATAATATTCGTAAATAGCTCTTCCACAGAAAGTATATCATGAATCCGAGCCGCTCCTTGACCGGCCCAACCGAAGCCTTCTTCTTCCTTACCATCATAAATATAGCGTCGATTCGCCTCGCCACTAATATAATCCTTAAGGGCTTCGTACGTACCATACTCTGCTTCTAATTCTAAAATCTTATCCGTCCAAGTGTTTTTAAAAGCTCGAGCCGGCGCTCCTAACGAGCGTTTTATTACGACAGTCGCATTTTCATCCGCTTCCAAAATAGCCCGCTTATAAACATCGTGTGCATGGACACATTCCTTCGTAGCAATAAAACGAGTACCCATTTCAATCCCATCCGCTCCGAGGGCAAGGGCAGCCATTAATCCTTTTCCATCGACAATTCCCCCTGAAGCTAACACTGGTATCGATACATGCTCCTTCACCTGTGGAGTTAATACAAAGGTTCCTGTATCGCTTCTTCCAATATGCCCGCCCCCTTCTTGACCTACTACCATCACCGCATCCGCCCCTAATTCTTCGGCCTTTTCCGCCTGTCGACGTGCAGCTACTAGCACCAAGGTCTTTATAGGTGTATCAGCCACCATTTGTAAAATAGGCTCGGGATTGCCCCCGGTAATCGATATGGCCTCTACCTCTTCTTCAATCGCTACTTCTACCATCTCTTTAAATGGACGTCGCCCTGCACCTATAGCATAATTTACCCCAAAAGGACGATCGGTCATTTCCTTCGTACGACGAATTTCCTTACGCAATGTTTCAGGTGAGTCTAAACTCATCGCTGTAATCTGTCCTAACCCTCCGGCATTAGATACTGCAGAAGCTAAATCGGAATAAGCTAAATAAGCTAACCCACCTTGAACAATTGGATATGTAATACCGAATTTCTTTGTAAATTCTGTTTCCCACACCATAACTATCTCCTTCCTCAATCATTGTAAGCGCTATCCATTTTATCGTAAACAATTTTTGCAACAACAGCAATCTTTTTCTATGAAACTACACCTATTCAATTATTTGTGACAAAAATAAAACAAGCTTTTTGAATATTTCCAGAAGTTTTCCCTTCCAGTCTTACAAAAACTGTCTGAATGCGTTATAATAAAAGTAAGATAGGCTATCAAGGAGGAAATAGAGATGAATTACAAAAATATTGTAATCGCAGTTGATGGATCAAAAGCTTCGGAAAAAGCCTTTAACAAATCCGTAGAAATAGCAAAAGCAAACGATGCGACACTAATTATTACACACATCGTCGACACACGAACCTTTGCTACTGCGGAAGCTTATGACAAATCCTTATCTGAACGTGCTGAAAAATATGCTCGGGACCTATTAAATGAATATGTAGAAAATGCGAAAGAAGCTGGCGTTGAAAACGTAAAGCTAGCGTTAAAATACGGTTCACCTAAAGTGGCTATTTCGAAAGAAGTGGCACCGGAAAACGATGCCGACCTCATCATTATCGGAGCGACTGGTCTTAACGCCGTCGAACGTTTCTTAATTGGAAGTGTTTCTGAGAGCGTCGCCCGTTATGCTAAATGTGATGTTTTAATCGTTAGATAAATAGTCTGCCGCATATAAAAAGCTTACGAATTCGCAAAATTGCGAAAGGCTCTTTATATGCGGTTTTTTATAACCTTTCCTTCTCTTCTTCAAACCATGCATTAATTTGGCTTAAAATATCCTCCATTGCTTTCGTATTGTTTAAAGACGGCAACATAACGAGTAATGGCTGTTTTACATTTTCTGTTCCTTCCCCTTTTTTTCGTAAAATAAAAATACTCTTTTTCTGTTCTTTAGCTTTAAACGTACTGTCGGAAAATTGAAAGAGACCTATGATATGAGCTTTTTCGTGCAAAAACTTTTGTAGATCATCGGCCTGGTCACTCGTAAATAAAAACTCTGGGATTAAACAGACAACATAACCGCCTTCCTTTGTATAGTTTAACGCCTGTTCAATAAATAAATGGTGGGAATAGGACATCCCTTCTTTTGCTCGCAAAATATAATTTTCTGCTTGGGTATTATCAGGATAATATCCGACTGGCAAATCACTGATGACAAGATCTACTGGATCGACAAATAACGGACGTAAACTATCTTGGTGAAAATATTCAACCTCTTGTTTCAATAAATTCGCAGTCATCAAGGATATACGAATTAACGTTTCATCAATTTCGCTGGCATAAGCTTCTATTTGTTTGTCTATTTGCCCTAAAACTGTATGTAGTAGGTTTCCCGAACCGCTTGCTAAATTTAATAAACGTAAGTTTTCTCGTTCGGGATACAATTTTTGTATTAAATAACTAATAAAAAGAGCGATCGATTCCGGTGTCATTCGATGATTCGGTTGGACACCATCTTTCATCCCCTTTAATAGAGCCATTTGGATGGCCCGGTGTACGCTTTGTAAATCCTCCTGGTTCGTTAAAAATTCCTTACGAACTGGCTTTAATTGCGCTTCTTTTTCCTCTAAAGTATCAGAAACCGTCTCACCTAAATGAATGTAGTGTAGCACATCAGCTAACACGTCCAAATATAATGTATCTTTCTCTCTTATTGCTTCAATTCCTTCATCTAACACTGTAAATAATGCAACGACCTTCGATTCTCCCATTCAAGGCTCCCCTTTCTTCTACATCGCTATCCATTATACTATTATAACAACTTCTTCATCAATGCAATGTCTTAGCCCTATCATTTTATTCAAATAAAAAGGAATCGCCCTTAAAATAGTGTGCACACTATTTTAAGGGCGATGAGAAGTTTAGAAATCTACCCAGTCGTTCCGTATCGCAAGTACGGCAGCTTGGG
>CALJVC010000095.1 GCA_937974845.1 uncultured Pseudogracilibacillus sp. | reverse complement strand
TCCCACAAGATTTACAAATGAAGTGATGGTGGTGGTGACCGCTACAGGCGATTCGGAAATGTTTTTCGGCATTTAATTCCGTTGCTTCTAAAATACCGAGTTTTTCGTATAAATGTAAATTGCGATATACGGTATCGAAGCTAATACCTGGATAATGGCTTTCCATATATTCATACAGGTCTCGAGCTGTTTTGTATTTGTTTCTTTCTAAGTTAAAAAAATTTAAGATTTTCTTCCTTCTTTCTGTCATTTTATACCCTTTTTCCCGCAAGATAGAAAGTGCTTCTTCAATAGACATCGTTTATGCGACTCCTTTCACTGATTTTCCCTTTAGACGATTGAACATAAGACAGAGCAGTAAAATGACTATCGCTGTCATCACAATCGTACCTCCGGGAGGAATATTTAAATAATAACCCGTCACAAGTCCGAGGATGACGGAAATTTGTGCAAATAAAGTAGAGAAAAATAAAAGTTGCTTAAAACTTACAGCGATCCTCATAGCACTGGCGACCGGTAAGGTCATTAGGGCAGATACGAGTAGGACACCGACGATTCGAATGGAAGCGGCGATGACAAGGGCTGTAAGTATAATGAATAGAAAGTGAATTCGGTTTGCCTGGATACCTGAAACGACCGCATGCTCTTCATCGAAGGATAAGGTTAATAACTCCTTATAAAAAAGAAAGACAAGGGAGATAACGATGACCGTAATGACGATGATCGTATAAAAATCCTTGCGACTAACTGCGGAGACAGACCCGAATAAATAATTGAATAAATCCGTGTTAAATCCATTCGCTAAAGAAATTAAAATAACGCTTATTCCGACTCCGGCACTTAAAATTATTGGAATCCCGATTTCTTGATAGGCGGGATAGATTGCCCGTAACTTCTCGATAAAAACTGCCCCGATTACCGATGCACCTAATCCCCCGTAAAAAGGGTTTAATATCGGCAACGTCACTTGCTTCTCGATGAATAGGCCAAAGGCGATTCCGGCCAAAGTTACGTGGGAAAGGGCATCGGCTAATAAGGCTAGCCTTCGTACGACGAGGAAGGCTCCGAGAAGCGGTGCAATAAAGCCGATTAAAATTCCTGTTAAAAAAGTATGTCGTAAAAATTCAAATTGTAAAATATCTCCTAGCATACTGTTACCACCTTTATATTAATCGTGATCGTGAACCACCAGTTGTACTTGATGGCCATAAATTTTCGATAACTGTTCCTTGGTCAAACTACCGTAATCGCTCGACTTTCCATGAAAATGCAAGGTTTTATTAATACAGGCTATTTCGGTTGCGTGACTCGTAATCGCACCGGTATCATGGGTAACGAGCAAAAGAGTAATTCCTTGTTCTTTATTTAACTCATGTAAAAGGCGGTAAAAACGGTCCACGTTTTGAAAGTCGACACCGACTGTCGGTTCATCTAGAATTAACAGTTCTGGATCGCTTACTAGGGCCCGGGCGATAAAGACGCGCTGTTGTTGACCACCTGATAAGTTTCCGATATTTTCTTGGGCATAGTCTTGCATTCCGACTTGTTCGATTGCCTTTAGGATTCGTTCTTTATGTTTTTTTCGTAAAAAGCGAAAGTAGCCTAACTTAGCCGTCAAGCCCATAGCAACAACTTCAAAGACAGTTGCTGGAAAGCCCTTGTTAAAGCTATTCGCCTTTTGGGAGACGTAGCCAATTCGGTTCCAGTCTTTAAAGTTTTCTAAAGGTGTTTCTCGGACGTAGACCTTCCCTCTTTGGGGAGTAAGGAGGCCGAGAATAATTTTTAATAAGGTAGTTTTTCCTCCACCGTTTGGCCCGACAAGGCCTAGAAACATTCCTTCTTCAATCGTTAAGTTAATATCGGAGAGTACTTCCTTTTGACCGTAAGAAAAATAGACGTTTTCTAAACGGATGATTGGTTTTCCCATGGTATAGTCCTTTCTCTTTTAGCTATACTATTTGTATAGAGTCATTATTTTGTCCTTAAGTTAGTATATCGTAATGATTACGATTTGTAAAATATAAAACTTGCTCGTTATTAAGTAAGCGTAAAATTTTTAGGCTCCCTTTATTCATGATAAAATAATCAATAAAAAGAAAAGATAGGGGTAAGATAGGTGGAAAAAGTTATAGGTGTTAATGGCATGACTTGTGGCCATTGTAAAAAGGCGATCGAGGATGCCCTCAACAATTTAGAAGGCGTTAAACATGTCGCTGTCAATTTAGAAGAAGGGAATGTGACGGTTAAGTATGATGAGGAACTTGTCACATTAGGTGACCTTCGTATCGAAATTGAAAACCAAGGATACGATGTAGTCCAGTAAAATGATATGAATAGATTCTTTGAAAAAGGTACTCCATTTTAAGCGGGGGTACCTTTTTTATTGGAAAAGTAATTGACGTAAGAAATGTAGGTTTTTAGGTTTTTAAACAATCGTTTCATTCAAATATAATGGTAGCTGTAAGGGCTTAATGATATACTTAAAGGTAAGATAGGAGTGAAATAAAGATGATTACTAAAATGAAAACACAAGAGTTTAATCCTGTGAATGATGAAACCTGGCGTAAAGTAACGGTAGAATCCCTTCGAGGGTTACCTTTCGAAAAGTTACTTACGAAAACCTTAGAAGGTATCGAGATTCAACCTCTTTACACGAAGGAACAGGTGGACAAGGAGTTGGGAGCCCGACAGGAGGAGTTGCTCGAAGCGATTCGCGCTGGGAAAACTTCTGGCGATTGGACTGTGGCCCAACGTACATATACGCAAGATGGGACAGCCTTTGTGGAGGAAGTAGAGGATGCATTAGCAAAGGGGAATGAAGCGATTGTCTATGATGGATCTTTTCCCGTAGACTGGAATGAAAGCGCATTGAAGGCTTTAGCTAAGCTAGCGACTCGCTATCCGCTCTATGCCTTTCATGTCGGTAAGGAAGACCCCTTTGTAAACCTTTTTAAAGAAATTGCTCCAGAGGAACGTAAACAAGTTCGAGGGGTATTTACTGGGGAAGCGAGTGTACCAGAAGGCTTTCCGCTCGTCCGTAGTGCTGTAGCTGATACGATCGATGCCCATGTACAAGGGGCGGATGCAGTAACGGAGTTAGCCATAGCCTTAGCTCAAGCGAGCGAGTTAGCAACGGACTATAATTCTTTCACTCAATTTGAGCACCAATTTGCCGTTCGGTTTGCTATCGACACTCACTTTTTTATGGAAATAGCGAAGTTACGCTCCTTCCGTATATTGTGGCAAACCTTTGCAAAGGCTTACGGCCATGAGAAAGAAAGCCGTGTACCAATTTTTTCTGAAACGTCTTTACGCAGCTTCTCAAAACTAGACCCTTATGTGAATTTACTTCGGGCTGGAAATGAAGCGTTTTCGGCAGTTTTAGGTGGAACGGACGTCTTGACCGTTCATCCTCATGATGTAATCGGTGAGGTCACTGAAGCTGGAATCCGTCATGCACGAAATATTCAATTAGTCATCAAGGCGGAAACCTTCGTCGACCAAGTTATCGACCCAGCCGGTGGCTCGTATTTTATCGATACGTTAACGAATGAATTAACGGAGAAAGCTTGGGATTTATTTTTAGAAATTGAAGATCAAGGCGGCTATGAAGCGTATGTAGCAAGTGGAGCTTTAAAAGAAAGGCTCGATAACTTGTATCAAGCACGTAAGGAAGCTTTAAGTCGTCGGGAAGCTTCTTTAATAGGAACGAACATTTACGCAAATTTAGAAGACCGTTTACCTGAAGGTGAAACGTTACGAGTGGAAAACCGTCTTGCAGAAACGTATGAACAATTACGGGCTTCTCTCGCTAAGGAGCAACCACATACGGTGTTACTAACCTTTGGTGAATTGAAAGACTTTAAGGCTCGGGCGGATTTTGTAGAAGGCTTTTTAGCAACGGCCGGTATTAAAGTAGAGTATTCACCAGCCTTTACTTCCGTTTCGGAAGCCCTCGCTTGGATCGAGAAGGAAAACTTTGATTATGGGGTCATTTGCGCCCATCCTAAAGAAATCGAAACGGTCATGGAGGAACTCGTACAATCCTTCCCGAAAGATCGTTGGATCGATGTAGCTGGAAGCTACGACGAAGAGACGGAAAAAGCTTGGCGTAAGGCCGGTGTGTCTGGATTTATTTATCAGGGTCAAGACCAGCTGGAGAAGTTTTCATCCATTATTGCACGCTGGAAAGGAGAGGGTACACATGCAGAAGCCTAATTTTAAGGCAGTCCATCCTGAAAAAATTAACGTAAATGCTGAGTATACTAAAGAGAAGGTTTTAGAAACGAACGAAGGAATTGCGTTACAAAATATATATGATAAGGAAGATGTTAAGGAAGTTAAGCATCTACGGGATTATCCTGGGATTGTTCCGAATACTCGGGGACCTTACCCATCGATGTATGTTGCTCGGCCTTGGACGGTTCGACAATATGCTGGTTTCTCTACGGCTGAGGAAAGTAATGCTTTTTACCGTCGTAACTTAGCAATGGGACAAAAAGGACTATCGGTCGCCTTTGACTTAGCGACGCATCGTGGCTACGATTCGGACCATGAGCGGGTTTCGGGTGACGTAGGGAAGGCCGGGGTTGCTATCGATACCGTAGAAGATATGAAAATACTTTTCGATGGGATTCCTTTAGATGAGATGTCTGTATCTATGACGATGAATGGTGCGGTATTACCAATCATGGCCTTTTACATTATCGCCGCTGAGGAACAAGGGGTTAAGCCGGAACAATTAGCCGGAACGATTCAAAATGATATTCTAAAAGAATATATGGTACGAAATACGTATATTTTCCCGCCGGAAATGTCGATGAAGATTATCGCAGATATTTTTGAATATACCTCTAAATATATGCCGAAATTTAACTCGATTTCTATCTCTGGTTACCATATGCAGGAAGCGGGAGCGACGGCAGATATTGAACTTGCTTATACTTTAGCGGATGGTTTAGAGTATGTGCGAACAGGTCTGAAGGCCGGAATCGATATCGACTCCTTTGCACCACGTCTATCTTTCTTCTGGGCTGTCGGTATGAACTACTTTATGGAAGTGGCTAAAATGCGGGCAGCAAGAAGAATGTGGGCCCAGATGATGAAGCAATTCAATCCGAAAAACCCACGTTCTCTAACCTTGCGGACCCATTCGCAAACATCGGGTTGGAGTTTAACCGAACAGGATCCGTTCAACAACGTAACACGTACATTAATCGAAGCAAACGCTGCAGCAATGGGTCACACGCAAAGCTTACATACGAACGCCCTGGATGAAGCGATTGCCTTACCGACGGACTTCTCTGCTCGGATTGCTCGAAATACCCAACTTTTCCTACAGGAAGAGACGATGATGACGAAGGTGGCAGATCCGTGGGGTGGCTCCTACTATGTAGAGAAGTTAACCCATGAAATTATGGAAAAGGCTTGGACCTTAATTGAAGAAATCGAAGAGCTTGGAGGTATGGCTAAGGCGATTGAGACAGGCTTGCCAAAGTTAAAGATTGAAGAAGCTGCGGCAAAACGTCAGGCACAAATTGACTCCAAGGCGGAAATTATCATCGGTATGAATAAGTATGAATTAGAAGAAGAGGAACCGATCGATATTTTAGATATCGACAATACGCTTGTTCGAAATAAACAAATCGAACGCATTCAAGAAGTGAAGGCGAAGCGGAACGAGGCCGAAGTAGAACGTGCCTTACAACGTTTAACCGAAGCAGCAAAAACCGGTAAAGAAAACATGTTAGCCTGTGCAGTAGACGCAGCGCGGGCTAGGGCGACGATCGGAGAGATTTCCGATGCTATTGAAAAAGTGTCTGGTCGCCATAAAGCAGTAATCCAATCGGTTAGCGGTGTGTATAGTTCGAACTTCTCCGATCAAGAAGTTATCGAAGAAGTGAAGGAAATGACCGATGAATTTTTAGAAAACGAAGGTAGAAGACCACGAATCCTCATTGCAAAAATGGGACAGGACGGTCATGATCGTGGAGCGAAGGTCGTTGCATCCTCCTATGCTGATTTAGGTTTTGACGTCGACATTGGACCGTTGTTCCAGACGCCAGCGGAAACGGCAGCCCAGGCGGTAGAAAACGACGTGCACGTCGTCGGGGTAAGTTCCTTAGCAGCGGGCCATAAAACCTTAGTGCCTCAGCTTAGGGAAGAGTTAGAAAAATTAGGACGTTCCGATATTTTAATTATCGTTGGAGGTGTCATCCCACCGCAGGATTACGACTTTTTACGGGAAAATGGTGCGGTTGCCATTTTTGGACCTGGTACAGTTATTCCTGTAGCAGCCCAAAAGATTCTTGAAGAAATTTATAAGAACCTAGGTTATGAGGAAGTGAGCGAATGAGTCGGAAGGAAGAAGAGAAAAAAGACAGGACGTTAACTTCTACAGACGACTCTTCCGCTTTACACGTCATGGATGGAATAAAGAGTAAGCACGACGGCCGAGGAGTTTCCCGCCGTCGTCGCTTTATCAAACCCTCTCGCAAGGTTTCTGTAGACGACCTATACGAACAGGTCCTTGCTGGGTCCCGGCAACATTTAGCCCGGGCTATTACATTAATCGAAAGTGTCCGTAAGGAGGACCAACGTGCTGCTCAAGAATTGCTCGACCGTTTAATGCCCCGCACAGGTAACAGTATTCGTATCGGTGTGAGCGGTGTTCCGGGAGCGGGTAAAAGTACATTTATCGAAGCTTTCGGATTAATGTTGACAAAAAAAGGCTATAAGGTTGCTGTTCTCGCTATCGACCCTAGCTCGGCCATGACAGGCGGAAGTGTCCTCGGTGATAAAACACGTATGGAACAATTAGCTAAAGAGCCCACGGCTTTTATTCGACCCTCTCCGTCTTCAGGTACCCTCGGCGGTGTACATCGGAAGACTCGAGAAACGATGCTTTTATGTGAGGCGGCGGGCTATGATGTCATTTTAATCGAAACGGTTGGTGTAGGGCAGAGTGAGACCGCTGTGCGGAATATGGTAGACTTTTTCATTCTTTTAGCTTTAACCGGAGCAGGCGATGATTTACAAGGAATGAAAAAAGGGATTATGGAAACGGTTGACCTTATCGTTGTCCATAAAGCAGATGGCGAGAATAAACGGTTAGCCCAAAGGACTGTACGGGAATATACGCAAATTTTACATTTTTTACAACCAGCAACACCAGGGTGGGAAGCAAAGGCCCTTCCTGTGTCTTCTTACGAACATCGGGGCCATGATCGAGTATGGGAAGAAATCCTTCTCTTTCGAGAGAAGATGCAGGCTTCGAATTATTGGAATGAACGTCGACAAAATCAGACAAAAAGCTGGTTTTATGATATGCTTTACGATCGAATCATCGATCAGTTTTTCAATGAGAAAAACCGTAAAGAAAAGGTCGAATATCTGGAGAGACAACTAGAAAAAGGTGACTTAAGCGTTACCTCTGCAGTGGAGCAGTTGTTTAAGGACTAAGAAAGAAATATACTTTTTAAAAGCTTGCCGAAGGATGGGTCAGTTTTCAAGGAAAATCTGCTCCATCCTCATTTTATGGTGAAATGAAGGCATATTTTATAAAAACACTCTTATACTTATAGTAAGTAGGTGAATTTCTGCGCAAATATGTAAGCGGTTAAAAGGCTTGCAGAACAAGCTTTCCTGTGGTATCTTAAATTTGAAGATAAAATTTTGTAATAAATTGTAGCGTTTACATTGCAAAAAAAAAGCAAATCGTCTATTATGATTATAGTAAAATTTTTTTATTTCGAAAGTGATGAATGAAGGTTCATTCAAAAAGATAAGGAGGATTTACATGAGTCGAGGAATAAAGCGTGCAGCGGTACTAGGATCAGGGGTAATGGGTTCAGGAATTGCGGCTCATTTAGCCAATATTGGAATCCCTTCCATTATGCTAGATATCGTACCTAAAGAGCTTACAGAGGAAGAGAAGGCTCGAGGGTTAACCCTTGAAGATCCTGAGGTAAGAAACCGTTTAGCTCAACAAAGTAAACAAGCGTTACTCAAGCAAAAACCATCTCCAATTACATCGAAGAAAAGTTTAGATTTAATCGAAGTAGGAAACTTTGAAGACGACATGGAAAAGTTAAAAGATGTCGATTGGATTATAGAGGTAGTTGTCGAAAACTTAGAGATTAAGAAGCAAGTTTTCGCCAATGTCGAAAAATATCGAAAAGAAGGTACCATTGTAAGTTCAAACACATCAGGTATTTCTATCGAAGCCATGATAGAAGATTGTTCTGATGAAATGAAACGTCATTTCTTAGGAACGCACTTTTTCAACCCACCACGTTACTTGAAATTATTAGAAATTATTCCGACAGAGTATACCGACCCAGAGATCGTAAAGTTTATGACGGACTTTGGTGAAAACGTTTTAGGTAAGGGTGTTGTAATCGCTAAAGATACGCCGAACTTTATCGGAAACCGTATCGGTACCTACGGGTTAATGGTCACGGTGCAAGAGATGTTAAAGGCTGGTTTATCTGTTAGCGAAGTAGATTCCGTCACCGGTACATTGATTGGACGCCCGAAGAGTGCGACGTTCCGTACTTTAGATGTCGTCGGTCTCGACACGTTTATTAGCGTAGCGAAAAACGTCTACGATCAGGTAGAAGGAGAAGAAAAGAAAGTATTCGAGATTCCTAGTTTTATGGAAGATATGCGGGATAAAGGCTGGCTCGGTGCCAAAGCGAAGCAAGGCTTCTACCTTAAGAAGCGTGGAAAGGACGGCAGTCAAATCCTCGAATTAAATCCAGAAACGATGGAATACGAGGAGCGGAAAAAGTTAAAGACACCGGCCGTCGAAATGGCCAAACAGCAAAAAGGAGCCGGTCGACGTCTGAAAGCCCTCGTCAACCAACCTGGAGACAAGGCGAGCGATTTCTTATGGAATGTTACAAAGGCTACTCTACTTTATTCTGCTGAACTATTAGGAGAAATTGCTGATGACCTTACCCAGATTGATAATGCAATGAAATGGGGCTTCGGTTGGCAACAAGGTCCTTTCGAAATGTGGGACGCTATCGGTGTTGTCGACTCAGTGAATAGAATGAAAGAAGAAGGTTCAGAGATTCCGGCATGGGTAGAGAAGTTTATCGAAGCGGGGCACGAGCGTTTCTATAAAGAAGAAAATACAAATGTTTACTTCTATGATCCAGAAACGGCTGATTACAAGCAAATTAAGTTTAACGAAAAAGAATTTAATATAAAGCGGGTCAAGGCTGAACGTGATGTAATTATGAAAAATTCTGGTGCCAGCCTGATCGATATGGGAGATGGCGTAGCCTTATTAGAGTTTACTTCACCGAACAATGCAATCGGTTTAGATGTGATGCAAATGATCAACCGTTCCATCGAAGAAGTAGAGAAAAACTACGAAGGAATGGTTATCGGTAACCAAGGGAAAAACTTCTGCGTCGGTGCTAACCTTGCGCTTATGTTAATGGAAGCCCAAGATCAAAACTTCTTTGAACTAGATATGGTCATTCGACAGTTCCAGCAAATGACCTTAAATATTAAATATTCTGAAAAACCGGTCGTTACTGCTCCCTTTAACATGACCCTTGGAGGAGGAGCGGAAGTAACCTTACCAGCAGCAAGCGTACAAGCGTCAGCGGAATCCTATATCGGTCTAGTAGAAGTCGGAGTAGGTTTAATCCCTGGTGGTGGTGGAACGAAGGAACTTTACTTAAAAATGTTACGGGATATGCCACAGGGGGTAGACTTCGATCTTTCTAAAGTAGCTAATGCGGTCTTTGAACGTGTAGCAACAGCAGCTGTTTCAACTTCGGCAGAGGAAGCGAGAGAAAATGGCTTCTTAAACCGCTACGATGGTATTAGCGTGAATCCGGACCACTTATTATACGATGCTAAGCAACGGGTCCTTGCGCTTGCCAAGATGGGGTATAAGGCACCAGAACCTGAAAAGATTCCTGTCGTTGGTGATTCTGGTTATGCCGCAATGTTACTTGGAGCGAAAAACATGCAGTTAAGTGGTTATGCAACCGAACATGACGTGAAAATCGCTGAAAAAATCGCGTTTGTATTATCGGGAGGCCGTATCACTGAAGGCTCAATTATCGATGAACAAACGATGCTCGATCTTGAAAGGGAAGCCTTCCTAAGCTTGATTGGAGAGCCGAAGACACAGCAAAGAATGCAACACATGTTACTCAAAGGAAAACCATTACGTAACTAAAAACAACTTGTGTCATCGCATGGAATAGGCACAATGGTTAGAAGGAGGAAATAAAGGTGAGAGAAGCAGTAATTGTTGCAGGAGCCAGAACTCCTGTAGGAAGAGCGAAGCGGGGAACGCTTAAGAATGCAAGACCAGATACTCTCGCAGCGTTAACGGTAAAAGAAACATTACGACGTGCAGATAATTACGATGGAAACATCGATGACGTTATTTTTGGTAATGCCATGCCTGAAGCGGAGCAAGGAATGAACATGGCGAATAATATTGCAGGTTTAGCTGGTTTACCGGAGGAGGTTCCAGCGATCACAATTAACCGTTACTGTTCATCCGGTTTACAAAGTATCGCCTACGGTGCCGAACGAATTATGTTAGGGCATAGCGATACGATCATCGCCGGTGGTGCTGAGTCGATGAGCTTGATTCCGATGGGAGGACATATTATTCGCCCGAACTCTGAGCTCGTGATCGAAGCTCCAGAATATTACATGAGTATGGGTCATACAGCCGAGGAAGTAGCCAAACGTTATGGCGTCTCCCGTGAAGATCAAGATGCTTTTGCGGTAGAAAGCCATAGACGGGCGGCGAAAGCGATAAAAGAAGGAAAATTCGACGACGAAATCGTTCCTGTCGAAATCGTCCAGCGCTTCGAAAAAGGCAACAAGATTGAAGAACGTACGGTTACCTTTGAAATGGACGAAGGGGTAAGGGAGAATACGACCTTAGAGGTTCTCTCTACTCTACGACCAGCTTTCTCGGTAAATGGTACAGTAACAGCTGGTAACTCGTCCCAAATGAGTGACGGTGCCGCCTCTGTTTTATTAATGGATCGGGAGAAGGCTGAAGCCGAGGGGTTAACTCCTATGCTGAAGTTCCGTTCTTTCGCGGTAGCTGGAGTAGCTCCGGAAGTGATGGGAATCGGTCCTGTTGCTGCGATTCCAAAGGCAGTTAAGCTCGCAGGCTTAGAGCTTTCGGACATTGGTTTATTTGAATTGAACGAAGCCTTTGCTTCCCAATCTTTACAAGTAATTCGCGAGTTGAAGCTCGATCACGACATCGTTAACGTCAATGGTGGTGCCATTGCTCTAGGTCACCCTCTAGGTATGACCGGGACAAAGTTAACGTTATCGCTAATGTATGAAATGCGCCGTCGCAACGTCCAATTTGGTGTCGTCACCATGTGTATCGGTGGCGGTATGGGGGCAGCAGGTGTCTTTGAACTTGTTTAATTGATAACC
>CALJVC010000094.1 GCA_937974845.1 uncultured Pseudogracilibacillus sp. | reverse complement strand
GTGATAGTTGATGCGTAATGAAAAAGTGCTAGAAACGATGAAGGAGCCCCATAGTGACGTAGAGAGGTTAAAGAAGGAAAGCAATTATTTACGAGGAAGCTTAGAGGAGAGTATGGAGGACCAAGTTAGTGCCAGTATCCCTGAAGCAGATAACCGAATTATGAAGTTCCATGGGAGTTATATGCAGGATGACCGGGATCTACGTCTTGAACGACAAAAACAGAAGCTCGAACCGGCCTATCAATTTATGGTTCGGGTCCGGGCACCCGGAGGTGTAGTTAGTCCAGAACAATATTTAGTCATCGATGAGCTCGCCCATCGCTATGGCAACGAGACGATTCGTTTAACGACGAGGCAAGCCTTCCAACTATACGGCATTTTAAAATGGAAGATGAAGCCCTTACTTCAGGAGATAAACGAAACCTTGCTCACGACCCTTGGGGCTTGCGGTGATGTCAACCGTAACGTCATGTGCAATCCTAACCCTTATCAATCGAAGGTGCATGAAGAAGTGTACCACTGGTCTGCTAAGCTGAGCGAACATCTTTCCCCGAGAACCCGGGCCTACCATGAGATTTGGCTCGATGGAAAGAAGGTGGCCGATAGCAAAGAGGAGGTCGAGCCGATTTACGGCGATGTATACCTTCCAAGGAAGTTTAAAATCGGTGTCGCTGTTCCGCCTTCAAATGATGTCGATGTCTATTCCCAAGATATCGGCTTTATCGCCATCGTCGAGGAAGACCGACTCGTCGGCTTTAATGTCGCTGTTGGTGGGGGCATGGGGATGACCCATGGCGATCCGCATACGTATCCGCAATTAGCCCGGGTGATTGGTTTTTGCCAACCGGAACAAATTTTGGACGTTGCCGAGAAGATCGTCACGATTCAAAGAGATTTTGGGAACCGTTCGGTAAGAAAGTATGCCCGCTTTAAATATACGATCGATGCCCGGGGCCTCGATTGGTTTATCGAGGAGCTTCAACGACGTCTAGGCTATGCCCTAGAGCCGGCTCGGGATTATACCTTTACCCATAATGGTGACCGATACGGTTGGGTCCAGGGCTACGATGGCAAATGGCACGTTACGCTCTTTATTCAAAATGGTAGAATTAAAGATTTTCCCGATTACCAGTTGATGACAGGCTTAAGGGAAATTGCCAAGGTCCATGATGGTGATTTCCGTCTGACACCGAACCAAAACCTTATCATTGGGAAGGTAACGGAAGAGGAGAAGCCAGTAATAGAAGCGCTTCTTGCTAAATACCAAATTTCCGATGGAAGGCACACTTCTGCCCTACGCCGAAATTCGATTGCCTGTGTAGCCCTTCCGACCTGTGGTTTAGCGATGGCAGAATCGGAACGGTACCTGCCTAGCTTGATCGACAAATTAGAGCTTCTCCTAGAGAAGCTAGGTTTAGCTGAGGAAGAGATCGTCATTAGGATGTCGGGTTGCCCTAACGGTTGCTCCCGGGCAGCGATTGCCGAGATTGGCTTGATCGGTAAGGCACCGGGAAGGTACAACTTGCATTTAGGAGGAAGTTTCCAAGGGAATCGCCTAAGCGTCCTCTATAAAGAAAACATTGCTGAAGCAGAGATTTTATCTACCTTGGAAGGTCTTTTCGAAGACTTTGCTAAACACCGGCTCGAAGGGGAGCGGTTCGGGGACTTCGTCGTCCGTCAAGGCTATGTTCCGGCAGTGACCGATGGCTTACAGTTCCACAGCCGGGAGTAAGATGTTCTTTTGTTTGCCTTTAATCCTATTAAAGCAATAAGATTTATAAGATAACGGGGTGATCTGCTTGCGTAAACATGAGGAACATAATAGAAGGTTGTCCGAGCTTGTCTTAGAAATGTTACAAGAACTATCTTACGGTACGGTAACGATTATTGTGCAGGATGGGAAGATTATTCAGGTAGAGAAAACAGAGAAAATCCGTTTGTAGGGTCCTGACTAGAAAGAGAGGGGAGACAAGGACGTTTTCTAAGAGGAGGCGGGTCTTGTCCCCCGTTGAACAAGGGAAGGGTGGAATGCGATGAGTCAGTTTGTGACCTATCAAGATTGGGATGAGGCCGAAGTCCGGCAACTAGAAAAAAAGTTTACCGATACGTTAGATGTTTTGAAGTGGACCTATGCGAATTATTCAGAGGACCAGGTCGTTTATGCTTGT
The DNA here is from genome assembly GCA_937974845.1 of uncultured Pseudogracilibacillus sp. Lineage (GTDB taxonomy): Bacteria > Bacillota > Bacilli > Bacillales > Amphibacillaceae > Pseudogracilibacillus. The sequence goes on along the minus strand of CALJVC010000094.1, from coordinate 2,407 downwards.
AGTTTTGGGGCGGAGGCAATCGTCCTCCTCGACCATATTGCCAAGGTGCATTCTAGGGCGAGGGTCATCTTTTTAGATACTAGCCTGCACTTTCAGGAAACCTATGACACAATCGACAAAATAAAAAAGCAGTACCCAAGCTTACAAATCCATCAACAAAAGCCTGCCTTAAGCCTTGAAGAGCAGGGTGAAATCTACGGGGAGAAACTATGGAAACGGGATCCCGATCTCTGTTGCCATATAAGGAAGGTTGTCCCCTTAGAAAAGGCCTTGCAACCAGTAACGGCTTGGATTTCCGGCCTACGCCGGGAGCAGTCAGAGGAGAGGCGGGGGCTCAACTATCTTAACAAGGATGAACGTTTTAAGAAGGTAAAAATTTGTCCCCTAATCCATTGGACCTGGGAGGAAATTTGGCAGTATATTTCGCTCCATCAGCTCGTTTATAACCCTTTACATGACCAAGGGTATCCTAGTATCGGTTGTGAAGTTTGTACCCTGCCAGCTAAGGACCCGAAGGACCTACGTTCGGGCAGATGGGCGAACTTTACTAAGAGAGAATGTGGTTTGCATACTTTTCGTAAAGCCTAATGTCTAAAGGCTAGTGGAGAAAGGAGTGGTAAAGGGTGACGGCTAGTGTACCCCACGGTGGAAAATTAATCCATCGAATTGATGAGCAATATTCGGTTGAAGGTATTAGTCAATGGATCGAATTAGATGCGATTGCCCTGAGTGATCTAGAATTGCTAGCCGAGGGCGCCTACAGTCCTTTAACGGGCTTTATCGGCCGTCGGGATTACGAACGAATTATGGATGAAGTGAGGCTAGCAGACGGGACGTTATGGAGCTTACCAATCGTTCTTCCGGTGACGGCAGAGAAGGCAAAGGAGCTTTTGCTCGGGGAAGAGGCTAAGTTAGTTTATAGGCAGACCGTCTATGGTGTCATCAAGATAGAGGAAATCTTCCAAGCCGATAAAGAAAAAGAAGCCCTGTCCATTTATGGAACGAAGGATTGCCAACACCCCGGCGTACGACGCCTCTACCAACGTCCGGCCTATTACGTGGCCGGACCGATTACCTTAGTGCGCCGGAGGGAAAAGGAGTTTCCAGCCCATGCCTACAGCCCTCAGGAAACTCGCGCGATCTTCCAGGAGCTTGGTTGGCAGACGGTCGTCGGTTTTCAAACGAGGAATCCCATTCATCGGGCCCACGAGTATATTCAGAAGGTCGCCCTCGAGTCGGTCGATGGTCTTTTGCTTCACCCCTTAATTGGTGAAACGAAGGCTGATGATATTCCAGCTCCCCTTCGAATGGCTAGTTACGAAGTATTGCTCGAGCATTACTACCCTAAAGATCGAGTTCTTTTAAACGTGTTTCCAGCAGCGATGAGGTATGCCGGTCCACGGGAGGCCTTGTTCCATGCAATCGTGAGGAAAAATTACGGCTGCACCCATTTTATCGTCGGCCGAGACCATGCAGGGGTAGGGGATTATTACGGTACCTATGAAGCCCAGGAATTCGTCGGCCAGTATGAGGCGGAATTAGGGATGACAATCTGTAAGTTCGAACATAGTTTCTACTGCAAGGCTTGCGGAAATGTCGCAACGTCTAAAACTTGTGCCCATGGGCCCCAGCACCATATCGTCCTCTCCGGAACGAAGGTGAGGGAGATGCTTCGTAAGGGGCAATATCCACCTGAAGAATTTAGCCGGCCGGAAGTAATCCAAGTCTTGATCGATGGATTGAAGGGGAGGGGAAGGATATGACGAGAAATCTTTATCGGCAGGTTTTCACCGTCACGAAGGAGGATCGTTTTCGCTTAAACGGACATAAGGGAGCCGTCCTATGGTTCACCGGTCTTTCAGGTTCTGGGAAATCGACGATTGCCAACCTCGTCGATTATCAGTTATATAGGCACCACTGCCAAAGTTATATCTTAGATGGTGATAACATCCGGCAAGGGTTGAACAAAGATTTAGGCTTTTCCGATGCTGATCGGGTTGAAAACCTGCGCCGAATCGGTGAGGTAGCGAAACTGTTCGTCGACAGCGGGAAAATCGTTCTAACTGCCTTTATTTCCCCCTTTGCGAAGGAGCGGGAACGCATTCGGCAACTCCTCGGGGAAGATTTTATCGAAGTTTATGTGAAGTGCCCTCTTGAAATTTGTGAAAAAAGGGATCCGAAAGGGCTCTATAAAAGGGCAAGGCAGGGGCTTATTCCACAATTTACCGGCATCGATTCGCCCTATGAACCACCGTCTGCACCGGATCTTGTCCTCGAGACGGATAAGGAATCGGTAGAGGAGTCGGCAGAAAAGGTGCTCCGTTTTTTACAGGAAAGAGATATCATTGCTTAAAGGAGGGAAGGAAGATGAAAAAAGGTAAGGTGTATATCGTTGGTGCCGGACCAG
>CALJVC010000093.1 GCA_937974845.1 uncultured Pseudogracilibacillus sp. | reverse complement strand
TTTTTTTTTGCAAGTCATCATCCCACCTCGAATAGATATATAGGGATAGATAAAGTGTCAAAACAGGATAGAGGTGGGAAGGATGAAGATCGATGCAGTATTTTCCGGCGGGGGAGTTAAGGCCTTTGCCTTTTTAGGGGCATTAGAAGTCTTTGAAAAGAAAAACTATCAAATTGAACGAGTTGCTGGAACTTCGGCAGGGGCGATTTTGGCAAGTTTTCTCGCTGCCGGCTATACGACGAAGGAAATAAGGGACATTTTTTATAATTTAGATCTACGGATTTTCTTAGATCCGCCCTTTTATGCGAAAAAATATCCACCCTTACAATTATTATCCTTGTATTTTAATAAAGGCTTGTACAAGGGTGAGCGCTTGGAATGCTGGTTAGAAGAAAAGCTTCGTGCAAAAGGTATCGTTACCTTTAGAGACCTGAAACATCGTGAGTTAAAAGTAGTTGCTAGTGATGTGACGAAGGGCCGAATGGTAGTGATTCCTGATGACTTAGAAAGACTTTACCAAGTACCACCTGAACATTTTAAAGTAGCGAAAGCCATTCGTATGAGCGCAGGTTTTCCCTATTTCTTTATGCCGACGAAATTAAAGAACAAAGAGCGAAAAATAAGTTATTTAGTCGATGGAGGTTTGTTAAGTAATTTTCCTTTATGGTTGTTTAATAAGCCTCATCGTACGACCCGACCTGTAATCGGTATAACATTGAGTGAATCATTATCTCAAGAAAAGGAAGAACATATTCGTAATGGCGTAGATCTGTTACAGGCAATATTTAAAACGATGTTAAAGGCCCACGATACCCGATATATATCAAAGGACAAAAGTAAAAATATCGTTTTTATTCCAGTAAAAGATGTCCGCACTGTCGACTTTAACTTAGATGATGACGAGAAGAATAGATTAATCCAATTAGGAAGGGAACGAACCGAAGCTTTTTTAAAAACTTGGATCTTTTAATAAAAAAAAGGCAACACCTAAAGGGTGGTTGCCTTTTTTAATGACTAGCTTGATTGTTTTTAACTTTTTTTCTGTGCTTATTTCCCTCGATGACAGTAAGGTGACTAGGTCGCCTTCTTCGATAGACGGGTTTAGTTTTTAAATTTTCTCTTTTATGCGGTATTCTTGATTTTCCGTATTTTCTACGGGATTGTTTCACGGCCTTCCAATATTTTATCGTTTCTTCCCTATTTTTCATCCAACGAGAGTTGCGGGAAAAAACTTTTACTGTAGCGTAGATTGCTATGGCGAGAATAGCTATGGCAAAGAAATATTTTTTCATAAGGTCAAAGTCCCGAAGAAAAAAAGAGAGTAAACCGATCAGCCCAATCGCAAGGACGATATAGTAGATGCTTTTTACCGACCGATCTTTCATTTTAGGCTCCTCCTTTATTGCAATCTCCTTTCGAACGATGAATAGATTCCTATCTACTGGAGGAAAATTTATTACCCCTTTACTTCAGCTTCGTCTTGCTGTGCTTGTGGAAAGAGATGAGTGACATCGACACCATCGTTTTCAAGCACTTTTTTAAAGGAAGCAATCGCCACTTCTACTTGTTCATCGTCCGGCTCCTTCGTCGTTAATAATTGTAGCCATAAGCCCGGATAGCCAAGCCATTTTAATACAGGTATATGACGTACTTTATTCGTCGCTTGTAAAACTTCAAAACTAAGGCTAATGACTACAGGAATTAAGAGGATCCGGTTGACAATTCGCCACCATAAAGGTTCTGTCGCAACGAACATATAAACGAAGAGGCCAACGATTACCGTAAATAAAATAAAGCTAGAGCCACATCGATAGTGCAACCGTGACTGGCTTTGGATTGCCTCGACCGTTAAAGGTAGGCCATTTTCATAGGCGTTAATGACTTTATGTTCAGCCCCATGGTATTGGAAGACCCGTTTAATTAATGGTGTCAACGAAATAAAATAAATGTAGGCCAAAAGTAGAATGAGTTTAAATATTGTCTCTAAAACGATTTGTCCGGTTTTCGAAGGTACAAGACCGGTGAAAAAGTTTGCTACAATGGCCGGTGTTACGGTGAAAATTAATTTACCGACAACAAAAGACAACACACCGACTACCCCTAGACCTAGCCATAGGACAAGTTTAGATTCTTCCTTCTCTTTCTCGATAAGATGGTCGTCCTTCGGGTCGATATCGTAACGATCGGAGGCAAACTCTAAATGTTTCATACCATTGGCGCTCGATTGAATCAGAGCGACGATGCCTCGCAGTAGTGGAATTTTTTTCAATCGTTTCGCTAGTTTAGATTCTTCCCGTTTTATTTGAAAATATTCAATAGAATTATCTTTTCTTCGAATGGCAGAGACAAAACTCGTCTTGCCAGCGAACATGACCCCTTCAATAAGGGCTTGTCCTCCATATAATGTTTTATTATTTGCCACTAAGTTCACCAACCTTCTTCTCCATTTTACTAGATTCTTTTCTATATCACTAGTATTTGTTGTTAGGTCTTAAAAAAGAAGTAACTGGCTATACTAAGGGGAGAACGAAACTAAAGAGGTGATTATCGTGCAGGAAGGACAGAATCGCAGTTTTTTATTATTAAATACACTTATTACAGGATTTTTTGGTGGTGTATTTTTTTCTAGCTTACATATCGTATCTCATTACTTTCATCTTACAAAGGTTGACCATATACAGATTTTACAATTTTTTCACTTAGATTTCTTTTGGGTGAAACGATGGTATGGCTACTTGTTCTTTATTATTTTCTCTGGATTTCTATCTATTGTTTTCGCCTTACTTTATTATTTTATAGCTAAACAATTACATGGTTGGATCTACGGAGCCATCTACGGTCTATTGTTATGGTTAGTATTCGTACTTCTTATTCCAGCCATGATGAAAACCGTAACATTTCCTGATTTTTTAAAGACCTATATGAATGTATATTATTTATGTTCCTTTTTAATTTACGGTATCTTTATTGGTTACTCTATCTCCTATGATTATGAGATGAGTAAGCAATATATTCAAAATGGATAGACAATCTAACTTGTCCCTCAATATAGAAGTATCTATTTTTTTATGCTAAAATTAAACGAGATAGCTTTCTTAGAAGAGGTGACAAATTGAAAAGATTAGAACAATTACGACAGTATTTAAAAGAAGAGGGTTTAGATGGGTTGTTTGTTACGAATCCGTACAACCGACGTTATATGACCAACTTTACTGGCAGTGCCGGTTATGTACTGATTACGGAAACAGAGGCCTTATTTTTAACGGACTTCCGATACATAGAACAAGCGGAACGAGAAGCGGAAGGATATACGATTGTACAACATAAGGCTTCGGTACCGGAGGAAGTAAAGGACCAAGTAAGAAGATTAGGGATTAAGAAGCTTGGTTTTGAGGCAGAGCATATGACGATGGCTCAGTATTCTGAATACCAAAAGGTACTCGATTGCGAGCTAGTCCCGACAAAACAAGTCATCGAGACCTTCCGTCAGGTAAAAGACGAGGATGAAATAGAAAAAATAAAAAAGGCAGCCGAGATTGCTGACCAAGCCTTTGAACATATTTTAACCTTGGTAAAACCTGGCGTTCGCGAAATTGAATTAGCTAATGAATTAGAATATTTTATGAGAAAGCAAGGGGCGAGTGAGTCGAGCTTTGATACGATCGTCGCTTCCGGTGTACGTTCTAGTCTACCTCACGGGGTAGCTTCGACGAAAAAAATCCAAGAAGGTGAACTCATTACGTTTGACTTCGGAGCTTTATATGATGGATATTGTTCGGATATCACTCGAACGGTAGCTCTAGGAAAAGTATCGGATGAGTTAAGGCAAATTTACGATATCGTTTTAGAAGCCCAAAAGCGAGGGGTCGCACAAATCAAGGCGGGGCTCACTGGAAAAGAGTCCGACGCTATTACTCGAGATTATATTGTAGAAAAGGGTTATGGTGATTATTTCGGACACTCTACAGGCCATGGTATCGGTTTAGAAATTCACGAAGGACCATCTCTATCCTATCTTTCTAATCAAGTGTTAAAAGAGAATATGGTTGTAACAGTAGAACCAGGTATTTATTTACCTAAGGTAGGCGGATGCCGAATCGAGGACGATATCGTTATCACAGCAGATGGTAACGAATGCCTAACTAAAGCACCGAAGGAATTTATCCAATTATAAAGGAAAATGTGGAGGTTTTGACATGATTTCAGTTAATGACTTTCGTACTGGAGTAACGATCGAATATGATGGAAGTATTTGGCAAGTGTTGGAATTCCAACACGTAAAGCCTGGTAAGGGAGCTGCCTTTGTTCGTTCGAAATTGCGGGATTTACGAAATCAAAACATTCAAGAAATTACTTTCCGGGCAGGCGAACGGGTAAAACGAGCTCACATCGAAAATAAAAGTATGCAATATTTATATGCCTCGGGCGATAGCCATGCTTTTATGGATAACGAAACCTATGAGCAAATTGAAATTCCAACGAGTCAAATCGAACATGAATTAAAGTTTATTAAGGAGAATGTTACGGTATCGATTATGATGTTTGAAGGGGAAGTATTAGGAATTGCCTTACCTAATCATGTCGAGTTAGAAGTAACAGAAACTGAACCAGGAATTCGTGGCGATACCGTTAGTGGCGGGACGAAGGATGCCACCCTTGAAACGGGTCTCGTTGTTCAAGTTCCTTTATTTATTGAAAAAGGTGATGTCCTCGTAATTAATACCGAGGATGGAAAATATATTTCAAGAAAAAATTAAATACATTGTAAATTATAAAAGGTGTTCAGCGATTGCTGAACACCTTTTTTTATCATAAATGAAGAAGACAAGCATAGATATTAGTAAAGAAAATAAAA
>CALJVC010000092.1 GCA_937974845.1 uncultured Pseudogracilibacillus sp. | reverse complement strand
TAGCCACGGGTGTCTATGAGAAAGCTGTAAAAGAGGGGAAAGGAGTAAAGGTAGATTTGTAACCTTTAGAAAATACAAGCTAAGCTAGTATGGGCATGATAAAACAAATAATGATTTATATTGAATTTATCATGCCCATTATTCCCTCTATCAGTGTTTATTTCCTTTTCTCTCAAAATAATAACCTAGTCGATACTCACAAATTTGTCGTGTCATTTCATGTAAAATGTCTTCATCTTCTTTTTTTATAGGGAAATTAATTGAAAATAAATTGTCTTCAAACTTTATTAAATCATTATTTTTATCCAACCACTTTTCCATTGGCATTTTAGCAATAAGTTGAGCAACTCCCTTTTCATCATAGGCCCATAATCTCTTCGTATTCCTATTTGAAAAGTCAATTCGTTTTCGATATTCTTTCTCCATGTAAAATTGATGGAAAAAGGGCGCAACCTCTTCTGGAGTTACTGGCTTATACCACTGTTCTGGACCTTTATCTAACAAATACTTCAACACAACCATTTTATACGATTTCGTCATCGATTCTTTTTCTACTTTCTGAAGCCAAGGTAAATAACGTTTATATACACGCTCTTCATCGTTAGTTAGCTCTTTTCTTTCAAATAAAAAAGAAAAATATCCGCCAAAGGCTTGTCGATATTCACGGGAGTTCTCTTTACCATACAAATGAACCTCCCGATAAGTTGGTCGTCTACCTAAGGCTTGCTTGATAGAGATGTAATCCTCATAAATTCGTTCTCGACGAGGACTCCGTTTTCTCCTTAACTCTTTTAATAAATCAATTACTTCTGATTCTAAATGAATCTCACAATCCTCTGGAACTTTAGGAAGTATTTCATCAGGAGTCGTACTTATTCCACTCCCCAATAGCTGTAACTTTGTATCAGCATGACGATAGTTTCCTATTAAATCTATGATGACACAGGAGTCTTTACTTGCATGTTTACGCAAGCCTCGACCGATTTGCTGAGTAAAAATAACAAGTGATTCTGTAGGACGTACAAACAATAACGTATCTACAAGAGGAATATCCACTCCTTCATTAAAAAGATCCACCGTAAAAATAATTTCTATTTCTAAATTTTCTAATTTTTTTATTGCTTCTTCTCGTGAAATATCCCTCGTTTGCGATGTTAAGCTAATGGCCTTTATACCTTTATCCGTAAAATAATTAGCTAAAAAATCTGCCTGCTCAATAGAAGAACAGAAACCTAAAGTTCGTGTTTGTTTTAATCTATTCCATTCAACAAAAATCTTCTGAGCCCGATCTTCTTGTAATTGTTCAAAAAGTAATTGCTCTTGATCGTACCGTTGACCTAACCAACGAATCGATGAATAATCAATATCATCTTTTACTCCATAATATGTAAAGGGTGTTAGCCAACCACGTTGGATAGCTTCGATAAAGTTAATTTCATAAGCTACATTTCCATCGCATAAAGCAAAAACGTTTTGTCCGTCCGTTCGTTCAGGGGTTGCCGTTAATCCTAAAAGAAATTCCGGTTCAAAATAATCTAAAATTTTACGATAACTTTTCGCAGCTGCGTGGTGAAACTCATCAACAATAATTAAATCAAATTCATCTTTTGCAAATCTTTCTAAATGTTCTTGTATACTTAAAGTATAAATAGAAGCAAAGATGAGAGGTTTATCAGGCTGTTTTTCCATGCCATAGTATAAACCACCAGATATTCCTAATACTTTTTCAAAACTTTTCCTTGCTTGTTTTAAAATTTCCTCTCGATGAGCAATGAATAAGACGCGCTTATATTTTTTAGCGAAGAAAGCTGCTAAATACGTTTTACCTAAACCAGTAGCCATTACCACCATGGCCTTATTATAACCCTCGGATACAGTTTCCTTTAAGGCAGTCAAGGCTTCTTCCTGAGCTGGTCTAGGCGTAATATCCTCTACTTCATATTCCTGCTCTGGTTCGATTGCAATTGGTAAATCTCCATTATCTTCAACAGGCAAGGTTAATTCTATTTCTTCACGCTTCGTCCATGTTTTTGCTAGATTGGGATGCTGTGCATGAAAATCCTTATATTCATCCTCATAATTAGGTAAGGTTTCCTTGTTAATTAAGACGGTTTTCTCATCATAAAATAAATTTATAAAATGATGTAAAGCTTCTTCGAATACTTTCGGCGATGCCTGGCGATGCATACGTAGATTCCATTCTACCCCTGTTGTTAAGGCTGATCGTGATAAGTTCGATGAACCAACGATAAAACTCCCACCATCACGATGAGTAAAAATAAAAGACTTAGGATGAAAAGAAACACCCGAACTTCTCCATAAACGGATTTCTAAATTTTCGCTATCTAATGTCAAAAGCTCCTGCAAGGCCTTCGGTTGTGTAATATATAGGTAGTCTCCTGTTAATATTTTCACATCAGCACCTTCAGCTAAGGCATAATGCAAATCATCATAAATCGCTCGAATTCCAGAGTACATAACAAAGGAACTTAAAATATATATAGAGGAAGAATTACGTATATCCTCTCGTAATTGAGATAA
>CALJVC010000091.1 GCA_937974845.1 uncultured Pseudogracilibacillus sp. | reverse complement strand
TCGAACTCTTAATAGCGTCTTGACGGGGTATTTGTCATATCCTGAGTAGGAGAGTAGGTTTTAACTCGAAGATTAGCAATGTTAGGAACTAGGCCCTTTCTTCGGGCGGAGGAAATCTGTTTTGAATTGCACCTCGGAGTGTGTTAGATACAATTTTAGCTAAGTCTGCTTCATTTTTATCTTTCGGAAGCTGCATTTCTTTTAAGGGACGAAGGGGAGGATTCTTGCAAGCAAGGCGTAGAAGCGCTACGAATTCAGAGCATGTTATATTTTGTCGTTCGGATTGGCTCTTGCATATAAGGAGCAGAAGTGTTAGGTCCTTCTCAATTTCTTTTGAGGAACGAAGGGAAGGCCCTTTGCATAGGATAAAATTGCTGTCATCTTATTTTCTCCTTTGGTTACGACGTTATTTACGACGCCAAGGAAAGGAAAGACCTCGCATGGAAACGGCGAGGTCTTTTTTGTTGGCGCAACTTTTTTGATTTAGTTATTTTTTAGGTTTGGGTTGGATTGTAAGGGTTTTTCCCTTAGGGTTGGTAAGGGTTGTTTCATGGTAGTTTCCTTCGACCCAGTCCTTTGCTTGGTCGTTATACCATTTACTTTTTACATGACCGGATTGTCCAGGGCTAACGGTATGATAGCCGGATGTAATGCTATCTAGGTCGATAACGAAACGCCATGAAGCGCCGTGGTTAACGATGCCATCTTCCTTGCTTCGGGAGGCTAAGGGAGTGACAGCACTTCCGTCGACGGGTATTGGCTGGTCTTTGTTAAAGAGGAAGTCTAGCATTTTGTTCGCCTGCCCAAGAGGGTGTGCAAATTGCACCCGATGATAATCTCCCCAACGCCATTTGGCCGGGTTATTTCCATATTCTTGTTGGAGTTTTTCAATTGTTTCTATTAGGCTAGTAGCTAGAAGGTTTGTCATCGATTCGTGTTTTTTGACCCAGAGGGAGTCATTTCCTTTTCTTAATAGTCGGTCGGTTGTCTGGCCTTTACTACGAAAGAGGTGGTCTATATCTTCGTCAATTTCAGCAAATAGCAGTTCTTCGATTTTTTGCATCCAGTGATCGAAAATCAGGGGTTGTGGTGCGTCCTTGTCATCGACGAAGTCCCAAGCTTCTAGTAGTTCGATGGCTTTTTTTACTTCTTTAGGGATTTCGATCTCTTGTAGATAGCCTAAAAAGAGTGGAACGAATTCGCGGGCGCGTAAATTGGTTGCATCCATTTGCAAGTTTTTCATATCTTCGATGGTGAGTGTTTCTTTTGCTTCTAATACTTCGTAAATCCGTTCATATCGGTAGGGCTGGGCCCAAAGGTTACTAAGGTGATAGGGATAGCTTTCATCGGCGACCTGATTATTAGCTGTGGCAATGAAGCCTTTTTTTGGATTGACGACCTTCGGCAGTTCATCGAAGGGAATGTAGCCTTTCCATTCGTAGCTTGCGTCCCACCCTGGAAGCGGTAAGAGAGCGTCGCGACCATCTTCGTAAATTGGTATTCGGCCGTTAGCCTTGTAGGCAATCGTACCCTTTTGATCGGCGACGACGAAGTTCTGGGTTGGTACTAGAAAGTCTTCGAGGGCTTTTTCAAAGCTTTCCCAACTTTCTGCCCTGAGGAAGCCTAGGATAGCGCGAAGTTCGGTCGTCGGTTCAAGGGCGGTCCAGCGTAAAGATAGGACAGTATCTTTGTCTGACGGATTTGCGAACTCGCTTATGACTGGGCCGTGGCGGGTTTCGATTACTTCGTATTCGACCGTTTCTCCATCCTTCACTTTAATAGGTTCGGGAATGATTTTAGCTTCCTCCCATTTTCCTTCGAATAGAAATTGTGTAGGATGTTCGGGATTTCTTTTTTCGATGTATAGTTGTTGGACGTCGGGACCGGTATTCGTGACACCCCAAGCAAGATGTTCGTTATGGCCTAAGATAATTCCAGGAACTCCTGGAAAGATGACGCCAGCGGCATTGATATCCTCTGCTTCCAAATGCATTTCATACCATACTGATGGGGTAGCGAGGCTTAAGTGCGGATCGTCGGCAAGTAAAGGTTTTCCGGAAGCGGATTTTTCTCCACTGATTACCCAATTATTACTGCCATTAAAGGGTTCAGGGACGACAGCTTCTTTAAAGCTTTGGGCAATATCAATTTCCCCGGCTTCGATGATTGTTTTGGCGTCTTTCGGGTAGGAGGGGAAGAGTTCGTAGGCTTCGTCTTCCTCGTATTGTTTTAATAGGTAGTAATGGAAGGCCTGGAGTTCCCAATGGCCACCAAGGTCGAAGGCCATATATTTTCCAATCGTTAAGGAGTCGATTGGTGTCCATTCTTCGGGCTCAAATCCGAGCAGATTGAATTCAATAGGTAAGCTTCCATTTTCCTTTGCTTGCTCGATATAGGCATTGACCCCGTCGCTGAACCAATGCAGTACATCCCTTGCTTCGCCTTCATATAGTTCGTAGGATTTTTCTCCAGCCCGTCTGAGACCTAAGGTACGGAAGTATTTATCGCGGTCGAGCATAGACTCTCCGATTACTTCGCTTAATCTACCGGAAGCCTGTCGTCGCATTAATTCCATCTGGAACATCCGCTCCTGGGCTTGAACAAAGCCCTGGGTGAAGAAGAGATCTTTTAAATTGTTAGCTTGGATATGTGGAACTCCGTTTTCATCGGTAATGACCGTAACTGTATCCTTGACAGGGAGGTGGACTTCTCCTTCTTGTTGGGGCAAGCCTTTTCCTAAGTAGTATTGAAGGCTGAAGTAGATGATAAGAAAGAGGAGTAACAGCCCACCAAGGCTAAGCGGGATAATTTTTTTCCAAGCTCTTTTTTTCTCTGGCTTAAGATAAAGATCTTTCATACAATAACCTCCTTTTTTGTTAACGAAACTAGGAAATAATCCGTTGTCTGCTTTATATAACAACTTATAATGATAACGCTTACATTTAAGGGGAATCAGGATGAGGTTTTAACGATTTGTGCTGTCATTACGATTTTCTAGACTGAGATTTTAACAGAATAAGGTAGTGAATAAACATTCATGTTTGTTTTATTATATCCTATGATATAGAGAAGAACAATATCGCAGGCAAATAGATTACTCACCTAAATAATGGTATAATAAATCAACTTAATATCAAATGAGGGGTGAAGCTCGTGGCAAAGAAATTTTATGTTGTTTGGAAAGGCCGTCAAACAGGAATTTTCACGGATTGGGAAGAGTGTAAGCAACAGATCGATCGTTTTCCAGGGGCACAATATAAATCCTACAAGACGTTGGAAGAAGCGGAAACAGCTTATTCTTATAATAGTTTAGAAGAAGCAGAAAGTATTTACGGCGATGTAGCCGGGACAAGCGATGACTACATCGAAGAAAGTATCAGTGTTGACGCTGCTTGTAGTGGTAATCCGGGACCAATGGAATATCGCGGAGTCTATACGAAGGATGGAAGGGAACTTTTTCATTATGGACCTGTATCTACCGGTACGAACAATATCGGCGAATTTTTGGCCATCGTCCACGCCTTAGCCTTATCGAAGAAGAATGGTGATAACTTACCGATTTATTCTGACTCAATGATCGCAATCGGCTGGGTCAAGCAGAAGAAAATGAAGTCTACCCTAGAAAGAAATGCTGAAACCGAAGAATTATGGAAGATAATCGACCGAGCCGAAACCTGGTTACAAGAAAACGACTACGACAACCCGATTTATAAGTGGGATACCGAGAAGTGGGGCGAAATTAAGGCAGACTTCGGCCGTAAATAGACAAGCCCTGTTTTTCATTAGTAATTGCTGTAGCTGAGTTTTAGCTAGATAAGGCTAGGTGTTCGTGCCTCACTTGTCGCTTAGATTCGTGGTAGGGTAGCTGCGTCTCAATTAGAGCGGATTTTCTTGGAATTTGATACGTGGTGGTGTTGCCGCGTCTCAATTAGAGCGTATTTTCTTAAAATTAGATACGAGGCGTGGGTACCG
>CALJVC010000090.1 GCA_937974845.1 uncultured Pseudogracilibacillus sp. | reverse complement strand
ATATTATTTTTAACATCATTCGCGGATGATATGAAGGACGACCTGTTTTTCGAAGGAAATTTTCAAACGCTTCTTCAGGAATACTCTCTACTAAATCATTAATGACAAAGGCAATATCATTTTCCTGAAGTTTCACTTCCAAATCTATAGGCAAAACTAGTTGATTCATGTTATAATCTTGATACATAAAGAGCACCTCCGTAAGGTTATTGAGTCGTTACTTTAATTTTACCAAAAGGTGCTCTTTTTGTTTACTTAAAACAAAAAATGAAGCTCGCATTTGAGCTTCATTTTTTTATGGGCTGAGTTTTGTCCCAGCCTCTTTTTTAAGGCTAGATTTTGCCTAGCCTTTTTGAATATTTGTTGTACGTCATAAGTGCTCGGGCTTACAGTTCTATTTCGCCCATGCGAATAAGTTCGATGACAGCCTGTGAACGCCCTTTAACCCCTAGCTTTTGAATGACATTTGAAATATGGTTACGAACTGTTTTTTCCGAAATGAAAAGCATTTCTGCAATTTCTTTTGTTGTTTTATCTTGAACTAAGGTTTCGAAAACTTCTCGTTCACGTTTCGTTAAAATATTGCTAGGACTCTTTTTTTGTTTATTCTCCAAAGGCTACCCCTCCTTGCTATCTCAGAGATGCATGATGGGGAAATTATTTAGTCACTATAGCTTATGAACTAAAGAAACAAAAGGTACGGGGCATTCGTTTAAGCCTTAGGAAACTTTTTATAAATCCATAGTAAATAGGTGTGAATTATAAGATAACTATGGTATAATGAATAATAATTATTTTACAAGGAGGAAAAAAGGTGCGTGTAGTTGAAAATATAACAGAATTGATCGGCAACACTCCTTTAGTGAAACTCAATCACCTCCGACCACCAAATGGTGCAGCAGTCTATGTAAAATTAGAATATTTCAACCCTAGTCGTAGCGTGAAGGATCGTGCTGCTTATTACATGTTAGAAGATGCGGAGAGACGGGGGCTAATCAAGGAAGGAACGACGATTATCGAACCTACTTCAGGTAATACAGGGATCGGTCTCGCAATGAATGCGGCAGCAAAAGGCTATCCTTTAATTATAGTGATGCCAGATAACTCGACAAAAGAAAGAATTCAGCTACTAGAAGCTTATGGTGCCGAGGTAGTCTTAACTCCCGCGGAGGAAAAAATGCCTGGGTGTATTCGAAAGGCAGAAGAAATTGCTAGAAATATACCTAAAGCTTTTATTCCCATGCAATTTGAAAATGAAGCGAATCCGGAAATTCATCGTCAAACGACAGGCCTTGAAATTATCCGTGCCTTTCGCCATTGCGAAGAACAATTACGGGCTTTGGTTAGTCCTGCCGGGACGGGGGGAACGATCACTGGTACCGGAGAGAGGTTAAAGGAATATGATGAAAATATAAGTGTGCATGTAGTTGAACCGGCTGGTTCTCCCGTATTATCAGGGGGAAAACCTGGTCCACATAAATTGGTAGGAACGAGTCCTGGTTTTATACCAAAAATATTAAATACGTCAATTTATGATGAGATTATTCGGATAGAGGATGAAGAAGCTTATGAAACGGTCCACCGTTTAGCATCCCGGGAAGGCTTGCTTTTAGGTCCTTCTAGCGGTGCCTCTGTTTATGCCGGATTACAAGTTGCGAAAAGTTTAACATCTAATGAAGCGGTTGTATGTATTGCACCGGATTCGGGAGAAAGGTATTTATCTTCTGATTTGTTTTCTAAATAATTTTTACTCTAATTCCTACTAAATTTATAAGTAATATAAGTTAAGGAGGTTATATCTTTGCATGTAGAATTTGAAGAAGTGTATAAAAGTTTTGAAAAGGATGGTCGACCTTTTCAAGTTTTAAAGGATGTTAGCTTTACTATTGATAAAGGAAGTTTTGTTTCTATTGTCGGACCGTCAGGATGTGGTAAGTCAACCTTGTTACATTTAATTGCCGGTTTAGAGAGGCCTGATAAAGGAAAAGTTCTCGTTAATAGGCAAACAGTAAAAGGGCCAGGACCGGATCGGGTGTTAGTTTTTCAATCAGACGGTTTATTTCCTTGGTTAACGGTGCTAGACAATGTCACTTATGGATTGAAACTAAAAGGAATGGGGAAGGAGGAAGCGGAGAAAAAGGCAAAGGCTATGCTACAAAAAGTTCACCTTAGTCAATATATTACCTCCTATCCCCATCAATTGTCGGGGGGAATGAAACAGCGGGTTGCTATTGCACGTGCTTTTGTCATGGAGCCAGATATTTTATTAATGGATGAACCTTTTTCTGCTTTAGATGAACAAACCCGAATCGTCTTACAACAGGAACTAATTCAACTATGGAAGGAAACAAAAGTGACGATTATGTTTGTAACTCACAATATTCGAGAAGCTGTTCAACTATCTGAAAAGATTCTTGTTTTTGCTACACGACCCGGTAGGTTAAAGAAGGTGTTTCCAGTTACAACAAGTAACGAGGGAATTTTACCCGACTCGGTTCGTTTGCATATAGAGACACAAATTTTAGCCGAATTAAAATCTGAAATAGAAAAAGTGTTAAAGGAGGAAATGGGTAGTGAATACAGCCTTCAGGCGGATTCTTTTCATCGGGATTATAGCGATGGTAT
Source organism: uncultured Pseudogracilibacillus sp. (assembly GCA_937974845.1). Taxonomy (GTDB): domain Bacteria; phylum Bacillota; class Bacilli; order Bacillales; family Amphibacillaceae; genus Pseudogracilibacillus. The sequence continues at coordinate 12,603 of CALJVC010000090.1, read as the reverse complement.
GGGAAGTAACATCTAGATTATCGAGTTTACCAGACTTTATGTTTCCTAGTTTAACCCAAGTTTTTTCTACTTTATTTGTAGGAATAGGTTCGGGCCAGTTTCTTATCGCTATTGGAAAAAGTTTAAGTAGGATTTTAATTGGATTTTCCTTAGCGACCATTTTAGGAATTATATTAGGTTACTTTATTTGGTGTTACAAATTAGTAGAGGACACTTTAGGTTTTGTCGTTACTGCCTTACAGTCTATTCCTAGTATCGTATGGTTTCCTCTGGCAATTATATGGTTTGGTTTGAATGAGTTCGCTATCCTTTTTATCGTTACAATCGGCGCTACTTGGACGATGACTATTAGCGCAACGACAGGTTTTAAAAATGTTCCTATTTTGTATCGTCAAGTGGCAGAAACCTTAGGATCTAAAGGCTTTCACTTTTTAAGGACAGTTATTTTTCCATCGGCGGTTCCACAACTAATATCAGGGATGCGTATCGCTTGGGCCTTTTCTTGGAGGGCCTTAATGGCCGGGGAACTTCTGGGGGCTAGTAGTGGACTTGGTCAATTACTAGAAGCTGGAAGAGCTTTAGGTCAGATGGATTTAGTTATTGCCGTAATGATAATTATTGCTTTAATTGGAACATTAATCGATCACGGTGTTTTTGTCCGGGTAGAGAGAAACGTTCAAAGAAAATGGGGAATAAGTGTATAGGGAGGAATGGAAAAATGAGAAAAAGGATCATAGGTTTATTTACTAGTTTACTAATAATCGCTGGGTTGGCGGGCTGCGGTGCAGAGGAAAAGGAGAAAGTGACGATTGGTTATTTTCCTAACCTAACCCATATTGCGACAATCGTTGCCTTAGAAAATGGTTATTTTGAGGAGTTTTTTTCTGAGGATGTAGAAATTGAAACTAAGACGTTTACAAATGGTGGTTTATTTATGGAAGCAATGCAGACGAAAGAAATTGATGTAGGAACAGTTGGTCCTGGTCCTTTAATAAATTTTTATGTAAAAAATCCAGCATATCACTTAATATCAGGCGCTGTAAATGGAGGGGCTGTTCTTGTAGGGGCTAAGAATGGGGGAGTCGAACGGTTAGAAGATTTAGACGGTAAACGCGTAGCTATACCAGTTATCGGAAGTACACAAGATGTAATGCTTCGAAAGGCTTTAGAAGAAGTTGATTTACAGCCTACTACTCAAGGTGGAACAGTCGAACTTTATGCTCAAGCTCCGGCTGATACAGCTACTTTATTTGTGCAAGAGTCGGTTGAAGCGGCGGCAACTCAAGAGCCTTGGGGGTATATTTTAGAGACTCAAGCAGATGGCCGGTTAATTTTAGATTGGGATGAATTCGCTTGGGGAAAAGATTCGACGAATACTGTCGTAGCAGCTAGGGAGGATTTTTTAACAAATGAGGAGCAGGTCGATGCTTATTTAAAGGCCCATCTAAAAGCAGTAGAGTTTATACAGGATGAACCCAATCAAGCACAAGCAATTGTTATCGATCATATAGAAAAGTTAACCGGTAAAAAAATTGACGAGAAGGAAGCGGAAGTAGCTTTTTCTCGTTTACAAGTGACATCCGAAGTCAATGAACAAGTTATTCAAGAGATGGCGACAATTAGTAAGAAGGCTGAATATATTCCCTCGGATGATATTGACGGCTTGATTGATTTAAGCTATTTAAAAAGAGCGAGCGAATAGATAAAACAACTTCTATGAAGAGCTGGACAGGATGAAGTCCAGCTTTTTTCTCGTTAAAATTATTGAAGGGTATTCATTGGGATCTATTTTTTATTATGATTAGGGGAGGAAGTTTTCCTTCAGAATTATTTCAAAAAATATGATAAAATATAGTTTCAAATTACGAATTAGATGAGGTGTGGATTTGGAACGACCTATAGGTGTATTTGATTCAGGAGTTGGGGGACTCACTGTCGCCTTAGAATTAATGCGACAATTGCCGAAGGAAGAATTAATTTATGTAGGAGATACGTTACGTTGCCCTTATGGTTCCCGTCCGAAACATGAAGTGAAACAGTTCACAAATGAATTGGTAGACTTTTTATTAAAAAAAGATGTTAAAATGATTGTCATCGCCTGCAATACTGCTACAGCTTTTACCTTAGATGAATTAAAAGAAAGGTTAGATATTCCAATTATTGGAGTCATTCAGCCAGGCGCCCGTGCAGCTATTAAAAATACGAAGAACGAACAGATTGGCATTATTGGTACAGAGGGTACAGTACGGAGTGAGGCTTATCCTAAAGCCTTGCAAAAAATTAACCAACGTTTAGAAGTTACCTCCCTAGCCTGCCCTTTATTTGTTCCTATGGTAGAAAAAGGTATAACTAAAGGGGAACGGGCAAAGCTTGTAGTAGAGGAAACATTACGTCCTTTACGAAACACGACGAATATTGATACCCTTGTCCTAGGTTGTACACATTATCCCTTGTTAGAAGGAGTGATACAAGAAGTGATGGGGGACGAGGTAAAAATTATCTCTTCAGGGGAAGAAACTGCTCGGGAGACAAGCATTATATTAGAGGTAGAGAATTTACTTTATACAGGCGATCGTAAACCGAAGCATTCCTTTTATACAACAGGGGATTTAGAAGTTTTCGAAAGGATTTCAAGAACAATTTTTAAAGACGAAATCGCAAGCGTCGAACATTTAACGATAGAAAAGATAACCTTGTAAAGAATCTGTTCATCGCTTAGTTATTTTTGTATAAGTCATACGTATATATAGTAGTACAACCATCGTGGGAGGTAAGAGAAGTGAAGAAGCGTGGTGTACTACTCATTTCATTTTTACTGTTCGTCTCTTTAAGCTTGGTCGCCTGTATTCAAGGGGAGCAAACACTAGAAGAAATCGATGTACCTGAGGAATCGACAATAATTGAAGAGGATGATGAACTCGCCTTAGAAACAGAGGAAGACTTCAATAATGAAGAGGATTTGACTGAAGGAGAAGTATCGGAAGAATCCGAAGAGACTGTTTTACGAGAAATATATTTATTTGATGCCGAGGGTTTTGTCGTTCCTCAACAAATGGAACTGCCTAAAACGGAATCCGCAGCATTGACGACGATGCAATATATGGTAAAGGATGGACCGGTAACGGAATTGTTGCCAAATGGTTTTGAAGCGGTATTACCAGCGAATACGGAAATTTTAGGCATGAATTTATCCGATGACGGTACATTAGTCATTGATTTATCGGAAGAATTTACCAATTATGAAGCTAAGGATGAAATCAAAATTTTGGAAGCTATCACTCATACAATGACTCAATTCGATAATATCGAACGGATTAAGTTGTGGATCAATGGTGAGGAATTATCAGAAATGCCTGTAAACGGTACTCCGATTTCTTCAGGTTACTCTGTTGAAAAAGGAATCAATGTATTCCTTGAAGGAAAACCTAACATCCAAAAAAGTAAAGCGATTACGGTTTATTATCCAAAGCAGTACCATGACCAGTTTTATCATGTACCGATTACAAGATATTTTGATGCTACGGATGAAGCCTTATATGAGCAAATTATCGAGTCGGTAATGGGAAACCCTTCATTCAATTTAAATGTCGCCCAAGTATTTAACGATGGAGCCAAGCTGATGGAAAAACCGCTCCTAGATAAGGGCGTTTTACAACTAGTCTTTAACAATGCAATTTTAAAGGATGAAACCGAAGGGGTCATTGCTGATGAAGTAATGGAAACGATTATAAAATCTGTTTCTGCTCTAGAAGAAGTAGAGGCTGTCGATGTAAAAGTAGAAAACAAATCGACAATCGTGAGTGAAAGTGGGGTAACTTACAATCGTCCCGTCACCTTGAACGACATTAAGGCGGAAGAAAAAATGTAGTTCTAAAAATAGAAAAGAATAGGAGTTGGCGAAATGAACGAACAAAGCATTCGAGAAACGGTAATTACACCGAATTATCTAATACATCCAGAAGGTTCTGTCTTGATCGAAATGGGACAGACGAAGGTTATTTGTAATGCGACAATCGACGAGAAAGTCCCTCCTTTTTTACGGGGACAAGATAAGGGCTGGGTCACAGCGGAATATTCAATGTTACCAAGAGCGACGGAACAACGTAATGTTCGAGAGGCTAGTCGAGGGAAATTAAGTGGCCGAACGATGGAAATACAACGTTTAATCGGCCGTTCCCTACGCTCCGTCGTGGATTTAGAAGCCCTAGGCGAACGAACAATTTGGCTAGACTGCGATGTAATTCAAGCCGATGGAGGAACCCGTACGGCATCGATTACGGGTGCCTTTGTTGCCCTTGTTATTGCCTGTAACCGTCTTATGGAGGAAGAAGCAATTGAGCGTTTCCCAATTACCGATTATTTAGCTGCCATTTCTGTCGGTGTCGATGATCAAGACCTTGCGATTCTCGATTTAAACTATGAACAGGATGTATCAGCAAAAGTTGATATGAATATTGTCATGACTGGGAAAGGTGAATTTGTTGAGATTCAAGGCACTGGAGAAGAGACAACTTTTTCCTACAGCCAGTTAGAAGAGATGTTACGTCTAGCAAAGAGCGGTATCACAGAGTTAATCGACATACAAAAAACAGCTATTGCTGAAGTTTCACCTCAAATATTAAATATGATAAAATAAAGTAAAAAGAGGTGCTTACCTTGGAACAGCTCATTATAGCAAGTCAAAACGAGGGAAAAATTAAAGAATTTCGTACATTATTTCAAAGCTTGAATATAGAAGTTCTTTCTTTAAACGATGTTTTTACTTCGATACCAGAAGTTGTTGAAGATGGTGATACCTTTGAGGCAAATGCTCGAAAAAAAGCAGAGACGATTCTTGAACTCGTTCATCGTCCTGTGATTGCAGATGATTCGGGTCTTGTGATCGACGCCTTAGAAGGACGCCCGGGGGTATATTCTGCCCGTTATGCGGGAGAACCGTCGGACGATAGGAGAAATTATGAAAAAGTATTAAAGGAAATGGAAGGTATTCCGCAAGAAAAACGTAGTGCGCGTTTTGTAGCGGTCCTTGCCTTAGCTCGTCCGAATGAAAAGACGGAATTTTTTCACGGAACCTGTGAAGGAAGCATTGCTTTTGAAGCAAAGGGTTCCCATGGTTTTGGTTACGATCCGATTTTCCTACCTCAAGGGGAAAGTCGAACGATGGCAGAGCTTTCGGAAGAAGAAAAGCATGCTATTAGCCATCGTGGAATGGCTTTACGAAAGCTCCATCAATTTCTCCAAGGTTAAGCACTAAGACTGAATGGGTGAAACGCATGACGAAACTATTACTTCTAAGTGATAGCCACGGACTAACGAGGCGTATTGCTACCATTTATGAACGGGAAAAGGCACAGGAAGCAATTCATTGTGGCGATTCAGAATTAGCTGTAGAGGATCAAGTGTTAGAATTCTTTCATGTAGTCAGAGGAAACTGTGATTTTGATCAACGTTTTCCAGAAGAAAAAATAATCGAAATAGCAGGTAGACGAATCTACATAACCCATGGCCATCTATATGGCGTGAAATCTTCCCTTATGCGTCTGCAATATCGAGCTTTAGAAGTTGAGGCTGATGTGGTGCTATTTGGACATTCTCACGTTCCATATTGCGAAGCGATTGATGGGAAGTTGTATATTAATCCTGGAAGTATTCGCCAACCACGTCGTTGGCCAGACCCTTCCTATTGTATTGTCCATTTTGACCCTTCCGGTACAATATCTGTAAGTTTCCGTCATATCGACGGAAAAGAGATTACTTATTTTCCTTATGAAAAAGATTTCCAGCTTTAGTTTAAATTAAAGCTGGAAATTTTTTTGTTTTTTAAAAAGAATAAAGAATCTTTAGAGAAAAGAGTTATACTTTTCAGCAGTAAGATGAAGGGGCTAGGACGTAAGTTTATTTTTTTAAAAAAGTAATTATAACAAATAGCAACATTGTAAATAATTGTATTTATTAATTGGTATGTCCTAGTGTGTTTTAATATGTGAAGTTTTGTTAAATTATAAAATGTAATAAAATGTTCATCGAATCGACTTCATTTGTTAACGAATGACCATTTTTTAGCTCGAAATTTCATGTATACTTATAAGTAAGTGAAGGACATTAAGTGTATAAATTGTTGGTACCACTTTTTATACAACTAAATGTCCTGATATTTAGTTGTATTGTCCCATAGTAGCATCAAGAATGAACAAAAGGAGATGTAACGAATTATGGATCCAGTGATACTTGGTCGACTACAATTTGCGTCAACAACGATTTTTCACTACTTTTTCGTACCAGTGTCTATCGGATTATCCTTTCTTATCGCCATTATGCAAACTTTATATGTCGTAAAAGGCGATGAAGTGTATAAGAAGATGACAAAATTTTGGGGAACCTTATTCCTCATTAACTTTGCAGTCGGTGTTGTGACTGGTATTTTACAAGAGTTTCAGTTTGGCATGAACTGGTCCACCTATTCCCGTTTTGTCGGAGACGTATTTGGACCGTCTTTAGCCATTGAAGGCCTATTAGCCTTTTTCTTAGAATCCACCTTTATCGGTATTTGGATTTTCGGTTGGAGACGCCTTCCGAAAAAAGTCCACTTACTTTCCGTATGGCTCGTATCAATCGGTACGATTTTATCAGCCTTTTGGATCTTATCTGCAAACTCCTTTATGCAAAATCCAGTCGGTTTTGAATTTGTTGATGGTAGAGCACAGATGAATGATTTTGTCGCTATATTAACGAATCCCCACCTTTGGTCGCAGTTTCCACATGTCTTGATCACATCCTTATTAACAGGTTCGTTTTTAATTGCAGGTATTAGTGCCTGGAAATTGTATAAAAAACAAAATGTCGAAATGTTTAAACGTTCCTTTAATATTTCCATTGTGTTCGGTTTAATTACGTCTGTGACTGTATTATTTACTGGTCACTGGCAAGCTCAGTATTTAATCGAAGCTCAGCCAATGAAAATGGCAGCAGCAGAAGCTTTATGGGAAAACAGTGATGACCCAGCTCCTTTTACTGTCTTTGCCGCTATTGATACAAAAAATAAAGAGAATAATTTTGTCATTGAAATACCTTACATGCTAAGCTTCCTATCTTATAGTAAGTTTAGTGGTTCGGTGACAGGAATGAATGAGTTGCAGGCCCATTATGAAGAAAAATATGGCCCAGGCGATTATATACCGCCAGTAAAAACTTTATTCTGGGTATTTAGAATTATGACAGGTGCAGGCGCCTTAATGCTGATCCTGGCAATTTACGGTTTATATTTAAAACGTAAAGAATTGCTTATGAACCATCCGGTCTACTTAAAGCTAATGACCTTTGCCATTGCCTTGCCATTTATTGCGAATACCGCCGGTTGGCTAATGACAGAATTAGGTCGTCAACCTTGGATAGTCTTTGGGTTATTAACGGTAGAAGATGCTATTTCACCAACGGTTACAAGTGGAGAAGTGCTCTTTTCCTTAATCGCATTCACAACAATTTACACAATTTTAGCGATTGTAACAATTTTCTTATTTGTCCGTCACATTAAGAAGACTGATCACGACCAGGATAAGAAGGAAAAGGTATCAGCAGATCCGTTCGACAAAGCGGGAGGTGCGGAAGTTGTCTCTTAGTGAATTGTGGTTTATTCTCATCGCTGTATTGTTTATTGGTTTTTTCATCTTAGAGGGCTATGATTTTGGTGTAGGTATTGTTTCGCGCTTTTTAGGTAAGACTGACCAAGAAAAGCGTGTCTATATTAATACGATTGGTCCTTTCTGGGATGCTAACGAGGTTTGGCTAATTACTGCCGGAGGGGCGATGTTCGCAGCTTTCCCTCATTGGTATGCAACAATGTTCAGTGGTTTTTATATTCCTCTAGTGTTTATGCTCCTTGCCTTAATTCTGAGGGGGGTTGCCTTTGAGTTCAGAGGTAAGCTAGAACAGCCTGGTTGGCGAAACACTTGGGACTGGGCGATTTGGATTGGAAGCTTTTTACCACCGTTATTATGGGGAGTTGTCCTAGCTAACTTTATGACTGGGATGCCAATTACGGAAGATATGGAATTAGGAGGTAACTTCTTACAATATTTACATCCTTTCGCCTTATTAGGGGGAGTCATGTTCGTCCTCTTAACGATGACCCATGGCTTGCAGTTTATTACCCTGAGAACGAAGGATGAATTGCAGGAAAGAGCTCGAAAGCTAAATAGAAAAGTTACCCCTATTTCGATTATTGCGCTTTTACTCTTTGCAGTTATTGGATACTACATCTCAGATGTCTTTACTTATCACGGACAAGGCTTCATCATCATTCCAATAATCGCATGGCTTGCTCTATTTGTAAGTTACTTCCTTAATAAACAGGGTCGCGATAAGCTTGCCTTTACACTTACAAGTATTTCTATTGCGTCGCTCACAGCGAGTATATTCATTGGGATGTTCCCAAGAGTGATGATTAGCTCAATTGACGATGCGTTCAGCTTAACGGTGTATACTGCTTCATCCGGAGATTATACGTTAAAGCTAATGACGATTACTGCTGTTATTTTACTTCCGATTGTCTTAGCCTATACGGCATGGAGCTATTACATTTTTAGAAAAAGATTATCAACTGATGATGATTTGGAGTATTAATCTATGGCCAAGAGAAAAAAAGGACTCCCGGTATTTCCGGGGTCCATTTCTAACTATACAATCCTCGCTTTTTTAATTCTTATAGAAGCAGTAACTTTAATTGCCCAGGCCTATTTTTTGGCCCGGGCAATTACTGCCCTTTTTGAAAGGGTTCCTTTGCAAGATGTTGCTCTATGGATCCTTTACTTTTTCATTTTTTTCCTCCTGAAACAAGCAATCATTCAAATAGAAACGAAATTAGCGATACGTTTTGCGACGAAAACAACGGAAAGCTTACGCAATCGTCTATTTTCTACGTATTTTAAAAAACCTATTTCCCGCCGGAAGGGAACCGGTCATTTAGTGACCTTAGTAATGGAAGGAATCGATGATGTTAGAAAATACTTAGAAATTATCGGTATCCGAACCTTGCGTTCCTTTATTGTTCCAGCAGCAATCGTTATTTTTGTTTTTCCAATCGATTGGATTTCTTCAGCTATTTTAGTTGTTACTGTACCAATTGTTATCATTTTTATGATTTTATTAGGGCTGGCAGCGGAAAAATTAGCTAATCGACAGTATGAGACGTATAGACGTTTGTCTAACCATTTTGTCGACTCTTTAAAAGGGATGGAAACGTTAACCTTTTTAGGAAAGAGTAAAGACCATGCGGAACAGATCCATCGAGTGAGCGATCAATATCGTAAAGCGACGATGCGTACCTTACGCGTTGCTTTTTTATCTACCTTTGCTTTAGATTTTTTCTCTAGCCTATCTATTGCTTTTGTTGCTGTAGGCCTAGGTTTTAGACTGATCGATGGTACCGTTGTTTTACAACCGGCTTTAACAATTCTTATTTTGGCTCCAGAATATTTCCGACCGATAAAGGACGTTGGTAAAGACTATCATGCGACGTTAGATGGACAATTAGCCTTAGAGGAAATTGAGGAGTTACTAGCTGATACATCTGAGAAGAGTCAGAGTGTAGGAGAAGACTTTCCGAAGGTTAAGCCTCCGCAAACAATCGAGCTTAAAGCTGTTGATGTAGCCATTGATGGGAACTTAATTTTAAAAAATCTATCAACTAGGGTAGAAAAAGGTATCGTAGGAATTATTGGAGCTAGTGGATCAGGTAAATCGACCTTTATGCAAGTCCTCGCCGGCCGACTTCCGTTTCAGCGAGGTACGATTAAAGTCGATGAAGAGTCCTTTAATAACTTACATCATCCAAATTGGTTTGAACACATTGCTTATATTCCACAACATCCCTACATTTTTCCACTTTCCATTAAAGACAATATTCGCTTTTACCAACCGGATACACCGGATGATGTCGTCGAGGAGATTATAGATAAAATCGGTTTAACGAAAGTAGTGGAAGGTTTTCCTAATGGGATGGAGGAAATGATTGGTGAAGGTTACCGAAGTCTTAGTGGTGGTCAGGAACAGAGGGTTGCGATGGCTCGAGCCTTATTAAGCGATAAGCCAATTATTTTACTCGACGAGCCGACTGCCCATTTGGATATAGTAACAGAATATGAAATTAAACAGTTAATGCTCGAATTATTTAAAGATAAGTTTGTCTTTATTGCTACCCACCGTCTTCATTGGATGGCGCATACGGACAAAGTGCTTGTCTTTGATAAAGGACAGATTGTTGAAGAAGGAAGTCATGAAACATTGTTATCTACAGGGAAAGTGTATCAAAGATTTGTAAACTGGAGAGAAGGTGACTCCTTTGAATAACTGGATATGGCCTTATATGAAAGAGAACAAGGGTCGGGTGATACTTTCTTCTGTCTTTGCCCTATTAGGTGTGTTTTCTGGTACGATGTTATTGTTTGTATCAGGATATCTAATCTCTAAATCTTCCTTACGACCGGAAAACGTTATGATGATTTATATTCCTATTGTCTCTGTACGAGCTTTTAGTATCGGCCAGGCAGTTTTTCCTTATTTGGATCAATTAATTAGTCATGATATCGTTCTACGTATTTTGGCCAAATATCGTGACCGATTATACGCGATATTAGAACCACAGGCTGTATTTTTACAAAGCAGATACCAAACTGGAGACCTTCTCACCGTTTTATCGGATGATATTGAAAAGTTACAAGATTTATTCATTAAAACCATTCTACCGAGTGTCGCCGGTTTAATTGTTTATACCCTTTTCTTGCTCGTTATTGGTTTATTTGATCCGATCTTTATGTTACTTCTATTATTACTATTAGGTATTATTGTGTTCTTAATGCCTTTAGTATCCTATCGTTTAATGGCTAAAAAACATGTAGATATAAAGGCTTCACGTTCTAATTTATATCGAGTTAGTACGGATTCTTTATTTGGCCAATTAGACTGGCTAGTAAGCGGACGGGTTTCAGAAGTAATTGAGGATATTTCTAAGCATAATCGTAAATTGATGCACAATATTTCTAATATACAACGTTGGGATTTATGGCGGGATTTTATCTTGCAAATAGTTGTAGGCGTCATCGTTGTTAGCATGTTAATTTGGACAGATATTCAAACAGGTAATGGAAGTCTTTCACCTACTGTGATTGCTGGATTTGTCCTAATGGTTTTTTCCATTACTGATGCTCTCCTTCCTCTAAACAAGGCTGTAGAGGATATACCAAGTTATGAGGAGTCGTTACATCGTCTTGAGACCTTAGAACAAGCTCAAGAAGAGGAAATAGAAACAGTAAACTGGTCTGAGAAATCCTCCCATGATATCGTAGTTTCTAATTTACATTACCGATATCCAAAGGAGAATAAAGATATTGTAAGGGATGTTTCCTTTACAATAAAAGAAGGAGAGAAGGTAGCCATCCTAGGTCGTAGTGGTGCTGGTAAATCGACTTTATTAAAGTTGTTGTCGGGTTTACTAAAACCGGATCAAGGAGAAATTTTAATCGGAGGTCAACCGGTTCATCCGGAGGCAATCACTCGCTCTATTTCAATTCTTAACCAAAAACCTCATCTTTTCAATACGACAGTGGCGAATAATGTTCGAATTGGACGGGCGGATGCAAGCGAGGAAGAAGTTATCGAAAGCTTAAAGCAGGCGCAAATGTATGACTATATCGACTCCTTACCTGAAGGGTTAAATACACAAATGGAAGAGTTAGGCCAACGCTTTTCAGGTGGGGAAAGGCAAAGAATTGCCTTCGCTAGGGCACTTATTCAAGAAACACCGATTATTTTGCTCGATGAACCGACGGTTGGACTTGATCAAATCACTGAAAGGGAATTAATTCAAACCTTCCTATCGGCTGTGCCAGAAAAAACAATCGTCTTAGTTACACATCATTTAGCTGGGGCGGAATGGATGGACAAAATTATTTTTATTGATGAAGGTGAGATTATGTTTGCTGGTCGACATGAAGAGTTAATGGAAACGAACGAGTATTACCGTACCTTATATGAGATGGATCAAGGAATAGTAAAAGAACAAACCGTTCTTTAACGAAAAGTTAAAGAACGGTTTATAAAATAAAATTGGCACACAACTGGCACATGGTTCAAGCGTTAAAAACAAAGGGCAAAAGAAAAACACTGCCAAACCATTGATTTGACAGCGTTTATAAGGACGACCCCGGAGCGATTCGAACGCCCGACCGACGGCTTAGAAGGCCGTTGCTCTATCCAGCTGAGCTACGGGGCCAGATATGGAGCGGGTGATGGGAATCGAACCCACGACATCAGCTTGGAAGGCTGAGGTTTTACCACTAAACTACACCCGCAAAGAGTTCTTCATTTAACAACCAAAAATTATTATATAATGTTTCAAAAATCTTGTCAACACGTTTGATTAAAAATATTTTGTGGCTCAAATCTCTTACAGATTAATCTCAAAAGGGATAATAATTTTTAACTAAAGGAATAGGCGGTATGGACTCGGGACTAGGGTCTCTCGATTCTTCCCTTAGGAGCTAGTTGTCTATTGATGATATTTTATATAAAAAGTTTTCATTTCGAGTGATTAGTGCTATGATGTTAGGA
>CALJVC010000089.1 GCA_937974845.1 uncultured Pseudogracilibacillus sp. | reverse complement strand
TATCGGTGGCGGTATGGGGGCAGCAGGTGTCTTTGAACTTGTTTAATTGATAACCGCCGACGTTTTCTTCTTTATTCCGATTATCTTAATGGTGTCTTTGAACTTGTTTAATTGATAACCCTTACAGTCGGAAGTCTAACGTCATAGTAAGGGGCGATAGACTTCCGCCTTAATCAACATAAACCGAATCATTAATGAGGAAAGGATGAATCAACATGACGAAAGAAATTAAAGGTGGAGGCTTTTTAATCGAAGAACTTTCTGGTGAAGACATTATCACTCCAGAGGATTTTACAGATGAGCATAAGATGATTGCAGCGACAACGGAAGGCTTTATTGAAGATGAGGTATTACCTTTAGTAGATAAACTCGAAAACCACGAATTCGAACATTCTGTAGAATTGCTGAAAAAAGCCGGGGAGCTAGGCTTGCTCAGCGCAGATATCCCTGAAGAATACGAGGGTCTTGGATTAGATAAGATCAGTTCCTCCCTCATTACCGAGAAGTTTGCCCGGGCTGGTGGTTTCTCTATTACCCATGGTGCCCACGTAGGGATCGGTTCCTTACCGATTGTTTTCTTCGGTAACGATGACCAGAAGAGACGTTATTTACCGAAATTAGCTACAGGAGAAAAAATTGCTGCCTATGCTCTAACGGAGCCAGGTGCAGGTTCAGATGCTTTAGGGGCAAAAACAACAGCAGTTCTGAACGAAGCAGGAACCCATTATATTTTAAATGGGGAAAAGCAGTGGATTACGAACGCAGGCTTTGCGGATGTCTTTGTTGTCTATGCTAAAATTGATGGAGAACATTTCACAGCCTTTATCGTCGACCGCGATGCACCGGGAGTTTCCGTCGGACCGGAAGAGAAGAAGATGGGAATTAAGAGCTCCTCTACCCGTACTTTAATCTTAAACAATGCGGAAGTGCCAGTAGAGAACCTTCTAGGTGAAAAAGGTCGCGGACATATCATTGCTTTCAACATTCTTAACGTAGGACGTTATAAGCTTGCTATCGGTGGTGTCGGTGGTGCGAAGCGTGGTATTGAATTAGCTACGAAGTATGTCAATGAACGTGAACAGTTCAAAAGACCAATTTCTAGCTTTACTTTAACGCAAGAGAAGTTAGCCACGATGGCTGCGAATACGTATGCAAACGAAAGTGCCGTGTATCGTACCGTCGGTTTATTTGAACAGCGCATGGGGAATATGACGGAAGAACAATTAAAGGATGGTCGTGAAGTAGCTGGAGCGATTGCAGAATACCAGATCGAATGCTCCATGAACAAGTACATGGCTACGGAATTACTTGACTTCGTCGTCGATGAAGCGGTACAAATGCACGGTGGATATGGTTTCATGCAAGAGTATGAAGTAGAGCGTATGTACCGTGACTCCCGTATTAACCGTATTTTCGAAGGAACTAACGAAATCAACCGTCTCATCGTTCCAGGTACCCTGTTGAAAAAAGCGATGAAGGGTGAATTACCATTATTACAAGCTGCTCAAAGCTTGCAGGAAGAGCTCTTAATGATGATGCCGGAAGAAGTAGGCGACGAGCCATTAGAGCAAGAAAAATATCTTTTAAAGAACGCGAAGAAAATCATCCTTCTTGGTGCTGGTCTAGCAGCTCAAAAATATATGCAGAAGCTAGAAAATGAGCAAGAAATCTTAGTTAACCTAGCGAACATGACGGCGGAAGTTTACAATATGGAGTCAGCTATTTTACGTACGGAAAAGGCAATCAATAAAGATGGCGTAGACAAACATAAGCAGAAGTTATTATATACGGAAGTTTATGTCCAAGAAGCCTTCAACCGAATCGAAGCTGATGCCAAGGAGATCCTAGTTGCCGTTGAGGAAGGAGATAACTTACGGATGATGTTATCCTCCTTACGTAAGCTAACCCGCCACGATCCGAAAAACGTCATTGCGAAGAAGCGTGAAATTGCTGCTCGCATTATTGAAGAAGAAAAATATATTGTATAAGAATAGTCACCCCAACAACAATCGTCGTTGAGCCCTTGGCTTAGCGACGATTGTTTTTTTATCTTTAGTTTTAATAAATATGAAGTTAACGGTATTTGACCAGTAAATTAGGAGAAAGTGTTCACTCTTTTGTCACGGTGCTAGGCCTATGTTATAATAATTTTAAATAGAAATTGGAGGAAGAAAATGTCGCTAAAAGTATATTGGTATCCAAATTGTAATTCATCTAAGAAAGCTAAAAAGTGGTTGGAGGAGCACGGTCGTGAAATAGAATTAATTCACCTCGTGGAAGAAACCCCGAGCGAGGATGAAATCCGTTCCTTAATTGAAAAAAGTGACCTACCTCCACGACGATTTTTCAATACAAGTGGTAAAGTTTATCGCGAACAAAATATGAAGGAAAAACTAAAGGATGCGACCCTCGATGATATGGTGGCTTACTTAGCCTCCAATGGGATGCTGATTCGTCGCCCAATCGTTACGGACGGCGAGAAAGTAACCGTCGGTTTTAAGGAAGAAGTTTTCGAAGAAATGTGGGCATAATGATATGAAGGAGGGCTAGGCCATGAAAGTGCCAGCGGATTTACTTTATTCGAAAGATCATAGTTGGGTACGCCAGGAAGGCGTCGATATGCGGGTCGGAATTACAGACTTCGCCCAAAACGAATATGGAGAAATCGTTTTTGTTGAATTACCAAAGGTCGGTGAACAAGTCCAGATGAACGAACCCTTTGGGAGCTTAGAATCGGTCAAGACCGTATCTGAACTGTATGCACCGATCAGTGGAACAGTAGTAGAGGTAAACGAAGTCTTAGCAGACAGTCCCGAGACCGTCAACGCATCGCCCTATGAAAAGGCTTGGATGATCGTTATTGAACCAGCTGATGATGCGGAGTTAGACGAGTTACTTTCTGCAACTGAATATACGAACCATATTTCAGATGAATAATATAGAAAGTAGGAAGCTGTCTATCTCATAATCTGAAAGAATAGACAGCTTTTCGTTTTTTCCTCGTCGTTATGGCAAAAATGACCTAAAGGACGGAGTGTGACAATGCTTGATAAAAAGGTCATTATTGTAGAAGGACAGACCGATCGCAAACAGTTAGAGAAAGTAATCTTAGAAGAAGTGGACATTATTTGTACCCATGGGACGTTCTCGATTGAGCGTTTCGATGAACTACTTGAAGCGTATCAATTGGATGATCGAGAGGTGTATATTTTTGTCGATGCAGATGAGTCTGGAGTGACCCTTAGAAAACAATTGTCGCAAGAACTTCCCCATGCGGTTCATCTATATATTAGCGATGGGTATAAAGAGGTAGCAAAAACACCCGAACATATTTTAGCCACGGAATTATTAAAAAAACATTTCGATATCGATATGCGATGGTTAACCGAAGTGAGGTAGAGACTAGTGATTGAAACGACAGCGAAGGAATTAAAAGAAAAGGATAAGTATTTGCTTTATATCCATACTCCCTTTTGTGGAACTTGCCAGGTGGCACGGCAGTTTTTAGAAACGATTGAGAATACGTTACAACAAGATATATTTTACGAAATGAATGCCTTGTATGAGGAACAGTTTATGCAGGAAAACAAGGTAGAAAGTGTCCCTTGTTTATTTATTTATGAAGATGGAGAAATCAAGGAAAAAGTTTATACTTTTTATTCGATCCAAAATATTTACAGTTATCTTTTAGAATATGCTCCAGAGCTTTTTGCTGAATAAAGTTCACAAAAGGTTTATGATGGATGTAAAGGCTATACATTTTATTTAATCTTAAATAATAATCACTTTTGATAAAAACACTTTAAATGAGAATGTGAAGCAATAAACAAGCCTTTGTAAAATTAGTTGTCATTCAGCCAATCTATTGATAAAATAAGTTTTTTAACAGTCATAACAGTTGATTAATGTAGCTTAATTCGTTAATATTGTGTTGAGAATAAAGAAGGATATTTTGTGTACATGCTAAAATGTAAATTTAAACATATGGAGGGTTTATCATGGCAGATTACACACTTGAAATAAAGGATTTACATGTTTCAGTAGAAGGTAATGAAATTTTAAAAGGAATAAATTTAACCATTAAAAGCGGTGAATTCCACGCAGTTATGGGTCCTAACGGAACAGGAAAGTCTACGCTAGCCCAAGCGATCATGGGACATCCTAAGTACGAAGTCACTAAAGGAAGCATCACGTTAAACGGCGAAGACGTTCTTGAAATGGAAGTAGATGAGCGGGCACGCGCAGGGCTCTTTTTAGCAATGCAGTATCCAAGTGAAGTAGGCGGAGTAACGACGTCAGAATTTTTACGTAGTGCGATTAATGCGCGTCGAGAAGAAGGAAATGAAATTCCATTAATGACTTTTATTAAAGAAATGGACGCAGCTTTAGACGTATTAGAAATCGATAAAAATATGGCACAACGTTACCTAAACGAAGGGTTCTCTGGTGGAGAGAAAAAACGTAACGAAATTTTACAACTTATGATGTTAAAACCAGGCATTGCGATTTTAGACGAAATCGACTCTGGTCTCGATATCGATGCTTTACGTATCGTTTCTGAAGCGGTAAACAAAGTCCGAGAAGAAACAGGTCTTGGAACCTTAATCATTACCCACTACCAGCGTCTTTTAGACTATATTAAGCCTGACTTTGTTCACGTTATTATGGGTGGACGAATCGTGAAATCCGGTGGTCCAGAATTAGCCCGTCGTCTAGAAGAAGAAGGTTACGAATGGGTAAAAGAGGAATTAGGTATCGAAGACGAAACTGTCAAAAATAATTAAGAGATCAGGAGGAATTGTTCGATGACTACAGTTTTACAAGTACCATATGAAGAACAATATGTGGAAGATTTTTCTAAGCGTAAAAACGAACCAGCCTGGATGATCTCTTTAAGAAAAGAAGGTCTTGAACTAGCCGGTTCGCTCGGTTTACCAAACCCAGATAAAACGAATATTAATCGTTGGAATTTTATTGAAGGAAAACACGAAGTAGGCGCAGAGCCGATTAAAGATATAAAGGATTTACCAGAAGCTTTACATGACTTTATCGATCAAGAAAATGTATCCGAAAACTTAATTATTTTACGCAACCAAGTATCTGCTTTCCAATCGATTAGTCAAAAGCTTGTCGATCAAGGGGTAATTTTCACCGATATTTTTACAGCCCTTGTCGAGCATGAAGAGTTAGTGAAGAAATATTACATGACAGATGCTGTCCAAATTAACGAACATAATTTAACAGCCTTACACGCTGCATTAATGAATGGCGGTGTCTTTATCTACGTACCAGAAAATGTACAAATCGAAGAGCCTTTACAAGCAATTTTCTGGCAGGAAGATGGCGAAGCAGCGATGTATAACCACGTAATTGTCGTTGCAGAGAAAAATAGCTCAGTCGCCTATGTTGAAAACTATGTCTCTCATAATGATGAGGAGAAGGCGACAGCAAATATCGTCTCTGAAGTATTTGCCCACGATAATGCGACGGTTTCCTATGGAGCGGTCGACCACTTTGCTAAAGGCATGATTACGTATGTCACTCGCCGTGGAGTTGCCTATAACGATGCAACAATCAACTGGGCAATCGGTCAGATGAACGATGGCAATACGATTGCGGAAAATACGACCTTATTAGAAGGGCGTAATGCGGTCAGTTATCCACGAACTGTAACGATTGGTCGTGGGGATCAAATTCAAAACTTTACGACGACCACTCACCACGTAGGAAATGATACCGATGGACAAATTTTACAGCGTGGTGTGATGTTAGAGAAAACAACCGCAATCTTCAATGCCGTTGGTAAAATTGAAGATGGAGCTTCCGGTTCCAATGCTGAGCAAGAATCACGCATTTTAATGTTAAGTGGTGATGCTCGAGGCGATGCGAACCCGATTTTATTAATCGATGAGAACGATGTAACTGCAGGACACGCAGCATCCGTTGGTCGAATCGATGAAAGCCAAATTTATTACTTACAAAGTCGCGGAATCTCAAGGGAAGAAGCAGAACAATTAATCATCCATGGATTTTTAGCGCCTGTAGTTGAAGAGTTACCAATCGAGACGATTCGTAAACAAATGACTCAACTTATTGAAGGGAAAATCAAATAATGGATGTTAAAGCTATACGTGAACAGTTTCCGATATTAGATCAGAAGGTTAACGGTAAGCCACTCGTTTACTTAGATTCATCGGCAACATCCCAAAAGCCTATACAAGTAATCGAAGCGGTAGATGAATACTATCGATTACACAACTCTAACGTTCACCGTGGAGTACACACTTTAGGCGCCCGAGCAACGGACCAGTACGAAGGGGCTCGGGAAAAGGTTAGAAAGTTTATCAATGCAAAAGATACAGCGGAAATTATTTTTAATCGTGGAACGACGACGGCCCTTAATATCATTGCCCAAAGTTACGGATTACAAAACGTAAAAGAAGGCGATGAGATCGTCATAACTCCTATGGAACATCATAGTAATATTATTCCATGGCAACAAGTAGCCAAGGCTACTGGAGCGACATTAAAATATATTCCTTTACAAGAGGATGGGACGATTACATTAGAGGACGTCCGTCAAACGGTTACCAAAAAGACAAAAATTGTCGCCATTGCTCACGTTTCTAACGTGTTAGGTACGATTAATCCTGTTAAAGAAGTAGCAAAAATCGCCCATGAAAATGGTGCTGTCATCGTTGTTGACGGTGCACAGGGAGCACCGCATATGAAAATAGATGTCCAAGATTTAGATTGTGACTTTTACGCTTTTTCTGGACATAAGATGGCTGCTCCGACCGGAATCGGAGTCCTATACGGAAAGAAAGAATTGTTAGAGAAAATGGAACCTGTAGAATTCGGTGGTGAGATGATTGACTTCGTTGGCAAGTACGAGTCCACTTGGAAGGAATTACCTTGGAAATTTGAAGGTGGAACTCCGATTATTGCCGGCGCCATCGGATTAGGAGCGGCGATAGACTTTTTAAACGATGTTGGTATGGATAATATTGTCGCCCATGAAGAAAAATTAGCTCGTTATGCCTTAGAACAATTAAAAGAAATTGAAGACATCACGATCTATGGCCCGGAAGAAAGGGCAGCATTAGTTACCTTCAATTTAGGCGATGTGCATGCCCATGATGTATCGACGGTTCTCGATACCGAAGGAATTGCCATTCGTGCCGGTCACCATTGTGCCCAGGTATTAATGAAGGAGCTCGACGTCGTTTCTACGGCAAGGGCGAGCATGTACCTATACAATACGGAGGAAGATATCGATCGCCTAGTTGAAGGACTACGGAAAACAAAGGAGTATTTCGATGTCACATTTTGAGTTAGATTCACTTTATCGTCAAGTGATTTTAGACCATTATAAGCATCCACGTAACCGTGGAGAGTTCGACGACCAGACGATTACGGCTGAACTCAATAACCCGTCCTGTGGTGACCGTATTTTACTACAAGTTAAGCTGGACGGGGATGTTATAGAAGATGTGAAATTTATGGGGGAAGGATGCTCAATTAGCATCGCTTCCGCCTCAATGATGACCCAAGCGATTAAAGGAAAGACGATGCAGGAGGCTCTAGAAATGTCAGAGGAGTTTTCTCGCATGATGCTTGGGGAAGAAATCGATATTGAACTATTTGGTCTCGATGATATCATTGCACTACAAGGTGTCTCGAACTTCCCGGCGCGGATCAGTTGTGCTACGTTAGCCTGGAAGGCCGTCGAGAAGGTAAATAAAGACGAAGGAGCCTAGGGTTCTTCGTCAAGGAATCATTTGGACCATTACCTTGAGGAAAAGAATAAGGAGGTTTTAACCGTGGCGAAAGAAATGCCAGATATTGGTGAATACAAATACGGTTTTAAAGAGCGTGACGTGTCGGTTTTCCGTACAGAACGCGGACTCACAAAAGAAGTTGTTGAAGAAATTTCCCGCATTAAGGAAGAGCCAGAGTGGATGTTAGAAGAACGTCTCAAGGCCTTAGATATATTTTATAGTAAGCCGATGCCTCAATGGGGCGGTGACTTATCCGAGTTAGACTTCGACGATATTATTTACTATGTTAAACCTTCGGAAAAACAAGGAAGAACTTGGGATGAGGTACCAGAAGAAATCAAGCGTACCTTTGACCGTTTAGGTATTCCGGAAGCCGAGCAGAAATACCTTGCTGGTGTATCCGCTCAATATGAATCCGAGGTTGTTTACCAAAGCTTAGAAGAAGATTTAAAAGAAATGGGAATTATTTTTACCGATACGGATACGGCTCTACGGGAGCATGAGGAGTACTTCAAAGAGTACTTCGGTAAAGTAGTTCCGGCATCTGATAACAAGTTCGCGGCACTAAATACAGCTGTTTGGTCAGGAGGATCCTTTATTTACGTTCCACCAGGAGTAGAAGCCAAGGCTCCTCTACAAGCGTACTTCCGAATTAACATCGAGAACATGGGACAGTTTGAACGAACGCTGATTATCGTCGATGAAAATGCTTCGGTACATTACGTTGAAGGCTGTACGGCACCAATCTATTCAACCGATTCTTTACACAGTGCGGTTGTAGAGATTTTTGTTAAGAAGGGTGCGACCTGCCGTTATACGACAATCCAAAACTGGTCTACGAACGTTTATAACTTAGTAACGAAGCGGGCTACCGTTGAAGAGAACGGTACGATGGAATGGATTGACGGTAACATGGGGTCAAAAATTACGATGAAATATCCTTCGATCCTCTTAAGAGGGGAAGGGGCTAAGGGTGTAACGATTTCCGTAGCCTTCGCTGGTAAGGGACAGCACCAGGATGCTGGAGCTAAGATGTACCACTTAGCACCGAATACCTCCTCCTCTATCGTATCGAAATCTATTTCGAAGAACGGCGGAAAGGTAACTTACCGTGGAATCGTTCATTTTGGTCGTAAGGCAGACGGTGCTAGAGCCAATATCGAATGTGACACTTTAATTTTAGATAGTGAATCGACATCTGATACGATTCCTTATAACGAAATCTATAATGACAACATCTCCCTAGAGCACGAAGCTCGAGTATCTAAGGTTTCTGAAGAACAACTTTTCTACCTTATGAGCCGTGGTCTAGAAGAACAAGAAGCAGCGGACATGATTGTAATGGGCTTTATCGAGCCGTTTACAAGAGAATTACCGATGGAGTATGCGGTTGAGATGAATAGATTGATCAGCATGGAGATGGAAGGTTCATTAGGTTAATAGCTCAATACCCTTGTCACCAAAGTATTTGTGACAAGGGTATTTTTATGGTTATTTATCCTTATTAAAACTTTCTAGTATCCTTTTTATTTTCGTCCCTAGAATGTGGAGTTAAGGGAAATTGTACTCTAAGTCTAAAACATCGGTTATCAGTTTATGTTGAATAATTCATAGTCAATTGTCGACTTAGAAAATATAATATAGCTTCATAATATTTTAATAAAAATATTAAATCTATGAAAATAAAGACGATGCATTTTAGTTTACTTAGAGTCTAAGTTGAGACGTTTTTACGGTTATATAAGCTAGCCCATCACATCTCTTGATAATACTTGGTTGGAGGAGCTTTCTACCAAGCTTTTAAAACTAACTCTTAGGTTGGCGAGAAGATGGGAAGAAATGTTTCCAAGCAGAAAATAAGCAATAGCCAATTGCCCCACCGACCGTATTGGTGATTAAATCAGTGATATCGACAATGCGGTAATAATCGGGACTTAAAAGACTAGCTAAGAGTTGGGTAGATTCGATAGTAAAACTAAAGAAAAAACTAAGTATAATCGTTTTGACTGCTTTAAAGCGAGTTAATAAAGGAAGAAGAAAGCCAAAAGGAACCATCATTATAATGTTTAAAAGGATTTCTCTTTTTGCAAAGAGGTAACCGTAGTAGACGTCCCGAAAAGGAAAGAGATTAATCATCGTAAACAGGTCAACTTTTTGGAAGAAGATACGCTCTGGTAAAGGAAGCACCGTAAGGGAGAGAACGGACAATAAATACAGAAAAAAGATGCTATGGAGAAAATCGTTACTAGGATTGTCTTGCTTATACTTAGGATAGAACATACTAAAATAGAACAGACCGATACTTATATAATGTAGAAAGTAACTCACGGAATTCTCCTTTTTCATCCATTTCACTTTATTATATATGTACAAGCTTTGAATTTATGTAAGGAGAAAGGAAATCGTTAGGGAGCTTTTTAGCAATTTGCTATAATAAGTAAAAAAGCAACTAGAGAAAGGAAGTTGACAGAATGATTGATCTCTTACAGTCCCATACGAGTGTTCGAAAATATACAGAAGAGCCGATCCCAAAGGAGGTATTACTAGAATGTATTAAGGCCGGCCAACATGCCTCAAGCTCCCATTTCGTCCAGGCTTATTCTGTCATCCATGTAACCGATGAAGTAAAAAAGGAAAAATTAAAGGAACTTTCTAACAACCATGTACAAATTGATACGGCTCCGGTAACCTTACTCTTTTGTGCGGATTTAAAACGTTTAGAATACACATCAAAGAAACACGGTGAATCTTTTGAGCCGAGCACGGCGGAAAATTTACTTGTTTCCGTCATTGATACAGCCCTTTTCGCCCAAAATGTAGCGATAGCCGCAGAATCAAAGGGCTATGGAATTTGTTACATTGGTGGGGTACGTAACGATATTCGCGGGGTAAGTGAACTTTTCGAACTACCAAACTATGTAATCCCACTTTTTGCTATGACGATGGGGGTGCCGGTCCGTCGCAATGAAGTTAAGCCCCGTCTACCTCTAGAAGCGGTTTTCCATGAGAATACATATGAGGAAGGAAAATATGAGGACTTGTTAGCGGAGTATGATGAGATTACCAATGCCTACTATAAGGAAAGGTCCTCTAATCGGAAGGATGCCACTTGGTCCAAAGATATGGCCCGTTTCTTTAGAAAACCTCGCCGGGAAGATATGAAGGAGTTTTTAGAAGAAAAGGGCTTCTTTTTAAAGTAGGCTTGATATTTTATATCTAGGCATAGGAGATTGACCGTCTCCTATGCCTTTTCTCTTCGCAAGACCTTCTATATGAGAGTCTTGTATATAGAATAATTATCCACATACAGTAGCGCCTTCCTTCGTATCTAGAAAATATTTTTATTTACAAGAAGGTCGTTTATTATAAATAATTTTTTCTTTCGTATACAAGAGAAGCATTTACTGTATATAGGTTTCTGAAAAAAATATTTCTGTATACAGTAGCAGTGTCCAGTGTATACGGTTGTCAGAAAAAATTAATTCTGTATACAGTAGAGCCCTTCACTGTATATGAAATTGTATTTCCTTATACATGGGACGCAAGCTTTGTAAATGAAAAAAATCCTGTATACAAGACGAGGCTCCACTGTATATAGGTGAAAAAAATATTTATATGAAACCCGATATTAAACGAAAAATAAATTAGCGGAAGCAATACTAAAACTTGCTTCCGCTAATGAACTTTAATCTTTCAGTATCCGATGGGTCTTCAGTAAGTCGAGGACTTCTTTTTCATCCTTTAGTTGGAGAGCTTTTTCGGCAATGGATTTTAATTGTCTATAGGTAAGATAATTAATTTGTTTCCGCACACTTAAGATATAGCTAGGATCCATAGAAAAGGAAGTTAGACCAAAGCCTATTAAAAGGGGGACGGCCCTTTCGTCATTAGCCATCTCGCCACAAACCTTGACCCATTTTCCATGTTCCTGTGCGACATCAATCACTTGTTTAATGATACGTAATATCGCTGGATGTAAAGGTTCGTAAAGATGGGCAACTTGTTCGTTCATTCGATCGATGGCAAAAGTATATTGAATTAAATCGTTTGTACCAATACTGAAAAAGTCGACTTCCTTAATAAATAAATCAGCAAGTAGAGCTGTAGCCGGTGTTTCAATCATCATTCCAATTTCGATATCTTCGTTGAACGGTATGCCTTCTTCTCGTAAGGACTGTTTCGCTTCTTCTAAAAGATGTTTTGCTTCCGCTAACTCTTCGAAGGTGGTAATCATCGGGAACATAAGTTTTAAATTACCGTGAACGCTTGCCCTTAATAAGGCCCTTAACTGAGTTTTAAACAAGCCCTTTTCTTCTAGGGTAAAGCGAATAGAACGGAGGCCGAGAAAGGGATTCGTCTCTTCCGGCATCGTATAATAGGGGAGTTGTTTGTCTCCACCGATATCTAAGGTACGAAAAACCACCGGCCGTCCATTCATTTTTAAAAGGGCTCGTTTATATTTAGTATACTGCTCTTCTTCGGAAGGGAAGTTAGCAGCATTCATGAAGACAAATTCCGAACGGAAAAGTCCTATTCCATCAATACCGTTACGTACTGCTCGCTCGATATCCCCCTCTGAATTAATGTTGGCATGGATTTCAATCTGTTGGTTATCTCGGGTAATCGTGCGTCGACGTTTAAAGGTAGTAAGGCGGAAGCGCTTAGCATGGAGAGTGCGTTGTTTTTTTCGATATTGTTCCCGTAATTCGTTCGTTGGATTAATATGTACGAGACCGTTGATTCCATCAACAATCAATTCATCCCCATGTTCAATGGAAGTCATCGCCTCTTTTGCTCCGACGACAGCAGATAATTCTAAAGATCTGGCGATGATAGCAGCGTGGGAGGTTTCCCCGCCATTATCTGTTACAAAGCCTTGGACATAGCGTCGATCGATTTGAACCGTTTCTGAAGGTTTTAAATCTGATGCGACGATAATGGAGGCTTCATTTTGAATTAGGCTAATATTAGGTAGGGATTTTCCGAGTAAGTTAGCTAGGACGCGATCCGCGACATCTTGAATATCTGTAAT
The DNA here is from genome assembly GCA_937974845.1 of uncultured Pseudogracilibacillus sp. Classification (GTDB taxonomy): domain Bacteria; phylum Bacillota; class Bacilli; order Bacillales; family Amphibacillaceae; genus Pseudogracilibacillus. The sequence continues at coordinate 25,678 of CALJVC010000089.1, read as the reverse complement.
TCGTTCCCTTATGTAGAGATTGTTTAACTGCTTAAAGGTCGATAACATTAATTCGGTTACTCGAACCATTGCGCTTTCTACATTTACCTTTTCTTCATTGACGATTTCCGCAATCGTTTCCATATAATACGGATCCTCTAACATTAGTAAATGGGAGTCGAAGATCCTTGCATTATCTACGCCTTGGTTTTCTTCTACTTGTTTTCGGATTTGTGTAATTTCTTTACGAGATTTTTCAATGGCGTCTTGTAATCGTTCCATTTCAGCTTCTACGCAATCGATCCTTCGCGTATCAAAGGATAAGTTTGGCGTAGCTAATTTATAGGCGGTTCCGAATGCAATTCCCTTAGCAGCTGTAATGCCTTTGATTGAGTACAAGACGTTCCTTCCTTTCTTTAGTCGGTCAATTTTTTATTAATTATTACCCAGGAAATAATAAGGTAAGTCATTTATGTTATATGATACACCTATTTGAACACTTTTTGAAGTTTTACAAAGATTTGTCCCCTAAGGTTTATCTTTTTTAACGTTTCCTTTATCATATAAGTTAAGCGAACAAGAAGAGTAAAAAAGAGGGTGAATGCAATGCATCCGGAAATGTGGCAAGGTAATATGGTACCAATAGATTTAATTGTCACCTTGATTACTTGGATAATTATTATTGCGTTAATCATATTACTTGTAAAACTTCTCTCACGATTAAAGGATGAGCCCGAGGACAGGATTACTTTTGATACGGAAGATCCATTGTTTATTTTGAAACAACGTTTGGCTCGGGGAGAAATAGATGAAGAGAGTTACGATCGGATTAAACGAAGACTAGAAGAAGATTGAACGAAGAGGAAAAGAAAGATAACATAATAAGAATGGACGGAAACTTTTCGTAACTTCCAGTCCATTCTTATTTTATTTTCTTATTATGATAGGAAAAGTCCCTGAAGTAGAGTAAGGAGAATGTCGGATGTTAAAAAAAGATATTGAACAATTTCGGAAACAATTAAAACTGGATAATCCGTTATTAACGATTCATGAATTGTTGAAGGTTTATGTCGTCAAAGATGCTAAAGAAGTTTACTTTCATGAGCGTCGTTCCTTTGAACTTTTTCCCCGTGAGGAGCAAGAATTATTTTTGCAAAATTTCCGGAAAAGTTTAATGGGACGAGTAGATCAGAAATTATTCACCTTTCGTTTCCAAGATGAAGGGAAGATGGTTAGGCAACGTGAGCTTTATGATAGTTTGCATTTGGATAGTTCTAGCTGGACGGAGAAAATGGTCGATATCGTTACAGAAAGGGTTCAATTAAAACCTTATGAAAACGATATGGTCTTTAGTTTTGTTCGTGGAGAATATATTACGAGCCAACGGGAGGCAGATACGTACGAGGAAGTAGACGAATCCTTTGTGAACCCTTTTATTTTATGTACGATTAATGAAACGAAAGAGCCTGACCGTGAGCTACTTTTTGATTACGTTGAAAAGGAATTTACTTATCATGTGGCAGTTAATCCGGTTATTAATTTACAAACGCCTGTCCATGGCTTTTTGTTTCCAAGTTTTTCACAAGGCCAGGCTAACGTGAATGAAGTTTTATTTACGACGAAAAAAGCCTACGTTCTCGACTCGATTTTGCTCGATGATGTACTTCAGGTAGAGGAAGGACCAACGGCAGAGGATGAAAAGCTTATTTTTTCAGAGGTTGTTAAACGAGTAGCGGGGGACCAGTTGAATCGCCAGCGTTTACAAACTATTTATGAAGTGATTCATCATAAAATTGAAGATTATGATGAAGAGGAAGCAATAGATGGACCGCTCACTTTAGATTACCAAGATTTGACGGAAGTTTTTGTCCAAAGTGGTCTACAACAAATTGAAGAAAGTAAAGTTAAGGAAGCTTTGCTGTCGGTCACCGAAGACAGTCAGTATGAAATGAAGGCCGAAAATACGATTCCTAACTACACGACAAAATCTTTAAAAATTAAAACGAAGATTGCGAATTTTTCGTTACGTCCCCAAGATCTAGACTATATCCGACAAGTGAAGTATAACGGTAAGACGTACATGATGATCGAACTCGATGAAGAATCAGCAATCGACGGTTTTGAACTTATAGCTGAGGCAAAATTAAAGGAAGCCTCCTCTAAGGAGGAGTAAAACGTAAGCCACTCTCTTTTGTAGTAAGGGGGTGGCTTTTTGCATAGGTTAAAATAGATAGACTATTGAGTAGGAGAGAGGGAAGAATATGCGGGTTGTCGATACCCATTGTGACCTACTTTATAAATTACAAGATTCCTATGGTAAGGGTCGCCCTTTAGATTACTTAGTAAGCAATGAATTAGATAGCAACCTTCTTCGTCTACATCGAGGTGGAGTAGGGGTGCAGTTTTTTGCAATTTTTGTTTCGCCTAGCCTTGAAGTAGAAGAAAGGTGGTCTGTTGCCAAAGCACAATTGAAACTTTTTCAAGAAAAGATTTGTCAAGGTCCTAAAATTAGAAAGATCCGTCGTTGGGAGGATTTATTTTTCTTAGAAGATGACGAAATTGGCGCTGTACTATCTCTTGAGGGCATTGAAGCAATTGGGAAAGATTTAGATCGACTAAATTATTTATATACGGAGGGGCTTTTATCCGTCGGCTTAACATGGAATAAGGAAAACCTTGCTGCGAGTGGTGCGTTGGCTAATGGGCTCGGAGGATTAACTTCTTTCGGAGAAAAAATTATCGAGTTAAACAATCAGCACCGGGTGCTTACCGATGTTTCCCATTTGAATGAACCGAGCTTTTGGGATGTCATTGAAAAAGCTAACTACGTCATTGCTAGTCATTCCAATTGTTATACGCTTTGTCCCCACCCCCGTAACTTAAAGGATATGCAAATCCAAGCTCTGATTGAAAAAGAGGCTTTAATTTCTTTAACCTTTTATCCCCCTTTTATTCATCCGAACAGCAAGCAATCTACCTCTTTTGAAGACCTTTGTGCTCATATTGACTATATTTTACAACTAGGCGGGGAAGAATCGATTAGTTTCGGTTCGGACTTCGATGGTATAGATCAATATATGTCCTCTTTACGCCATGCTGGACAGTACCAAGCCCTTGTTGACTTTTTATGTTTTCGTTACGGTGAACGTTTGGTGAGGAAGTTTTGTTATGAAAATTTTGAACAATTTATTTTACGGATAGTAGGTGAGTAGATGAAACCGTTAATCGGTATTACAACGGCTTATGATGAGAAGGATGGGTATTATTTTTTACATCGGGCCCATGCCGACGCCATTATAAAGGCTGGGGGACTACCGGTACTTTTACCATATTCGGAAGCTAGGGATAGGGAGCGTTTAGTGGAACAATTAGATGGACTTTACCTAACAGGAGGAAACGATATCGACCCCCATCGTTTTAAAGAGGAGCCCCATCCTCGGCTCGGTAAGGTAGAGGTTTTAAGGGATCGATTTGAATTTGCACTTGTCGAGACTTTTATAGCTAAGAAAAAACCGATCTTAGGAGTGTGTCGAGGATCTCAAGTGATTAATGTCGCACTAGGTGGGACAATGTATCAAGACTTACCATCTCAAAAAGAAACGGCATTATTACAACATCGTCAAACCCGTCCTTTACAGTTTCCTTCTCATTATGTCTATATCAAGGAAGATAGTTTACTATTTCACATCGTAAAGGAAAGGAGTCTCTTAGTTAATAGTAACCATCATCAAGCGAATTGGCAGGTAGGGGAGGGCTTGCTAGCTAGTGCTAAAAGTGAAGATGGGGTGATTGAAGCAGTAGAAAAAGAAGCGGAGCCTTTTATTTTAGGTGTACAGTGGCATCCGGAACAATTATTACGTGAAAAAGACGGCGCCTCTTTGCGTATTTATCGCTATTTTGTTAAGCAGGCAATCAAAGGAATGACATAAAACGTGTGTATATCTTCTATTTATTCGTAGGAAAGGTTTTAGCGTAAAGGGGTAGAAAGTTAGTGAAAGGGAAGGGTTTTTCTAGCTTAAAGAAAGGGGCTACAGCTAGATTTATTTATCGTAGGGTGTTACGATAATAGATAAATCGAAAAAAGGAATGGGTAGCTTGGTCATCGTTATTATTATCGCTTTAGTGATAGGGTTTTTATCAGCTTTTATCGGTAGTTTAGTAGGTTTAGGTGGAGGGATTGTGCTCGTTCCTTCACTCTTATTTTTAAGTGAGCATGTACCGGCGTTAGATTGGGCTACGCCCCAAACAATTGTCGGTATTTCTTTAGTGACGATGGTTTTTACCGGATTGTCTTCTTCTATAGCCTATATGCGATTGAAACGTGTAGATATTCGTATGGGCATTTTATTTTTAATCGGAAGTATCCCGGGAAGTATTGTAGGATCATGGTTAAATACGAAGTTTGATGTAAGCAATTTCTCCTTATATTTCGGACTACTTATGATTGTAATCTTCTTATTTATGCTTATCGATCGGGATAAGCTTGCTTCTAAACGAAAACCAAAAGTCACTAAACGAACCCGTACCTTTGAAGTGGATGGGGAAACGTATCAATACAATGTTCCAGTAATCCCAGCCTTAATTTTAGCCGTTCTTGTAGGTATGTTATCCGGATTATTTGGAATCGGCGGTGGTACAATAAGTGTACCAGCGATGATTTTACTTTTCGGTATCCCAGTACAAGTAGCTATCGGTACGTCGATGTTTACCATTTTATTTATTAGTATTGTTAGTTCGACGACCCATATTGTATTAGGTAACATTGAATGGGCCTACGTTGCCTTTTTTGTCATCGGTTCTTATCTAGGAGGTACCGTTGGTGCTAAGGTAAGTACGTTATTTAAGGGAAAAACGCTCGAATGGTTTTTACGGATTGTTATATTGCTTGCAGCGGTTCGCTTAATGATCGACGGTTTATCATAAAAAGTTTGCTATCCTAAGGAGTTGGCTTATGTTAGAAAGATTTCATTTTCTATATACGAATGATTTACATAGCTATTTTGATCATTGGTCTAGAGTAGCGACTTTTTTCAAATTAAAACGTCTCGAATATGAAGAGCGGGAAGAATCGTATTGGCTAGTAGATATTGGCGATCATGTCGATCGGGTATCTCCGATTACAGAAGCAACGATGGGAAGGGCGAATGTCGGATTATTAAACGATTTGGATTATGATTTTATTACAATAGGTAATAACGAAGGCCTTACGTTAGCTCATAACGATTTATATCATTTATATAATGATGCCAAGTTTAAAGTTATTGTTTCTAACTTACAATGTACAAAAAGGGAAAATCCGGAATGGTTAACGAGATATCAGATCGTAAACTCCTCTGGAGGAGCAAGAATTGGCTTAATTGGCCTTACGGCACCTTTTAATCCATACTACCATTTACTCGGTTGGCATCTAGACGATATTTTTCCTACAATTGAAAAGGTTCTTGTCCAATTGGAAGGAAAGACTGATGTAATCATTCTCCTTTCTCACTTAGGAATTTACGAAGACGAAAGAATAGCGAAACATTTTCCAGAAATCGATGTGATTATTGGTGGACATACGCACCATCTTCTTCGTTCTGGAGAACAAGTACGCAATACTTTACTGACCGCAGCAGGAAAGCATTGTACCCATGTGGGGGAAGTAACGATAACTTTTGATCATTCAACGAAGAAAGTCGTCGATAAGCAAGCTGTCACGACGAACATTACTTCCTTTCATCGCGACCTGCGGACTGAGCAAAGACTCGGGGAACTTCAGGAGCAGGCAGATGTTATTTTATCGAAGCGAATCATCGAAGTTGACCAACCAATCAAGGTGAATTGGTTTCAAGAAACAGAAATTATGAAACGTTTTACCGAAGAGTTGCGTAGTTGGGCGAAGGCAGACGGTGCTTTTTTAAATGCTGGCCTATTGTTAGATGAATTTTCAGCAGGTGAAATTACGTACCGGGACGTTCATCGTAACTGTCCGCACCCAATCAATCCTTGTTTAGTTTCTTTAACAGGGGCCCAACTATTTGAAGTAGCAAAGATTGCCTTAAGTAAACCGTTTATGGAATTGAAGCTTAGGGGCTTCGGCTTCCGAGGGGAGATTTTAGGAAGAATGGTTTTTAGTGGCTTCGATGTGAAGACAACCTTCGATGGGGAAGGAAATGAATCGGTGCAGACGATACTTTTCAAGGGTGAAGAAGTAGAACAAGATAAAGCGTATCGAGTTGTCACGGCCGACACCTTTACCTTTGGACGTTTGCTTCCACCGGTAGCTCGTTCGGATAAGAAGGAACTTTTTTTACCCGAATTTTTACGGGAAATTCTCGTACGAACCTTAATTGAATATCAAAGAAGTAGGCAGTAGCACAATCATCCTTTCTAACATACAGTAATGTAGGATAGAAAGGGTGGTTGTATGGTGTCTATTCACTCCCTCAATGTGGAAGGCTTCTTTTTTTTGGGAATCGAATTAGAACTTCCAGGTGCGAGCTTTTTCGTCGTTGCTAACGAAGTCGGTTATATAACGAGTGCAAGCTTTACGGTATGCTTTTCGTCTAAAGAAAGCCAGGGGACGACCGTTGCTGCTACGATAGGCGAAGTTACTTCGCTAGATGAGTTTTTACAAGCGCCTTTACAGGAAGTGACGGATTTAGCCCAAGATTATGGCTGGAAAAAAGGTATGTCCTGCCGTGAAGCTCTCTTAAAAATCGCATAATAACATAATGTCTAACCTCTCTACGATCAACATAGAATGATTTAGGGAGGTTTTTATTGTGCGCAGATATCCTTTGTTCCCGAAAAGACGACCCCTTAACCGAAAAGAACTTTTACTTATAACGACGATTATTTTTTTTATTATTCTTGGGTTAAGCTTTTGGCTTATCGATCGCGGTATACGACCTGCCCTAATGAATATTGCAGAGTTAAAAACCGTTGAATTCGCAACCCGAACAATTAATTCAGCCGTCAAATCGACCGAGCATATTAGTTTCGACGATTTGGTCGATGTTCATTATGATGAAAAGGGAAATGTTTCTACTTTGGGTTGGAATTCGGAAGCGGTTAATCGTGCTTTGCGCTCCGCAACGGAAAGGGCGGAATATTTTTTATACGGTATGAATAAAGGGGAACAAATTGATATCGATGATCCAGATTTAGAACCGATGGAATTCGGGGATTCGGTAGGCGATTTAGCAGCGAAGGACCCAACCGTTGTAGAAATTCCCCTTGGTCAAGCGACCGGGAATACAATCTTAGCCAACCTAGGACCAAAGATTCCGGTGCACTTTGAAATCGTCGGTAGCTTACGCTCTGATGTGGAGCATGAACTCAAAGAGTTCGGAGTTAATGCAGCTTTATTTGAAATTTATATTCCTGTCACTGTAAATATTCAAATCGTTATTCCTTTCTCGACAACAACCCAAGAAGTAAGTACTAGAGTTTTTATAGATTCACGCGTTATTATGGGGGAAGTTCCAGAATTTTATAATGCTGGAACATCCGGAACATCGGTCACATTCCCAAGAGGTCAACGGAGTGAAGGGAAAGATTAACGTGATTTTTGTAGACTAATAACAGATAAAAAAGAAGAATCTACCGAATTGTCAGATTTTTGACATTATTCGTAACAGTTGCTATAATTGTAAACATTCAAAAGGCATTCTGCGACAAAAGCCTTACAAAACTAATCAACTTATTAGGGGGTAGAAAGATGGAGAAACGTTCACAGTGGGGAACGAGGGCTGGATTTATTTTAGCAGCCATCGGATCCGCCGTAGGTTTAGGTAATATTTGGCGGTTCCCTGCGGAAGCGTATGCAAACGGAGGTGGGGCTTTCTTTGTCCCTTATTTATTTGCCCTACTTACCGCAGGAATTCCAATCTTAATTTTGGAATTTACGCTCGGTCATAAGTACCGAGGCTCAGCGCCTCTTACCTTCCGACGTGTGAATAAAAAAGCAGAATTCATCGGTTGGTGGGGGGTATTGGTTGCCTTTGTTATCTCGACTTATTATTCTGTCATCATTGCCTGGGCAATCTCGTATACTATTTTTTCTTTTAATTTAGCCTGGGGAGAAGATACGACGGCATTCTTGGTTGAAGACTATTTACAAGTTGTTAGTGCGGGAGAGATTGGTAGCTTAGTTCCTAATGTACTCATTCCCTTAATCATCGTCTGGATTATTATCCTTTTCGTCCTCTATCGCGGAGTACAAAAGGGAATCGAGTTAGCGAACCGAATTATGATTCCTTTATTATTGATTGTCTTTTTAGCAATCGTGATTCGGGCGGTTACTTTACCAGGGGCTATGGCTGGTTTGGATGCTTTCTTCAAGCCCGACTTTTCGCAAATTTTTAATGGGTCTGTCTGGGTGGCAGCCTATGGGCAGATTTTCTTTAGTTTATCGATTGCCTTTGCAATTATGATTACGTACTCTAGTTATCTACCAAAAAAATCTGACATTACGAACAACGCCTTTATCGTTGGCTTTGGTAACTCGAGCTTTGAACTCTTAGCAGGAATTGGAGTCTTCGGAGTGCTAGGATTCATGGCTACCCAGGCTAATTTATCGATCGACGAAGTCGTTGAAGGCGGTGTCGGTTTAGCCTTTATGGTATTCCCAGAAATTATTAACCAGTTCCCAGCCTTTAATAAATTATTCGGCTTTTTATTCTTTGCGGCCCTTGTATTAGCTGGTTTAACATCTTTACTGTCGATTACCGAAACATATGTAGCTGCTTTAACGGACAAATTTAATATTTCCCGTAAGCAGGCAGTACTTTTCGGTGGTGGACTGGCAGCCTTGATTTCCTTCATCTATGCAACTCAAGGCGGTTTAAACATCTTAGACGTCACCGACTATTTTATTAACCATTTCGGTGTCGCGGTTCTAGGGTTCGTAGAGGTTATTTTAATCGTCTGGTTAGTACGTAAGTTAAAAGACTTACGAAATCATGCGGATAATGTATCGGATATTAAACTAGGTAGCTGGTGGAACTTCAGTTTAGGTATTATTACACCAATTGTGTTAGGTTACATGCTTTTTGATCTATTGCGCACCAACCTCTTTAAAGCTTTTGATACCGATACTGGAAACTACGGTGGGTATCCAGATAACTTTATTTTATTTAATGGTTGGGGCTTAGCCTTAGGTGTTTTAATTTTAGCTTTAATTTTAGCGGCCTTAAAATGGAAGAAGGATCCAGATGAAAAGGAAGAAATCTCCCCAAAGGAGGAACAGTAAATGAGTGCTAGTTCGATTATTGTCATGATTATCGGGATGCTCGTATTATGGGGTGGCTTAGCTTTAAGCATTTGGAATGCCTTTCGTTCCCGCGAGTAAACCTTCTAATTTATAAGGAAAGCGGTCCCCGGCGATGCTGGTGGACCGCTTTTATCCGAGTTGTGGAAGCCTAAAAAGGAGAATTATTTCCTTTGGGCTTCTTTTGTTTTTTGTTCCCAAAGACGTAAATAGGGATAAGGGTCAAAGGAAGATTCGGAGTGACCATTATCTTTATACATACCGTAGTGCAGATGAGGAGGGAACTTTCCGGCTGTACCAGGGGGACCATAGCCCGTTGAACCGACTGTTCCTAGGAGATCACCTGGTTTTACTATATCACCGATTTTGATATCTTCGGCATAGCTGTTTAGATGGGCATAGTAGTGATATATATTATGTACATCACGTATCCCGATTCGCCAGCCACCATATAAATTCCATCCCTTAAGTTCTACGACACCATAAGTCGTAGCTAAAACAGGAGTGCCGTAATTGGCAAAAATATCTGTACCTTCATGGATACGATTGCCACCAAAACCACGGCGGTGTCCCCAGGTGCTTCGATAGCTATAGTTGTGCTTAATAGAAACTGGGAAATGTCTTTCTAAGAGAGCATTAGTTTTGAAATGTTGGTAAACCTTTGCAATATTCATTACTGTTTTGACTGATAAGTCCCTTTTATAAAAATTCCATAAGCTTATTTTTATGTCCTCTTCAGCCATTCCCTTCGATAACAACAGTTTAGCTGCAGTATATAGTACGTCTTCAGGATCATCTAATGAAGCCTTTCCGTCACCATTTCCGTCCAGACCTTGACCCTGGTAAAAAGAAATGGCCTCCACTTCATCGAGATGGTCTAAGTTTCCAATACCATACCAAACCTCTTCTGGAAAGCTAATAGCAATAAGCTTGTCTTTAGAATCTTTTTGTATGTTACGTTCATATTGGTCAAAAGCTGCTAAATAATACCAAGGTAAGTGGGTAAGGGCTTCTATCTTTTTATAGAGGTTAAGCCTTTCTTCGTATATTTTTTTCTCATCTTTCTCGGCTTGAACCTCTACAGTAAAAAGGAAAAAAGAAGTTACACATATAAAGACGAATATCGATAGTAAAACTTTTTGGTTCATTACGAACTTCAATCCTTTCATCCCTTATTTCTGTCGTTTTTGACGGTAGTTGTCGTCGCTGGTATTAGTATGTTGTGTAGAAGGCATAACATACGTGCTATTCGTATACTTAATATGGTAAACTGATATAGGGAGTGTAAATGAGGTGGTTTCATGATTGTCTTAAATGGTAGAAAGTACAAATTGATTGAAAATTTTCGCGATGCCTTCCAAGAAGAAGTCGTCGCAAAACGTTATGCAGAAGTACTAGGGAAGTACGATTTTATCGTTGGTGATTGGGGATACGATCAATTGCGTATGAAGGGTTTTTACCATCCTCACCAAAAGAAAGCTAACTACGATACCCGAATCGATTATGTTGAAGACTACTTATATGAATATTGTAATTTCGGTTGTCCTTATTTCATTTTACAAAAAGTGGATTAAGGCGTCCTACATGAATAGAAAAAGCCAGTAGGTTCATTTTTAATTAATTACTTCTATGACCTGCTGGCTTATGTTCGTTATGTTACTCATCATGAGGGGGATGGGAGCCTGGAAATTGTCTCTGCAGTTCGTCGTGTTGCTCCTTATCGGCATAGATAAAGGCACTAGAGCGACGTTGTCCTTTTTTCCAAGGCGTCGATTTTCCCGTGACTTTTTCATCTTTATTGATAGCTGAACCAAAGGGTCCCTCAGGAAACTCTTCTGGAACTAATTCTACTTGCTCGACTTCACTCGTTTGTCTTTCCTTTTCTTGTTTCTTTTTATTCATATAAAAAACCTCCTACATATACTATGTCCTCTTTAGGAACATACGATTCAGTAGAAGGTAAAGAGAGAGGTTTTAAATTAAGTCGTATTCTTTACTTCTTCGATAGCCTCCAAAGTTTTTTTCTAATTTACTACCGAGTTTGAAGATAGCTTCTTCATTTCCATTAATACTTATAATCTGAATACCGAAGGGAAGTCCTTTTGTATCAAAGCCGACGGGAATCGTTAAAGATGGAAGTCCCCATACATTGGCATAGGCTGAATAAGGCATATATTGCAAGAAGGTTTTCTTAATCGAGAAGATTTCCCGATACAAATCACCATGTTTTAAAGCTGTCCGGTGGTATACCGGCATAATTAGGAGCCGATTTTTAAAATGTCTCTGTAAAAGCTGATCACCGTTTCGAATAATTTGTTCTATTTCCTTAATCCTCTCTTCCGACGGTGGAAAAAGACTAGCAGCGATTAAAGCCCAACTTAAATACTCATGGGTTTTAGTCCGTCGGGTTAACTTTTCCTTCGTGTATTCCGCATATACGTTTACTCGATCCCTATTAAAAGCTAATTTCCGGATATGTTTACCACTATCGATTGCCATCATTTCCTGCCATAGTAAAGCGCTGTCATTGAAATGGGGTGGAATCGCCCAATTCGTGTCGTATTCTGTTTCAAGAAAGGTCTTTATTTCCTCAATTTTCTCGGCAATCGTACGATGTAATGGAAAACCGTTATCGGTGGGTAAAATGTCAACCTTAAACCTTTCAAAAAGCCTTCTTGTATCCTTCTGTTTGTTTTTCGCGATAATGTTATATACTAGTTTAGCGTCGCGGACTGATTTTCCAATTGGCCCATAAGAAGCCATCCTTCTTTGTAAGGGAGCTTGCATTTCCGGAAAATGTCCTCTGTGACTGACTTGTTCCCGTCCAGACTTAAAACCGACGACCCCGTTAAAATGACTAGGAAAACGAATAGAACCACCGATATCAGAACCTAGGCCAACAGGTGCCCCACCAACGGCAATGAGGCTAGCTTCTCCACCGCTTGAACCACCGGCAGATTTATTTCGTTTCCAGGCATTGTTTGTTCTTCCATATAGTTTGTTATCGGTTTCTTGACAATAACATAGAGCAGGGGTATTTGTTTTTCCAAGAATAATTGCTCCTGCTTCCTTAAGCTTTTTGACGACATCAGCGTCCTCTTTCATAATTAAATCTTTCCGATGGTATAGACTACCGGTCGTTCGCATCCCTTTAACGTGAAAGGACTCCTTCATGCTAATTGGTACACCATAAAGGGGTTGTTTTTTAAAATTTGCTTGATCGATTTTTGCATCTTTTTCCCGGGCTTCTTCTAAGGCAAGTTCGAAACGATCCTCAACTAGAGCATTAAGGGAATCGTTGACCTGTTGAATATGTTCAATAAGGGTTTCAGTAATTTCGACACTCGATACTTCTTTTTTCGCAATTTTTTCCCTTAAAGCTGTCGCATCGAGCTCAAGCAGTTCTTTTTTTGATAAGGACAATTGTTTACCCATACTATCCTTCCCCTCTATCAATATCTATATTCAATTATAGCATTTCCTTCTAGCCCCTGTATACAGGGGATTTGTTTTATAGGAAGGGTTACTGACTCCTTCTTTTTTACTAGTAGGAAGGAGTAATTAAAGAGACTTTTGTAAAAAGTATGACAATAGTGTGAAGAGCCTTTATAAATATAGACAAAAAACAACAAGTGAAGGAGAAATATGCTATTATATACTATTAGGAGGGATTCGCCGTGTATTTTGTAAATAGAAGTGATATTGAGAAGCGAATTTCACATATAGATGACTTATTGAGTGAACTGGAAAATAAAAAAACTTTTACGAGTACGATTGAGAAGTTAGCCCTAGAACGAGGGATTCATGTCATTATTGAAGCTATGTTAGATGTCGGAAACAATATGATCGATGGGTTTATCATGCGAGATCCTGGAAGTTACCATGATATTATCGATATTTTAATCGATGAAAAAGTAATCCCTTCCGAGGATGAAAAAAGCTATAAAGACTTAATCGATCTCCGTCAAATGCTCGTACAAAACTATTTACATGTGGATCATGAACAATTACAGGATGTTATATTTAATCATATTCATATATATCAACAGTTTAGTACACATATTCGTAACTATTTAGAAAATGAGCTAGGCGTCGCAAACGCGTTTTCAAATGAACCGTAGGAAGGAGAAACAAAGCGATGGATAAGCGTATGACGACGAAGGAGAAGATTTTGTATATTTTGAAAAAAGACGGGGAAGTATCGATGAAGGAGCTCGCCGGCTATTTTACGATTAGTGACATAGCCATTCGTAAACACGTGCAAGCCTTGTTGTGGGATGGCTTTATTAAAAAGCGTCAAGAACGTCAAGAAATTGGTCGTCCGTATCATCTATACTCTTTAACGAAAAAGGGACACCATACCTTCCCTAACCAATACGATCAGCTTCCCGTACAACTGTTAGAAGATTTGGAAAAGCTAGAAGGCCGAGAAGTAGTTGACAATTTGCTTCGTTTTCGTAAGCAACAGGAAGAAGAGGAGCTCGCTAGGCAATTACCGGAGGATGATTTTGACGAACGTTTAGAGACGTTAATCAAACTCCAAGAGGACAAAGGCTATATGATTGATTATGCCCAATTGCCTAACGGCGATTATGAATTGAAAATTTTTAATTGTCCGATTTATAATCTTGCGTCAGAATTCCATCAAGTTTGTGATAATGAAAAAACAATGTACCAAAACCTCTTTCCGAAGAGTGAAGTAAAAATTACGAGCAATTTAGCCAAGGGGGAGAAGTACTGTTCTTGGGTTATATCTAAAGAAAAAGAAGAGCATGCTTCCGCCTCCGATCCGATTGTAAAGACTGTGTGATTAAAACACAGTCTTTTTATTTCGGATTTTTACTGGTTTATAAGACATCTTCGTTGTCAAGCTCTACTTCTGGAATATCTCCCGCAAAAGAGTGGGCGAGCCGGCTGGAGGCTGCTGCCGCAATAGCCCCGACGATATCGTCGAGAAATGTATGAACTTGGCCATTTTCATGGGCATTTAGTTTTTTCAATATTCCAGGTTTTTGCTTATCAATAAAACCATAGCTTGTAAAGCCAATAGAACCGTATACGTTAACGATCGATAGGGCGATGACCTCATCGATTCCATACATTTTCTCATCTCGATGAATGATATCTTGAATTGGTTCATCTAATTTATTTTCTTCTGCTAATTTGTCTAATTGGATGCCGGTTAATATCGCATGTTGTACTTCTCTTTTTTTCAAGACGCGCTCGACGTTAAAGCGACAGTCTTCCATCGTTAACTCTTCAAAATATTTGGCTTGTAAGTAGTACACTAATTCTGCAATATCGTCTATTTTGACGCCCCGTTCTGCAAGCCAATTGCGGGCGATTTTTTCTAATTCACTTTGAGTTTCTGCCATTGTCATTCCTCGCTTTCCAAATGTTGAAAAAAGGGTCATAATAATAGTGTAACATGGGTATAGAAAGAGTGAAAACGAATATACAAGTATGGGAAAGGGTGGGTCAAGATGAAACCATCTATTTATATTACGCGAAAAGTTCCAGAATATTTATTAGAACCTTATACTAAGGATTTTGATATTCGTATGTGGTCAAAGGAAAAGGTCCCCGTTCCTCGAGATGTTTTATTAAAAGAAGCGGAAACTGCTGATGGTATTGTCAGTTTATTAACAGAAAAAATTGATTATGACTTGTTATCCCAGCTTAGTCGGGTAAAAATTATCGCTAATATGGCAGTAGGGTACGACAATATAGACGTGGCTTCTGCTGAACGACTCGGTATTACAATCACGAATACTCCAGATGTGTTGACCGAAACAACAGCGGATTTAACTTTTGCCCTCTTAATGGCAACGGCACGCCGATTAATTGAAGCTTCTAATCGTATTTATGAAGATCGCTGGGGAATTTGGTCACCTTTTGAGCAGACGGGAACCGACATATATCATAAAAGACTAGGAATCGTTGGCATGGGTCGAATCGGAAGGGCAGTTGCTAGAAGAGCAAGAGGCTTCGGAATGGAAATCGTTTATCATAATCGGAAGCGAAATAAAGAAGCGGAAATTAGCCTAGGCGCAAGCTATCTTTCGTTTTCAGAATTGCTTCAGAGCTCCGACTTTGTCGTTTCCTTAGTTCCTCTTACAGCTGAGACGGAGAAACTTTTTAATGAAGAGGCTTTCGAACAAATGAAAAAGGAAGCTATTTTTATTAATGTCTCGCGGGGCGGTGTCGTAGATGAGAGAGCCCTTTTTGAAGCCTTACGTCATGGAAAAATTCGTGCCGCGGGCTTGGATGTGTTTGGAAAGGAGCCCATCGATTCAAGTCATCCATTAACAAGCTTGCCGAATGTTGTCCTGACACCCCATATCGGTTCGGCAACTTTAGAAACTCGGGAGAAAATGTTAACCCTTTGTTTGGATAATATCCGAGCCTACTTTTACGAAGATGGCCCTTTAACCCCTGTACGGTCCAAAAAAGCTTAGTTAGCTCTTTTATATGAAAGGGTTTTGTCTTTCATAAGAATAGGCAGGAGTTAGCAAGGTTTAGGTCTCTAGATAAATTTTAATGTTCAACAAAAAACGCATGATACCAAAAGATTTGGAATCATGCGTTAAGTAACTTCTGAGGCAATACCTCTTATTGTATATTTTTCTTTACCATTAAAATACTTGCTCGATTTCTTTAATTCCAGGTACTTCTGTAGTAAGAGCTCGCTCAATACCAGCTTTTAAAGTAATAGCGGAACTCGGGCAGTTTCCACAAGCACCCATTAATCGCAACTGAACGACGCCGTCTTCATCTACATCGATTAACTGCACATCGCCACCGTCACGAAGCAAGTAAGGACGAAGCTTATTGAGGACATCCTGGACTTGTTCCTTCATATCTGCCATTTTCGTCATCTCCTTTTTATTTATAAAACTAAGTTAGCTTGTTTACAATTATTATTGTGTAATTAAAAGGTACTTTATTTGCATGAAAAAGTCTAGTCATTCACACTATTTATTATAACAGATTTTTGTGAAATAGTTAATTGAGGATGATTCTCAACTGATAAAAAAGAAAGCAACATATTTTGTCAAGGGATGAAATGTGGTATACTAGGAATAACCGCTGATGTAATCGATTCATCAATTTAGGCGAAGTTAGGGAGGTTATCGAAGATGATCAAGATTACCGATCAAGCGAGTCGGCGAATTAGAGAGATGTTACGTGAAGAACCCGATTCAGATAAAGTAAGACTTCGTTTTGGTGTTAAGGGCGGAGGCTGTAGTGGTTTATCCTATACGTTAGGTTTTGATGACGAAATAAATGAAGAGCTAGATATTGTCGATGAAATAAACGGTGTTCCGGTTGTTATCAATCGCACCGATTTACCTATTATTGAAAACAGTGAAATAGATTTTAAGCAAAATTTAATGGGTGGAGGCTTTTCTATTAAAAACCCGAATGCCATCTTCTCTTGTGGCTGTGGTTCCTCCTTTAGAACGAAAGAAGTAGTTGGCACACCAGGTGAATGCTAGGTAAATTTTATTATATAAAAAACTCCTCTTGGGTAAG
This sequence comes from uncultured Pseudogracilibacillus sp., assembly GCA_937974845.1. Classification (GTDB taxonomy): domain Bacteria; phylum Bacillota; class Bacilli; order Bacillales; family Amphibacillaceae; genus Pseudogracilibacillus. The sequence continues at coordinate 8,910 of CALJVC010000089.1, read as the reverse complement.
AGGAGTTTTTTTGTTAAAACATCGAGGTCGAGTGTCGTGGCTGGATCCGAGCCTTTGGATTGATATATTGCATTGCGTTGTTGACAGCAGTTGGTGCTTCACCGAAGCCTGTAGCAATTAATTTAACCTTCCCGTCAAAGGTATTAATATCTCCCACAGCATAAATACCTTCAATATTGGTCTCCATTTTTTGGTTTACTACTATGCTGTTTCGTTCGATTTCTAAGCCCCAGTTAGCGATCGGGCCTAATTTTGAAATAAAGCCATAGTTACAAATTACGGCATCGACGTCTAACTCGACTTCCTGGTCTCCCCGGGTTTCTTGTAGGACGAGGGTTTCAATTTTATCATCGCCTACGAGATCTTTCGGTACAAAGGGGGTTAAAATATCGACCGAGGATTTTTCTAACTCAGCAATGGAATGTTCATGGGCTCTAAATTGCTCGCGACGGTGTATAATCGTCACCTTTTCAGCAATAGGTTCTAACATTAAAGCCCAATCAACGGCAGAATCTCCACCACCCAGGACTGCCACACGCTGACCTTCGAACTGTTGCATGTTTTTAACGAAATAATGTAAGTTTGTATGTTCAAATCGTTCGCAACCTTCGATGTTTAGTTTTCGAGGCTCGAAGGCACCGTTACCGGCTGTAATAATAATGACTTTAGAATAATGAACACCTTTTTGACTTGTTAATTTAAAGGTGCCGTCCTCTAATTTTTCAACCGTTTCAATTGTTTCATCTAAAGCAATCGTCGTCGTATCTTCGAAAAGCTTTAATTGTTCTTCTAAATTATCGACTAATTCCTGGGCACGAATCTTCGGAAAACCAGCGACATCATAAATATATTTTTCAGGATAAAGAGCAGTGAGTTGCCCACCGGTATGAGGTAAGCTCTCGATTAACTTCACTTTAGCTTGTCTCATTCCGCCATAAAAAGCAGTAAATAAACCTGCGGGACCTGCCCCGATTACCGTAATATCATATAATTCCTTCGTCATTCTTTTCCCTCCACATAAGCTTATTTTACCGTATTTTTTCTAATTGATAAACTCAAATGTATCTTTTTTATGTAAAAAACTATTGTAAGAACTTATACATAACCGTTTAGACGTTACTCTTTGCTTTTTATCTCAACTAAATATAAAATTATGAGGGATGGAAGTTTCATTTTATTCGTTCAATTGAGAGGGGAATTATATTGAATTTAATTCAATTTTTTGTATCTATTTTATTATACTTTGTTATTTTCTTCGGTATATCGTTTATTTTGAATATGTTATTACGTCGAACCTGGTTAATGACGCTATTATATCCTATCGTCATTTTGTTAATCATCTCTGATAATGGCTTAAGTGATTATTTCATTCGACCAGGCGAAGCCTTTGCAGGTCTTAAAGAAACGATCACGACAATTACTCTAGATGATTATATAATCTTAAGCGGCGGTTTGCTCGGTACTATTGTTTCAGGAATCGTCATTAAAATGTTAAGAAAAAGCGGATATCAAATGTTTTAATCTTTTATACGCATATAATTTTTAAAAATGGACATGATGACATCGTAAAGGGGTGTTATTATGTCCATCTTTACTTTAGTAAGGAAAGTTTTCGTAAGTTTTCTATTTTTCCTTGCTATTTATGTTACGTTGACATCGATTATGAATATTACTTTTCAGGATATTGTTTATGGATATACAGACGAAACGAAAGCCTACATGCACGAAGGAAGGAGACTTGCCTTAGAGCAACGAACGATTAAACTTAAACTTCCTGAAGCGACCTATGTGTCTAACAATCAAATTGATGCACCAAAAAGTTTAGAGGAAACGATTGACTTTTCTAAATATCCGCGAAAAAAAGTAGTGGCTACTGGCTATACGGCTGGGATTGAATCTACTGGTAAAAGTGAAGGTCATCCAGAGTATGGGATTACGTATTCTGGGGTAAAGGTGACAAGGGATCTATATTCAACAATAGCAGCGGATCTTTCGGTCTTTCCTTTAGGAACCATTTTATTCATACCGGATTACGGTTATGGTGTTGTGACAGATATCGGTGGAGCAATTAAAGGGAATAAAATTGACCTTTATTTTGAAACGGTAGAGGATGTGTATAAGGAATGGGGAAAGCGTGAGGTAGATGTTTACGTTATTAAAGAAGGGGATGGAAAAATTACTGAGGAGGAATTAGTAGCTTTAAATGAAACCGAGTCTTTACAAGTGTTTCGTGATCAGTTCCGTAATCGAAATAAGGAATAAGAAAAGGATTCCCTAGCTTCTGGATAGGGAATCCTTTTATATTCATTCGGTTGTATAAAGGTCTACTTAGTAAAGCGATGGGCGGTATCGAGGGCAATTTCCATCATTGTATGGAAGGAACGCTCTCGCTCTTTAGCGCTTGTTTGCTCTCCGGTCATTACGTGGTCAGACACGGTTAAGATTGAAAGAGCCTTGCGTCGATATTTTGCAGCTAAAGTATAGAGGGCGCTTGTCTCCATTTCGACCGCTAAAACTTGGTATTTTGCTAAAAGTTCATTAACTTTTCCACCATCATCCCGATAGAAAGTATCGCTCGTAAATACATTCCCTATATGGGTTGTCACATCATGATTCTGTGCTAGCTTGGCAGCCTCTTGTAATAAGGAAAAGTCTGCGATAGGGGAGTAATCAATTCCTCCGAAGGTCATTCGATTAACTTGGGAATCGGTCGTTGCCCCTTGGGCTAAAACGATATCTCGAAGATTGACATTATCTACAATGCCCCCACAGGTACCGACTCGAATGAAATTTTGTACATCGTATTCTTGAATTAGTTCGTTAACATAAATGGATATAGAAGGTACACCCATGCCAGAACCTTGAACCGAGATTCGTTTACCCTTATAGGTACCAGTAAACCCGTACATTCCCCGGACTTGATTGTATTGGATGACGTCGGTTAAATATGTCTCTGCGATATATTTTGCTCGAAGCGGATCCCCCGGCATTAAAATCGTTTCGGCAATATCTCCTTTTTCTGCACCGATATGAATACTCATATGAATTCCACCTCTATTCGTATATTTTTTTATAATAATGCTGTTCTAGGCTTTCGATCCGTTCTAAAGAAAGACGGTTAAAAGCGGTATCTTCTTGGGATAGCTGTTGTTTCATCTCTTCGACAGCCCGTTTTAACGACTTTGCATAGGGTTCAATCTCGTCTTCGTAAGGAAGGGTGTCTCTTTTTCGCGCGTTCGTTTTTTCCCGATAGGCTAAAGCTTTTCTTTCAGGAAAAGCGATTCCTTCTGCCTGTCCAGGATTATGTAAATCTCCTTGTGTTGGATGGGTAACGACGGATAATACTTCAACTAACCAAAAGTTTCGCTTATCTTCTAAAATCTTTCCAATGTATTCTCCAGAATTGTAGCGAATTTTTACGGTATCACCAATTTGTAACGTACTCATTGGATGTACGCTCACTCCTTTTTATGAAACTAAGTCTTTCTTTCATTATAACAAGCAAATACTACGATGCAATTTTTAATTTTTTTATATATAATAAATTTAATTCAAAGATGCTTCATCTCAACTACACTCCAGTAAAGAAAGGAGGCTAGATCCCCGATGTCTATGGACTTTCTTTACTTTCCACAGGATAAGACCGAATATATTCCTTCCCTGATTACGCTCGTTATTTTTATTCTTGCAACAGCAGTCACTCTATACTTGTTCTACCGAAAATCTAAAAAAGAAGAAGCCCTTTTTGAAGAAAAATATGGGTTAACAAAAGAAAAAAAGGAAGCCAAGACTCAACGAATGAAGGAATAAATGTTGAACCTTTGCCGTGATTCTAAAATTCACGGCAAAGGAATGTTATTTTGATTTACAGCTGATGCAATTCGTTCTACCGCTTCTTCTATTCTTTCGAAGGGGCAGGCAATATTTAATCTCATAAATTGCTCCCCCTCTTTTCCATAACTAGATCCCGCATTTAATCCCACTTTAGCTTTCTCGACTAAAAAACGTTGTAAAGCAGAATCTTTCAGCCCTAAGGCAGAAAAGTCCATCCATAAAAGGTAGGTTCCCTCCGAATCATAAACCCGGACCTTTTGGTTCGTTTTTTTCGGCAGTTGTTCGAGGACATAGGTCTTGTTCTTTTCTAGTATAGATATTAACTTCTCTAACCATGGCCGGCCATAACGGTAGGCGGCATCTAAGGCGATAATTCCCATTGTATTTAACGTTCGAAAACCTTGAATTGCTAACGTATTTTCTAAACGACGACGTTTATCTTTAGAGGAAGTAATGCCATAAGATATTTGTAAACCAGCTAAATTAAAGGTCTTGGTCGGCGACATAAAGGTAATTGTCTGATCGCTTATCTCCTCAGATAACGAAGCGATTGGGATATGTTGGTGCGGAGAAAAAACGAGATCCGCATGGATTTCATCGGACAAGAGTAAGACATCGTAACGTAGGGCTAAATCTGCAATCTTCTCAAGTTCTTCCTTTTTCCACACCCGACCGACGGGATTATGGGGAGAACAGAAGATAAAGGCTTTCACCTCATCTTGCATTTTTTTCTCTAAGTCATCAAAATCGATTTCGTATCTGCTACCAGTATTTTTTAGGGGGTTTGTCACAATCTTCCTACCAGACTTTTCAATCAAGTGGAAAAAAGGTGTGTATACAGGCGTCTGAATGAGGATTCGATCCCCTTTCTCCGTGAAAGTTTGAATAGCTTGATAAAGACTTGTAATTACACTAGGGCTAAAAAATAAAGAATCTAAAGAAATGTCCCAGCCATGTTGAGTTTTCAACCAGTTTCTTACTTCATCTTTTGTTTCATCGGCTATATAGGTGTATCCGTAAACTCCATGTCGCGCCCGTTCAATAAGCGCCTCATTGACTTCCTTTGGTGCAGGAAAGTCCATATCCGCAATCCATAGAGGTAGTAGTTCCTTATCATCGCTTTGAAATACTTCCAGTCGCTGATCCCATTTAATTGAGTTAGTATTCGTTCGATCAACTACTTTTGTAAACTCTTCCATCTTCATTCCCCCTTACGAGATTTTATTTATTAATATCATACCAGTTAGGTAGGAATTTGTATAAAAAAAGAAGGCTAGGCTGGATTATAGGTTGAACAGAAAATGCTGGTCTTTGGGAGATAGGATAGTTTGCATGTCGTTTTTCATTTTGTTTTAGAAGAGTTATATATGTTTGTAGTTCGTGGTTTAGATGGAGAGGTGCAGAAGAATATTTTAGAGTGAAGCAAATGATGAGGGTAATAATTCCCGCTTGAAAAGTTATCTATTGAAAGAAAAAATTACGACATCAGTTTATTGCTATTTAAAATTTCTAAGGAAAAAAGACAAAAAAATAATTATGCTTACAATCGTCGAAATTTCAACGATTGACGCTTTAGAAATGCGCCTCTTGTAAGCATAATTAAACAGGGGGAATACGAGAAAGTCTTACAGTATCATTATACCCTTTATGTATATTTTTAAACAGAAAAAAGCTTAAAATTTTATCATTAGTTACAAAACCTGCCTAATTCTTTTTCTGTTGGATGAGACGTTTCATATGTTGCTTATATGTCTCTACTCCCGGTTGATCAAAAGGATTCACTCCTAGCAAGTAACCACTGATTGCGCAGGCCTTTTGAAAGAAGTACACCAAATATCCAAAGGTAAACGCATCTATCTTTGGGACAGTTAGAACGATGTTCGGAACATCGCCAGAGGTATGGGCAAGTAAGGAACCTTCAAAGGCATGTTTATTCAAAGTATGTAAACGATAGGAGTGGAGTTCATTTAACTGATCAAAATCCTTTTCTTCATAAGGAATGCTGACATCTCTATCGATTTCCTCCGCGAAGAGGAAGGTTTGAAACAGGTGACGTTCCCCATCTTGGATGTATTGGCCCAAGGAATGTAAATCCGTTGTAAAATTTGCTGCTGCTGGATAAACGCCTTTTCCATCTTTTCCTTCACTTTCACCAAACAACTGTTTCCACCATTCTTGAAAGTAACGCCAACGAGGCTCAAAGGTATTCAAAAGTTCAATTTTTTTCCCGTCTTGATATAAAAGGTATCGTAAGGCTGCATAATGATAGCTAGGATTTTTTTCAAGGGAATCTTGAGCGGTTTCTTCTAAAGCTTGTTCCGCGCCTTGTAGGATGGCATCGATTGGAATACCACTGACTGCCATTGGTAGAAGGCCAACAGCCGTTAAGACAGAATACCTTCCACCAATATCGGGAGGAATAGTGAAAGTCGTATAGCCTTCTTCTTCGGCAATATTGCGTAGAGGCCCTGCTGTTCCTGTTGTAATAAAAATCCTTTCTTTGCTTTCCTTTACTGAATAGCGATTAGTCATATAATTTTTCAATATGCGAAAGGCAATGGCGGTCTCGAGCGTTGAACCACTTTTTGAGATAACGTTAATTGAAAAATCGCGTCCCTCTAATAAATCAAGCAAATCCTTCATATACGTACCGCTTAAATGATGACCTGCAAAGACGACGAGGGGATCGTCTTTTTGATCCTTTCTCAATTCATTCATATAAGTATGGTTTAAGAGTTCGATGGCAGCTCGGGCACCTAGATAAGAACCTCCCACCCCGATAATGACAAATATGTCGCTCTGCTTTTTAATTTTTTTTGCTACTTTTTTTATTCTTTCCACTTCGTGCTGGTCGTAACCTTTAGGGTAGTCGAGCCATCCAAGGAATCCATTACCAAGGCCTGTTCTTTCATGTAATGTATGATGGGCATGTTGTACTTTTTTTACTATTTCTTCGATTTTACTTTGTTCAACAAAGGGTTTAGTGTATTGATCATTCAATGTGATATAGGGCACTTTTAACTCCTCCAATGATGAAGCCAAACTAAAGGGTTAGCAATACTTTTTTCATATCCTCGTATACATAGTTCCATACACTTGCATCAGAACGGAAGGTCGTACTTACTTTTTGGACAAAGCTTTGAAAAGCTTCTTCAAAGCCTTCCGAATCCTTACTTGGTAATTCTGCTTTTAGCTTATTAGTAAATTCAAGTACTTCTGGAGCCCAAGGACCCCATTTTGCCACTTCTTTTCCTTGTTCATCGATAAAGATAAACATAGGGACGTATCTTTTCCCATTTGTTAAATATTGATCCATTAATTCTAAATTGTCTTCCCGAATTAAGAAGCGGGTATCGATTTCTGCTTCAGCTGCAATATGGAGGAAAATTGGAATGTCCATCATGCAGTGTCCGCAGTTTTCTGATGCTAGGACAATGGCTCGTAAGTTTTTTGTTTTCTTAAAAAGCTCTTTATCTTCTTCTTTGATAGAAAATGTTCGAAAGACATGCTGAAAAGCATCTTTATGTTTATCTAAACGTTCAATATAAGCTTCTTTTGTTAAACCTTGCGTAAACCACTTATTTAACGACATACGTCACATATCTCCTTTCTAGTAAACCATATAGCTAATAGTAAATTAATGGTTAGTCCTTAGATATAAGTGTCTATTAGTCTTATTGTACATGAAACGTAAGAAAAAGGTAAATAAGTTCAATTAATGTGATATTCGATAAGCTGAAAACGTTCTAGGTTTCCGGAATATACAGCTTGTATAGACAAAACATAAACTATCTTGAGGAGTGGTAGAATGAAAAAAATCTACATTGATCCAGGCCACGGGGGTACGGATCCTGGAGCTGTTGCTTATGGGTTGAAAGAGAAAAACCTTACACTTACAATTGCTAAGTATATTCGGGATTATTTAAAGGGGTATAATTGCAGTGTAAAAATGTCCCGTACAGGCGATAAGACGTTATCATTATCCCAGCGTACCAATGACGCAAACAAATGGGGTGCAGACTTCTTCTTAAGCGTTCATATTAATGCCGGTAGAGGAACGGGATATGAGGATTATATCTATATAAAATTATCAAACCAATCAAAGGCCGGCCAAGTTCGAGCTATCATTCATAATGAGGTAGTAAAGGTTTTGAGTCGATACAAATTAGTAAACCGTGGAAAAAAGAAAGCTAACTTCCACGTACTTAGAGAAACAAAAATGCCAGCTGTACTCACTGAGAACTTGTTTATCGACAGGCGGGAGGACGCAGCCCTTTTGAAGAATACGGAATTTTTACAGGAAATTGCTGAGGCCCAGGCTAGAGGAATCGTGAAGGCTTTCGGACTTCGGAAGGTAAGTCCAAGGAAAAAGGGAACAACTTCATCCAAAAAAACAAAGCCGTCAACTCAGGATAAAAAACCCTCAAAGTACACTGGAGACAGCATTGTCGACTACCTCAAGTCTATCGGACAGCCATCGACGTTTTCACACCGTAAAAAACTAGCTCAACAGTACGGTATTAAGAACTACACGGGTACTGTAAGGCAAAACATACGTTTGCTTAATGCTTTACGTGATGGTAAGGTAACGACGACCACGACGGGAAAGTATACCCCTAGAACTTTCAAGGTTGGCCAAAAGGTTCGTATTAAGTCCTCAGCAAAAAAATATAGCCGATCGACGGTGACGATACCGGAAAAATACAAGCAAAAGCCTTATACCATTCAACAGGTAGGGAAGGACGATCTCCTATTAAAAGAACTATATAGCTGGGTGAAGAAAGAGGATACCTATTAAAAGCAGGCCTAGGCATGCTTTTATATATAGTATTCTTTGGTTAGAGCTTATCTCTTCGGTAGTTAGCGGATTAAGTTTGCTCTATATTTTGACTTGAACAATATAAAAGGTATTTTTAATGTTGAGTAGGTAAGGTTAGAGCTGGTGCAGTAGACTTTTTTTGTAATTGTTGTAAATACGAAGCAGATTAGAGAAAAAATGAAGCTCAGGATTGAGCTTCATTTTTTAAATATTATAGAGATTTGTTTTTGTCACTGATGCATAAAATAATTATTCTA
>CALJVC010000088.1 GCA_937974845.1 uncultured Pseudogracilibacillus sp. | reverse complement strand
GAAGGAAGAGTATATACACCTCCAATATCAGATTTAATGGATGATGAAAAAATTTTGGGAGTTAGGGTCGAAAACGGCGAAGACATTCCTTCGAAGTCTGTTGTCGTTGCTGTTGGTGGTAAGGCGGTACCTCAAACAGGCTCTACCGGTGATGGCTATCCTTGGGCAGAGCAAGCTGGACATACCGTTACGGAGTTATATCCAACGGAAGTTCCCGTTACTTCTAATGAGCCATTTATTCAATCAAAAGAGCTTCAAGGCCTTGCTCTAAGAGATGTTGCTGTTTCTGTATTAAACAAAAAAGGCAAACCGGTCATTACCCATCAAATGGACATGCTCTTTACCCATTTCGGTTTAAGCGGGCCAGCTTTATTGCGCTGTAGTCAATTTGTAGTGAAAGAACTGAAAAAACAAACACCCGTTAAAATTAAAATTCAAACTTTAACCAATCAGAATGAAGAAAGCTGCTTCCAGTTGCTAATGAAATATGTAAAAAGCGAACCGAAAAAGGCTGTAAAAAACGCCTTGAAATCGATCACGGTAGAACGATGGCTACTTTTTTTAATGGATAGAGTTCAAATCGAACCGACTATGAGTTGTGCTGAAATTTCAAAGGAGAAATTAAGAGCGCTAGCCCGTGAACTCGTTGCATTTGCGGTGGATGTTCATGGCACCCTTCCGATCGAGCATGCATTTGTTACGGGGGGAGGAATTCACTTAAAAGAAATTGACCCGAAAACGATGGCTTCCAAGAAAAAAGAAGGTTTATATTTTTGTGGTGAAATCCTAGATATCCACGGATATACCGGGGGCTATAATATTACTAGTGCCCTCGTAACTGGTAGAATTGCAGGCATGAATGCAGAAAAACAATAATGTAATCTTATTTAATGAAAAGAATTCCCTACTTCGCCTAATGATCCATGCAACATCAGACTTAAATATCTAAAAAAATCTCATTAAAATCGAGTAGGAGGGAGCGATTAACTCCCGTCCTCTCACACCACCGTACGTACGGTTCCGTATACGGCGGTTCAATTAAGATGGTTGACGCAAGTCTTCATAACGAGCTTCAAGACTTTTCAGCCCTTGGTTTCTCCAATAGGAGTTACCA
>CALJVC010000087.1 GCA_937974845.1 uncultured Pseudogracilibacillus sp. | reverse complement strand
GCCGTGTCTCAGTCCCAGTGTGGCCGGTCACCCTCTCAGGTCGGCTACGCATCGTTGCCTTGGTGAGCCTTTACCCCACCAACTAGCTAATGCGACGCGGGCCCATCTGTAAGTGATAGCAGAGCCATCTTTCATCTACTTGTCAGGCGACAAGTAGCTTCATCCGGTATTAGCCCAAGTTTCCTTGGGTTATCCCGAGCTTACAGGCAGGTTGCCCACGTGTTACTCACCCATCCGCCGCTCGTTCCACAGACGTCCGCCCGAAGGCTTCAGTCTGCTTCCCGCGCTCGACTTGCATGTATTAGGCACGCCGCCAGCGTTCGTCCTGAGCCAAGATCAAACTCTCCAAAAAAGTTTCGCGAGATTCGCGATTTATTTTAAAGTTTGTGATAACTGACACCGCAGTTATCTCTTAGCTTCTTATTTATTGACTAGGAAACATTTACATGTTTTCCTGACATATTCGCTGTTTCATTCAGTTTTCAAAGATCAAATCATTCGTTTTTTTGACCGTCGTTTCGTGACGGCTTTAATAATATATCATGTCATCAAATTGATTGTCAAACATTTTTTCATTTTATTTTTTCAAGGCAATTCGTTAAGGCAACGTTAAATAATTTAACACGGATTTTTTATTTCGTCAACTACTTTACTTCAAAAAATAAAAGAAGGACGAAAGATTTGTACAAGCATATCTTGTCCTTCTATTATATGCAAAATTGAAGAAGTTTATTTGCGATATTTTCTTTTATTATATTTTTCATCAAAGGGTAAGCCTTCTAAATCTTTATCTAGCGTTAATGGTTGTTTACAATGCATACAAGCATCGACTCGGCCGAGCATTTTTGTTGGTTGATCGCAGTTTGGACAGATAATCGGTATCGCTTTTGTCGATAGCATACCAATCCAAAAATAAATAACTGTACTGCCTATAATAAAAAGGATTCCTAAAGCAAACAATAATAGCATTAGCCATGGAATTTTTCTTGCGAGTAAACCACCATACATTACGGCAATACCGACAAAAATTAATGCTAAGGCAAAACCGCGGATTTTATTAATTTTACTTTTATACGTTATATCTGCCATAATTGTCCTCCTTACTGACGTCAATCCTATCGTACCATATCGTAAGCGTTTTTTCATTTTTTGAAGATGCTTTTAAAAAGTTATAAAAATTGCTTGATATTTCTGTTATAATATTCAGGAGGAGGGATGGCTCTTGGCTCGCAAAAATAAATATCAACTTATGTTTGATTTTTTTCAAGACGGAAAAGATTTAACCGCTTACTTTGAAAATCCAAAAGATTTTATTACGACAACAGACCCAAAGGATGTACCTAATTGTTTAATGAAAATAGATGAAGCAATTGAGAACGGATATTATGTAGCTGGCTTTGTAACTTATGAAGCAGCAAGTTACTTATATCCAACGGTTCCCTTTAACAGAATGGAAAATTTACCTTTACTATGGTTTGGCCTTTTTAAAGAAAAATTAAATAAACCATTAATAGACTCTTCAGATTCCTTTACCGTATCCAAGTGGAAGCCAAATATGACGAAACAAGAATATGGTGAAGCTTTTTCTGCGATTCAACAAAAAATCAACGACAGATTAACCGAACAAGTTAATTACACAATTCAGATGGAAGCATCTTTTACAGGAGATGACTTTGCTTATTATAAACAACTAGCTTCTGCCCAAGAGTCGAATTTCTCTGCTTACTTGTCAATCGATCAGTTTTCAATTTTATGTGCATCACCGGAATTATTTTTTTATATTAAAGATGGAGAAATTACAACACGACCAATGAAGGGAACGTCAAGTAGAGGCTACACCTATGAAGAGGATGTTAAAAAAGCTCACTGGCTTAGACATTCCGAAAAAAATCAAAAGGAAAATCTTGTGTCCGTCGAATTGATGAAACGGGAGTTAGAAAAAATTTCAGAGCCGAATTCCATTGAGGTGCCAGAAAAATTTACGATAGAACAATACCCAACGGTTTTTCAAATGACGTCAACAGTTAAAGCTACATTAAAGGAGAATATTTCAACGAAGGACCTATTTGAAACATTATTTCCGTCTAGTTCTATTACGGGCCATCCGAAAAGAGAAACGATGGAATTAATCGCTACTTACGAAAAAGCCCCTAGACAAATTTATTGTGGTGCCCTTGGCTATTTCACTCCGGAAAAGGAAGGGATTTTTAACGTACCGATTCGCACCGTCTTAATTAATAAAGAAAAGGAAAAAGCTATTTACGGTG
>CALJVC010000086.1 GCA_937974845.1 uncultured Pseudogracilibacillus sp. | reverse complement strand
TTCTACTGAAATCTTTTGTTTATTTACCTGTCTACTTGACAGGGGGCAGTTCAAGTCTTAACTGAACACCGTTATTTCATTACTAGGTTTGATCGAATACTCTTTTTACTCAACATGTAAAATTTTATAAATTCGCTCGAGAGCCCAGTCTATTTCTTCTTTCGTTATAATTAACGGAGGAGCAAAGCGAATTACATTGTCGTGAGTTTCCTTACATAACAAACCTTCCTCCATTAACGCTTCGCAGTATGGTCGAGCTGACTCTGTTAGTTCCATTCCGATAAACAAGCCTTTTCCTCGAACTTCTTTTATTATAGGATTATTAATTTTTTTCAGTTCTCCTTGTAAGTATTCACCTAATTCTAATGAGCGTTCGGCTAAGTTTTCCTCAACAATGACATCGAGAGCCGCAATTGATACCGCAGCGGCTAATGGATTTCCACCGAATGTCGACCCATGAGAGCCGGGATTAAATACACCGAGAATATCTTCGTTCGCAACGACACAAGAAATAGGAAATACACCGCCACCTAAAGCTTTTCCTAAAATAATAATATCTGGTTCGACATCTTCCCAATCTGATGCGAGCATTTTTCCACTTCTTCCTAGGCCAGCTTGAATTTCATCAGCGATAAAGAGAACATTTTGTTCTTTACATACTTCGTAGGCTTCTTTTAGGAAACCTTCTGGTGGTACGATAATACCTGCCTCTCCTTGAATTGGCTCAAGGATTAGTCCGGCGGTATTTTCTGTAATTGCCTTTTTTAACGCTTCGATATCGCCATAAGGAATCACTTTTATTCCAGGGAGTAACGGCTCGAAGCCTCGTTGATATTCTTTTTCCGATGATAGAGAAATAGCGGTCATAGTTCTACCGTGGAAATTACCTTCACAGGCGATAATTTCAGCTTTACCTGGTTCAACACCTTTAACGTCATAAGCCCAACGACGGGCGGTTTTGATTGCGGTTTCGACAGCTTCTGCACCGGTATTCATTGGTAACACCATATCTTTACCTACTAATTGGCAAACTTTTTCATACCAAGGACCGAGTTGATCGTTATGAAAAGCCCTAGAAGTAAGCGTCACTTTGTCTGCCTGCTTTTGTAATGCTTCGATTATTTTCGGATGACGGTGGCCTTGGTTTACAGCTGAATAGGCGCTAAGAAAGTCCATATAACGATTGCCTTCTGGATCTTTTACCCATACACCTTCTGCTTCATGGATTACAATCGGTAAGGGTAAATAGTTGCGTGCACCGTATTTTTCTGTTTGTGCAATAATTTGTTTACTAGTCTGTTGCATAAGATCCCTCCGTTCTTCTTTTATTATAACATTACTAAATTAGTCAAGTTCTGTCTATATTAGTTAATGGTTTTGTTAAAATTCTTATGTTATAATAATTATTGTTTAAAAAAATAACCAAATATAGGAGAGGAGCAATTTATTTGGCACATTTACATATAACCGGTTGGGTCATTGCGATTATTTTGCTTTTCGTTGTAAGTAACTATTATCGTCAGCAAAAGGGAAGCCGTGGTAAAATGCTTCATATGTTTTTGCGACTATTTTATTTAGTCATTTTATTCTCGGGTATTTCGCTTTTCTTTTCCTACAACGAAAAACCGGCTTTACTATTCATTAAAGTGATTGCTGGATTTTGGGCAATCGTCGCAATGGAAATGATTACAGTTCGCACCCGTAAGCAATTGCCAACAGGATCGTGGTGGATTCAGTTCGTTATCGTCGTTCTTGTTGCAATTATTTTAGGTTTCGGTGTATTGCCTTTAGGTGTATTGCCGTAAAAGGTTGTTGTAAGTAGTAGAAGAGGTTCGTAAAGTTAGTAGATCTTTTTCGAAATAACGTTTAATTTAAAACGGTATAGTCGATGATCGAAATAAAGGCTTTACGAACCTCTTTAAAATTTATTTTGGAGTTGGGTCAAATGAATAGAAAAAAAATAATAGCATTCATTCTTTTTACGCTCGGATTGTTATCGCTTACACCTATGACTTATGCTGTAAAATTTAATACAGAAGCTTCGATTCGTGAAGAAGTAATTTATGACATATTAATCGACCGATTTAACAATCACGAACAAGCTACAAATAACGAGGTTAATATCGACGATCCTTATGCTTACCACGGTGGTGATTTCCAAGGAATTACTGCGATGTTAGATACATTGCAAACTTATGGGTTCACCGCAATATCTTTATCACCAGTGATGAAAAATGCTCCGAAAGGATATCACGGTTATTGGATTGAAGATTTTTATGAAGTGGAAGAGACTTTTGGAACGATAGAAGATTTACGGGAGTTAATTGATGAAGCTCATGACCGAGGAATGAAAGTGTTCATCGAATTTGTTCCTAATTATGTAGCGAAGTCAAGTCTCCTTGTCGAAGAAAAATCGAAGGAAAATTGGTTTAAAGAAGTGACGCTAGAACAAAAAGATGCAACAAAGTGGCTGGAAGAAGTCGTGCAATTTAATCATGAAGAAGAAGCTGTTAGACAATTTTTAATAGAAGTAGCTTTATACTGGATGGAAGAGCTAGCAATCGATGGCTATATGCTCCATGCAGTCGATCAAGCAGACTTAGTTTTTATCGAACAATTAACAAAAGCAATTAAAGAAAAGGATCCAGAATTTTTCCTTTTAGCTTCTTCATTACAAGACGATTCACTAGATGCATATTGTGAGGTCGATACAATCGATGCACTGACGAATGAAGCGTTACGTACTAAAATTGTCGATGTATTTGCCCAGGTAGGTACTCCAGTTAAACAGTTAAGCGACAGCCTAGCTCAATTACCTTGTGATAAAGTTATTTATACCGTCGATCATAAAAATAGCCCTCGTTTTTCTCAAGTAGTAGCGGAAGGAGGGCGCAACGCCATTACGACTTGGAAATTAGCCTTATTATTTATGTATGCATCACCTGGTGTGCCTTTATTATATCAGGGTTCGGAAGTACCAATGTATGGTGCGGGTTTTCCAGAGAATCAACAATTAGTCGACTTTATAAGTGCTGATCCTGATTTTAAACAGGTGTTCGAAAGGCTAAGTGCAGCTAAGAAAAGATTTCCGGCTCTTTCCCACGGAACAATGGAAGAAATAGCTGTTGATGAAGGGTTCAGTCTGTTTAAACGTGAATATGAAGGAGAGATTATTTACTTTGCGATAAATAACGATAGCCAATCTCGTTATGTTACTTTAGATGAGTTAGAGGGAGATGTTCAATTACGGGGACTTTTTTATGATGATACGATTCGACCTAATAATAAGGGAGAGTTTTACATCGGTTTAGATCGAGAAACGGCAGAGATTTTTGTGATCGAAGAAAATATAGGAATTAATTGGTTTTTTATCGTTATGGTAAGTCTCGTTATGTTAATTTTTGTTTTGGGAGTTTTTTATTTATCAATGAAACAACGACAACGTGAAAAAGCAGAGAAAATCTAATTTTTCTAAAATAATTGATGGGCTGAAATTCTTTATGATTGCGAAGATTGGTCCATCTTTTTTCTTTAGAAAGCTTGTTATGTGTTGATTTATTTTAACAGTATATTATTAAAAGTTTACTCGTCTTAATATGAATTATTCTTCCTGTCCCTATAATTTTACGATAAATTTATCTATGCTCTCGCATTTACAAGGTTTTATGTACTGACTTACCTAGCTCAGGTATCTGCTACGTAGGATGGAATATTATTTTATCTTGATTTACTTGAAGAAGGACGCCACTAGGGAGGTCAGAAGCCTTTTGTATATACACTTACCCGGTAGAGCGCT
>CALJVC010000085.1 GCA_937974845.1 uncultured Pseudogracilibacillus sp. | reverse complement strand
AGTGGAATAAAAGTTAAAGGAGGTATTGTGTGATGAAAAATATACGTGAAGCCATCGCTCGTCGGGCTGAAAAGGAAATAAAGGATGGGTATTATGTTAATTTAGGGATTGGTATGCCGACAATGATTGCAAATTATATATCAAAGGATAAAGAAGTTGTTTTACAATCTGAAAATGGTTTGTTAGGGATTGGTCCTTATCCGAAGAAGGAGGAAGTTGATCCCGATTTAATTAACGCAGGAAAGGAAACGGTTACATCCATTCCTGGAGCGAGCTTTTTTAGCAATGCCGAAGCCTTTGCAATGATTAGAGGGGGACATATAGATTTAGCTATCCTAGGAGGAATGCAAGTATCCGAAAAGGGTGACTTAGCAAATTGGATGATTCCAGGGAAAATGGTTAAAGGTATGGGAGGAGCAATGGACTTAGTCCATGGTGCGAAACAAGTAATAGTAATCATGGAACATGTAACACGTAACGGTGAACCAAAAATCTTAAAAGAATGTTCTTTACCCTTAACTGGCGAAGGAGTAGTTGATCGTATTATTACCGAAAGAGCCGTAATTGATGTAACAAATCAAGGGTTAAAATTAGTTGAAACGTTAAACGGATATTCAGTAGAGGAGATTGTTTTTGCAACGGATGCAGAACTGATCATTGATAAAAGTTTATTAATACATGGAGATAAATAAAGTAATTTTAAAACAGATTGAGTGCGGTTATCGTCCATTCAATCTGTTTCATATCTCATAAAGGTTATTTATTATAATATCAGTCCGTATATATAAGTATTTAATGGTAATCGGAAGATTTATCTCAATATAAAATTATAACCGTTGCAAAGGAGGAATAGTTTTGCGATTAGTTATAAATTTCTTTGATAGAATGGTTCAGAGATATTTACCGGATGCTTTTTTATTTGCCATACTATTAACTATTATTGTATTGATCACAGGAATCTTTATGACAAATAACTCCCCAATCCAAATGATAGGATACTGGGGCGATGGCTTTTGGGATTTATTAACCTTTACAATGCAGATGGCTTTAATTGTAGTGACTGGATATGTTTTAGCAAACACACCCTTTGTAAAAAAAGCTTTAGTTAAGCTTAGTAAAATTGCGAAGACCCCCACCCAAGCAGTTATGTTAGTGTCCTTCGTTACTGCCGTATCCTCCTTAATTAACTATGGTTTTGGTCTCGTCGTTGGTGCACTTTTATCTATTCAACTAGTTAGACGAGTTCCTAATGTTGAATATAGAGTTCTTGTAGCCAGTGCCTATAGTGGTTTTTTAGTTTGGCATGGTGGACTTTCAGCTTCGATACCGTTATTAATAGCTACTGACGATCATTTTTTAGTAGATATGATCGGTACAATTCCAGTGACAGAAACGATCTTTGGTCATTCGAATCTTTTTATTGTATTAGTATTATTGATAACGCTTCCATTAGTTAACCGAATGATCTTGAAATCTAGGGATAATAATCAGGTGGAAAATCAGCATTTAGATTACGATGAATACCAAGAAGAGGAAGAAGTGGATGATATAAATGAAACTCCATCTGATCGTTTAGAAAACAGTGTTGTTTTATCGATAATTATTTGTGGTTTAGGCTTACTTTATGTTATTTATTATTTTTATACCGCTGGTTTCGATTTAAACTTAAATATTGTCAACTTTATAATGTTGAATCTCGGTATTTTGTTTCATCGAACGCCACGCCGTTTTTTACATAGTGTCAATCAGGCGGTAAAAAATGTAGGAGGCATAATTATTCAATTCCCTTTTTATGCGGGTATTATGGGAATGATGGTTCATTCAGGGCTATCAGAACAAATGTCTTTATGGTTTATAAATATTTCAAATGAATTTACTTTCCCCTTGTTTACTTTTATAAGCGCTGGAATTATAAACTTTTTTATTCCATCAGGTGGTGGACAATGGGCAGTTCAAGGACCGATTATGGTTGAAGCGGGTATGCAAATTGGCGTAGATAATGCGAAAACTGCCGTTGCCGTTGCTTGGGGAGATGCCTGGACAAATTTAATACAGCCTTTTTGGGCCCTGCCCTTATTAGCTATAGCAGGCTTAAAAGTGAGAGATATAATGGGATTTCTTGTTATTATTTTAATTTATACCTTCTTTCCAATTGCAATAGGGCTTTTGTTTCTTTAAAAAATATTTGTTAAATTAATCGGATATGTCCTTAATTTATGGAATGCATTTATCTATTACAAACATTAACAACTTTTGAACAATGAAGATATATTTCTGTCGTTAACAAAGGGAGTTATTCATTTCTAGAGAAATTTAGTAACTATTCTAACGTTAAAAGCCTTTAGCCAACTTTTGAAAAAAAGTGACTAAAGGCTTTCTTTTTATGACATCACTGGAAGAAGCTTCTCTACAACAATATTATTTACAGCATTAATATAGGCTTGGGCACTGGCTTTAATGACATCCGTATCGGCAGCATTGGCGGTGTATTTTTCCCCTTCGTGTTCGACGGTAACTTTTACTTTACCCTGGGCTTCTTTACCTCGGGCAATACTGCTAATTTGGTATTCGATTAAGGTAATATCCATATCGACGATATCAAGGATGGCTGTATATAGGGCATCGACCGGTCCTGTTCCGATCGCACTGCTTTTTAAAATGTCATTACCTTTTCTCACTTCGATACTTGCCGATGGAAATTGTGGGTTACTAATTACTTGTAGATCGACAAGGTCGAAGAAGTTAGAAGCAAATCGTTCAACCGCTTCGTTTTCCGCCTCTGTTTCGGCAAAGTAGGATTTTACAATAACGTATAAATCATGGTTGTAGACTTCTTTTTTCTCATCGGCTAGGGTTAGGAACTGTTCGAAAATATCTTCGAATTCTTCCGCTGTTAGATCGGTGAAGCCAAGTTTTTCTAGGGTTGCTTTCACCGCATGGCGTCCAGAACGAGCGGTTAAGACAAGCTCCATATCCTCTAGACCAACATCCTTCGGGTCGATGATTTCATAGGCATCCCGGGATTTCAGTAATCCATCCTGGTGGATTCCAGAAGAGTGAGCGAAGGCGTTGTCGCCGGTAATTGCTTTGTTGACCTGGACTTCTAAGCCCATGACGGAGCTTACAAGACGGGAGGTATTCATAATTTCCTCCGTAACGATATCTGTATAAGCATTGTAGACGTCGCTCCGGGTCTTTAAGGCCATGACTACTTCTTCAAGGGCGGCATTTCCAGCCCGTTCCCCTATACCGTTGATCGTTACTTCAATTTTATCGGCACCGTTTTTAATCGCTGCTAAGGTATTGGCCGTCGCCATGCCTAGATCGTTATGGCAGTGAACGCTAAGGAGTACATCGGGATTGACGTTTTTAATCCGATCGTTTAATTTGTAAATTAATTCACCGAACTCATCGGGCTCAGCGAAACCGACCGTATCTGGTACGTTGATCATCGTCGCTCCAGCTTTAATCACGGCTTCGATTGTTTGCCATAAGTATTCAAAATCCGAACGTGACGCATCCTCTGTAGAATATTGGACTTCTGGAAGTAAAGTTTTAGCGTATTTTACTGCTTCTACACCTGTTTGTAAAATCTCTTCTTTTGTTTTACTAAACTTCTTTTCAACGTGGATATCGGATGTGCCTAGCACCATATGGATCATCGGTTTTTCCGCATGTTTCACAGCTTCGTAGACGGAGTCGATATCTGACTTCACCGCCCGGGCTAAGGCCGTAATCATGACATCATCGGTATTACCTACTTGCTTTGCTACTTCTTGTACGGCATTAAAGTCCCCTTGTGAGGATGCAGGGAAGCCGGCTTCGATGATATCGACGTTTAGTTTCTTTAATTGATGGGCGACCTCTAATTTCTCTGGTAGATTTAACTTTGCTCCTGGTACTTGCTCTCCGTCTCTTAATGTCGTATCGAACACCCAAATCTTCTTTGCCATTGTATGAAACACTCCCTTTATATTTTACTTTCTAAATTATTCTCTAAAATAAAAAGCCTCGTCTCTACGTATAGAGACGAGGCTGTAAGCTCGCGGTACCACTCTAGTTAATCAATAGTAAGCTATTGATTCCCTCATATTCGATGGCCAGAAGACGACCATCTATCCAGGTAACGGTGGAATTCCGAATACTGTTACTAATAAGACTTCACAGCTCAGTTCATGGACGAGTTCGAAAGCACATAACTACTAGTTCACACTACCCACTAGCTCCCTGAAAGCTTATGTTGCTTTCTACTATTTCCAATCATCACTTTTACGCGTTTATTTAATTATGTGCTATTATATCCCGGCCAAATTGAAAAGTCAATAAAAATATTGAAAAAAATAAATTTCTTATGAACTTTCTGAAAACTATAAATTGTTATAGGAAATCTTTGTTTGGAAAGGGCTAGTAAAGTAAAAGTGAAGTTTTCTTTGAATAATGGACATAAGAGGACCTTTTCAAGTACACTAAGGATAAGAAAAGTCCATACAAGAAAGGATATATGTTTGATTACCGATAAGATAGGAGATTAGAGCGATGGAAGCAGATATCAATGTACGTAAAACTGAACATATCCGTCTTTGTTTGACCGATGCCGTAGAGGGGGTTAATAAGACGACGGGGCTTGAAGGTATTGAGTTTATTCATAATGCATTACCGGAGATTAATTTTAATAAGATCGATTTATCGACGAATTTTTTGGACAAACCGATTCAGGCACCTTTTCTCGTTAGTTCGATGACCGGGGGTTCCAAGTTAGCCGAGGATATTAATATTAATTTGGCCAAGGCTAGTGAGGAAAAGGGTTGGGCGATTGCATTAGGTTCTACCCGGGCTCTTTTAGAGAGCGATGCCTATCAAGATTCTTTTCTTATTCGTAAACATGCGCCATCGGTTCCTTTAATTGCGAATTTAGGGGCTGTACAATTGAATTACGGTTACGGCGTTGACGAAGCTAGACGGATTGTAGAAATGACTGAAGCCGATTCCCTTGTTCTACATTTAAATAGCCTACAGGAAGTCGTTCAAGATGAGGGAGATTTAAACTTTGAAAATTTATTGCCTAAGATTGAAGCAGTTTGTAAAGGTTTATCTGTCCCCGTTGGAGTAAAAGAGGTCGGTTTTGGTATCGATGGTACCGTAGCTAAAAAGTTAGCCGATGTAGGGATTGCCTATGTTGATGTCGCTGGTGCTGGGGGTACTTCTTGGAGTCAGGTCGAGAAGTTACGTTCGGAAGATCCGTTACGGGTAGCTGCAGCTGAGGCCTTTAATAGTTGGGGGATACCGACGAAGGAATGCCTCGTTTCGGTACGTTCTGAACTGCCGAATATTCCTCTAGTAGCAAGCGGAGGGATGAAGACGGGGCTTGATGCAGCGAAGGCGATTACTTTGGGGGCTGATCTCGTTGGTTTTGCGCGAACCTTGTTAAAGGCAGCAACAGAATCAAGCGAAGCGGTGCTCCGGGTGATGGAGCAACTCGAGTTTGAACTGAAGATGACGATGTTCGGAATCGGGGCAGAGAATATCGCGGCTTTACAAGCGACGGATCGGGTTTCTATTATGGGGAAGTCCCTTCTTGATCGAAAGTAAGTTGCATCGAAAAGCATAAGGAATGCCTACATTTTGTGGGCGTTCTTTTTTTATATGAAAAGGCTTTTTTTACCTGAGCAATCTGCTTAGCAGCCCTAGCCTCTCTGTGATAGAATGATTTCTATGAATGAGGTGTATGGACATGAGAGTAGAAATATGGGGCGATTTTGTATCGCCTATATGCTATCTTGCTAAGCGAAAATTTGAAATTGCTTTAGAGCAATTTGAACAACAAGAATATGTCAAGGTTGAATTTAAAAGTTTTCTACTACATAAAAAAGCAGAGAGCTCCAATGTTTCCTGTGAGGAGCTTTTAATGAAGACTTGTAATGTATCCGTTTCAGAATTAGAAGAATGGAAGGCACGGCTATATGCCCAGGCTGAAGAACTGCAAGTACCACTGAATTTAGAAGGTTTTACCTGGACGGATACGAGAGATGCCCATCGTCTCGTCAAGTTTGCTACGAAGATTGGTAAAGAAAAGGAATTAGTGGATTCATTATTCAATCACTTTTTTAGTTTGGAAGATAAAGGGAAGGCTAATATCAACGATAAAGATGTTTTGTTACAGTTAGCTTGCGATTGTGGATTGGATTCTAAGGAAGTAAGTCACTTGCTTTCGGTTAATAAATACAATCGAGCGATTGAACTGGACGAAGACGATGCCCATGAAATTGGAATCGATAGTGTCCCGTTCTTTATTTTTAACGAAACATATGCCCTCACGGGTAATCAGCCGGTCGATGTATTTTTAGAAGTGTTAAGGGAAAGTTGGAAAGAAGACGAAGAGCGTTTACTAAGAAAGTCAACGAATTGTGAGACGATGTTTTGCGAAGGAGACGATTGCGAGTTTTAATTGAATAAGTTCGTGATGGGGCGGTTACTTTTTTACTGATTGGGTATGATCGTCGTGTATTTGTCTCGTCACAAGCGTCAAAAAAGAAGCGCATGGAATCAAAGGTTATTTGGATTCCGTGCGCTTTAATTTATTTGTAAGGTGCTTGTCTGGCGTCTCACTTGGAGCGGATTTTCTTCGAGAGTTGCGCGTGGTAGGTGTACCACGTCTCAAATTAAGAGGATTTACTCGAAAGGACGCGCGCGGCGGGGTCACTGCGTCTCACTTGGAACGGATTTTCCCCGAGAGTCGCGCGTGGTTGGTGGGCTGCGTATCAAATTAAGAGGAATTTCTCGGAAAGACGCGCGCGGTGGGGTCGCCGCGTCTCACTTG
>CALJVC010000084.1 GCA_937974845.1 uncultured Pseudogracilibacillus sp. | reverse complement strand
TAATCGAACATTTAAAAAAAGAAGGAGTCGTCGACCGTTTAATCAATGAAAGTAAGCCGATTCAATTACATTTAATTGAAGATACGAACTTTTTTAAACGGTTGGCAATTAGCATTAAATATAGAGAAAAACATTTTGGATATTTATGGATTTACGATGCAGGAAAAGAAATCGATGAATCCCAGCGTGAATTTATTCAAAAAACGGCAACTAGAATTGCAGAACTGTTATATAAAGAGGAATATGTCGAAAAAAACGATGTATCTACATTGATTTGGAAATTGGTTAATGGAGAATTCGAAAATGATGTCGAAGTATTCCACGCAGCAAAATTAGCCAAATACACTTTACCATCATCCTTTACTGTCATCGTTTTGTTTGTGAAAGATGCGGAACGCTTATACTTGCTCGACCGGATTAAAGAAATCTTTAAAAAAAATAGAATAGGCTATTATTTAGGTAAGGGAACTGAAATTATTGGACTCGTCGATCATACAGAAGAGGCAACAAAAGAGCTCTCCTACTTAATCGAAACGATTAAAGATACGTTATCAGCAGAAGAAATGACGTCCTTATTTATCGGCGTAGGAAACAAGTGCGATGAAATAAGAAAGGCAAGAAAGAGCTATTTGGAAGCGCTGGATGTAATTGAAACGATGTCCTTTTTAAATGTACAAGATCAGCAAGTATATTTTTACCGAGACCTAGGTCTTCATCGACATCTAAAAGCGATGTATAAGAAGAATGTAACTGAACAATATAGAAATGGACAAATTGTCGCCTTGATGGATAAAGATATGAAAACGAACAGCGAACTTTTAAAAACTGTTTGGTATTATTTAAAAAACGACACAAAGATCAATAAAACGGCTGATGAATTATTTATCCATCATAATACGCTCCACTACCGATTGAAACAAGTTGTCGAGCTCACCTCGATTGACTTTACAAATGTCATGGAGAAAACGGATTTATACATCGAGCTTTTCCTTATTTTCCATGTAAAAGACTACTATGATTACTATCAATCGGTACTGAACTTTCGTTAACAAATTATTGTTTTTTAAAACAATAAAATATCATAAGGAGGCAAGATCAATGGTAGTAGCATACACTCATGAACCGTTTACAGACTTCTCGATTGAAGAGAACCGTCGTAAAATGGAAGAGGCGCTCAAAAATATTGAGTCAGAATTAGGTGGTGACTATCCACTTATCATTAACGGTGAGCGAATTACTACAGAAGAAAAGATCGTTTCCGTTAACCCTGCAAACAAAGAAGAAGTAATTGGAAGAGTTTCTAAGGCTAACCAAGAATTAGCGGAAAAAGCTATTCAAGCTGCCGATGAGAACTTCGAATGGTGGAGAAAAACCGATCCAGAAATGCGCGCAGATATTTTATTCCGTGCAGCTGCGATTATCCGTCGTCGTAAGTTCGAATTTAACGCTCACCTAGTAAAAGAAGGCGGTAAGCCATGGAACGAAGCAGATGCTGATACAGCAGAAGCTATCGACTTCCTAGAATACTACGGACGTCAAATGGTACGTCTTAAAGACGGTATTCCAGTAAATAGTCGTCCAATCGAAAGAAACGAATTCAAATACATTCCACTTGGTGTAGGGGTAGTTATTTCACCATGGAACTTCCTCTTTGCAATCATGGCAGGTACAACTGCTGCAGCAATGGTTAGTGGTAACACAGTACTTTTAAAACCTGCAAGTGCTACACCAGTCATTGCATATAAATTTGTTGAAGTATTAGAAGAAGCTGGTATGCCAGCCGGAGTCGTTAACTTCATTCCTGGACCAGGTAGTGAAGTAGGTGACTACTTAGTAGATCATCCACGTACTCGCTTCGTAAGCTTCACTGGTTCACGTGAAGTAGGTACACGTATTTTCGAACGTGCTGGAAAAGTTCGCGAAGAAGAAGGACAAATCTGGCTCAAGCGTACAATTCTAGAGATGGGTGGAAAGGATACGATTATCGTTGACAAAGAAGCAGACTTAGAATTAGCTGCTCAGTCAATCGTGAAATCTGCCTTCGGTTTCTCTGGTCAAAAGTGCTCAGCTTGTTCCCGTGCGGTAATTCACGAAGATGTGTATGAACAAGTCAAAGACCGTATCGTTGAATTAACAAAAGAATTAACTGTAGGAGATCCTGCAGATCAAAATAACTTCATGGGTCCTGTCATTGACCAAGCTGCTTTCGATAAAATCTCAAACTACATTGAAATTGGTAAAAAAGAAGGTAAGCTACTTGTCGGTGGTGACGGCGATGACTCAAAAGGTTGGTTCATTAACCCAACAGTCTTTGCTGAAGTAGACCCTGAAGCGGTAATTATGCAAGAAGAAATCTTCGGACCAGTATTAGCGATTACTAGCGCCAAAGATTTTGATGAAATGCTTGAAATTGCCAACAACACGGACTATGGTTTAACAGGTTCTGTCATATCGAACAACCGTGAGCATTTAGAACGTGCTCGAGAAGACTTCCACGTGGGTAACCTATACTTCAACCGTGGATGTACAGGAGCAATTGTCGGATATCAGCCTTTTGGTGGATTTAACATGTCTGGAACTGACTCCAAAGCTGGTGGACCAGATTACTTAATCCAACACATGCAAGCTAAGACAATCTCTGAAATGTTTTAATAGGTTAATCCTACGGTTTAATGATGAAAGGATTAAGCTAGAAAAAACTTAGCTTAATCCTTTTTTCTTTATATTACCTGAATATCTATACATAACTATTTTTATTTCATGAAGAAATTCCTGAAGTAAATGATAATTATGATGAGTCTGTTCATACTAAGCAATGAACATGATGGCATAAGCTAAAGAACTGACTCAGCACAATTCACACTACATAATTGTTTTTTTATATGTTACCAATTTGTAACGCCTTTTAAGCCTTTTAAAGATAACGTTTTCTTATAAAATTGGGAGGTATTAGCATGGAAACAGCACATTTGTATCAGTTGATTGCTATCATCGTATATATGGCAACAATGTTAATTATCGGTTGGTATTCCTTTAGAAGAACTCGCAACCTTAACGACTATATGTTAGGTGGCCGTTCTTTAGGTCCTGCAGTTACAGCCCTAAGTGCGGGCGCCGCCGATATGAGTGGTTGGTTATTAATGGGACTTCCTGGTGCGATTTATGTATCAGGGATGGTAGAAGCTTGGATTGCAATTGGGTTAACAATCGGAGCCTATTTAAACTGGATCTTCGTTGCACCACGCTTACGTATGTATACACAAGTATCGAACGACTCAATTACTATTCCAAGTTATTTAGAAAACCGTTTGAAGGACGATACGCGAATTTTACGTATTGCTTCAGGGATTATTATTTTAATTTTCTTTACGTTTTACGTATCTTCAGGTATGGTTGCCGGGGGAGTATTCTTCGAGAGTTCCTTTAATCTTCCTTACCATACAGGTTTATTAATTGTATCGTTTGTTGTTATTGCTTATACGTTGTTCGGTGGTTTCTTAGCAGTAAGTTATACAGACTTCGTACAAGGTTTAATTATGTTTTTAGCCTTATTACTTGTACCGATCTTTGGTATTTCTTTAACTGGAGGCTTTAGTGAAACTGTCGACAGTATCCGTGAAGTGAACCCAACACACTTAAATTTACTTAAGGGTGCTACTGCGGCCGGGGTTATTTCTTCCCTTGCTTGGGGACTTGGTTACTTTGGTCAGCCACACATTATCGTACGTTTCATGGCGATTAAGTCTGTAAAAGAGACAAAAGAAGCAAGAAGAATTGGTATCGGTTGGATGGGTCTTAGCTTAATCGGTGCTATGTGTACTGCTTTAATCGGGGTTGCTTTTTTCCAGCAAAATCCTAACATGTCTTTAACAGATCCAGAGGCTGTATTTATCGAATTAGGACAAATTATTTTCCACCCATTCATTGCGGGAATTATGTTAGCGGCTATTTTAGCAGCAGTCATGAGTACGATTTCTTCTCAGTTAATCGTTACTTCTTCCGCTTTAATTGAGGACTTATATAAGGCTGTATTCAAGACAGATGCTAGTGACCGCCACTATGTATTTTTAGGAAGAATGTCTGTACTAATCGTTTCTTTAGTTGCGATGATCTTTGCTTGGGCAAAGACAGACACAATTTTAAAGCTAGTTTCCTTCGCTTGGGCTGGTTTCGGAGCTTCTTTCGGACCGATTATTTTATTAACATTATATTGGAAGAAAATTACGAACGTTGGAGCTCTTTCAGGTATGGTTGTCGGGGCGATTACCGTTTTAATTTGGGGTAACGTCGACTTCCTATCTAGCAGCTTATACGAAATCGTTCCAGGATTCTTACTGAACTTAATCGTTACGATTGTTGTAAGTAAATTAACATACAAAGAAAATCCAGAAATCGAAAAAGAATTCGATGAAACGATGCGCTTACTTGCTGAAGAAAGAGCAAAATAAAAAGAAGGCGTTGAAATTTCCAACGCACTTATA
The DNA here is from genome assembly GCA_937974845.1 of uncultured Pseudogracilibacillus sp. GTDB lineage: Bacteria > Bacillota > Bacilli > Bacillales > Amphibacillaceae > Pseudogracilibacillus. Next base: position 103 of record CALJVC010000084.1, on the reverse strand, counting down.
AAAGTCACCCTATAAAGTAGAGATGGACTAAGTACAAGACTTAGTCCATCTTTGTTTTTTACCTATGTGATATTTTTCATCGAATAGTCAATTAGTATGGGAA
>CALJVC010000083.1 GCA_937974845.1 uncultured Pseudogracilibacillus sp. | reverse complement strand
CTTTTATTTTATATGGAAAGGTAATAAGATGGAAGTAGGTAAAGAAAGGAGTATCCCAGATAAAGGTATAAAACTAGGTATTTATTAATTTTTTTCGACAAAATTGTATATTTTTCCATATACTATAGGCAAAGGAAAGAAATAATAGTATAGTAGTATACAGTATATAGAAATGACTAGTAGTTAGGTTTGGTCTCCGGGTTGACAAAACCAATCCTTTCTACCTACAAAACCCGATATCGGACGATAATCATACATAAGTCGGTAGGTGATATCAATGGATGCACGAACAGCTTTGGAAGAGATTCAATTAGCAGAAAAAGAGGCTAAGTCACTCCTTCAAAAAGGAGAGTCCGAAGCTAATACAATTCTTGAATCTACTAAAGAAGAAGTGAAGAAACAATATAAAGAATTTATTATGAAAGCAAAAGAAGACGCAAGAAAAATAAAAGAACAAGCAGAGGAAGCTGGGGAGGAAGAAGCGAAAAAGATTGTCGAACAAGGAGAAAAGGAAGCGCTATCGATTCAAAGCCTTGACGAAGAAAAAATAAATGATGTAGTAGATACCATCGTTAAGGAGATTGTTAACTACCATGGCTATCGTTAAAATGAGTAAATTTCACTTGTTGTTTTTACATGAAGCAAGGGAAACGTTATTTAAAAAGTTAGAAGCCTTTAACTATGTACATGTCAATGCATTAAAAGAAGGAAATCTAGCAAAAGAATTAGGCTTAAAAGAAGTTAGGGCGGACGAAGCGATTGAAAAAGTAGAGGAAAAACTTCGTCAAGTAAATTATATTATCGAGCAACTCGAACCCTTTTCTCAAACAAAATCTTCGCTTACAAGCCTTAGAGAAGGGATGCCTTCTATGGCATTAGAAGAAGTGGAAAAAAAAGCCCAAGCAATTGATCTACCTGGAATCTATGCTAAAGTTCGTAGGCTCGTCGACGAACAAGACGCTTTAGAACAAAGGATAAAATATATTAATGAAAGCTTGCTTGATATTGAACCGTGGGCATCGTTAGATTTTTCTCTAGGGGCTATTGAACAATTTGAATGGGTGAACGTTCATTTAGGATCAATTTCTAGACGGCTTTTTGAGCGTTTGGCAATAGAATTGACATCCTTCGATGATATTTATTATGAAGTGATTCGAGAAGAAAAACAAAAGGTCTATTTACTTTTCATCGTCCATAAGGAACAGGAAGAGCGTTTCAATGAATGGATGATTCATTACGGGTTTACCGAAACAAATTTAGAAATTAATGAAAAGCCTAAAGAAGCGATCGCAAGGATGTCTGATGAATTACAGGTTTGTCAAAACAAGATCGAGTCATTACAAGAAAAACGGATTGCAATGACCGAACACCTTGAAGACATGTATGTCCTGTATGAATACTTCACATTAAAGAAAAATCGCTATGCCATTGCTAATGGCTTACTAGGAACGGAACGAATGAATATAATGGACGGCTATATTCCGACCGAATATGTCGACACGTTTAAAGAAATGCTTCGAGAAGAATTAGGAGATTATTTTTATTTAGAAATTACTGAAGCTAATCTTGACGATACAGAAGTTCCGATATTGTTAGAAAACAAGAAGTTGGCAAAGCCCTTTGAATCGGTTACGGAGATGTATGCATTACCGAAATATAATGAATTGGATCCTACACCTTTATTTTCATTCTTTTATGCTATATTTTTCGGGATGATGATAGGGGATGCGGGCTATGGAATCGTCATGTGGTTACTTTCTGTAGGTATTTTAAAAGGCATGCGTTTAACGGATAAACAAAGAAACTTTTTTCAATTTTTCTATTATTTAAGTTATACTACTATTTTTTGGGGACTTATTTTCGGTTCCTTTTTCGGCGACCTATTATCATTACCTGCAGTTATAGATACAAATAAAGATTATAACTTGCTATTAATTTTATCCATAATTTTAGGAGCGTTTCATGTTTTTTTTGCATTAGGGATCCAAGCCTATATTGAAATTAAGAGAAAAAATGTCCTTAATGCGATTTTTGATGTAGGTTTTTGGTATCTCTTGTTAGGAAGTTTGGCGGTGCTTTTATTAAGTTTAACGGTAGAATCCTTTGCTCCTTATCGAACGGCTAGTCTTATCGTTATGGTGGGGAGTATGGTAGGAATTCTACTTACGGGAGGAAGGGAGCAGGCGACCGTTGGAAAAAAAGTTGCCGGTGGTCTGTATAGTTTATATGGCTTAACTAGTTATATTAGTGATTTTGTCTCTTATTCTCGGTTAATGGCCCTCGCCCTTGCTAGTGGGTTTATCGCCTATGCCATTAATTTAATGGTCTGGATGTTATTCGATTTAGGGATTGTTGGAGTAATCTTAGGGGTCATTGTCTTTGTCGTAGGACAAGGTTTTAACATTTTCTTAAGTATTTTAAGTAGTTATGTTCACACCCTCCGCTTAACCTATGTAGAGTTTTTTGGAAAATTTTACGAAGGTGGCGGGAAACCTTTTCAAATGTTCCGCAATGCGGGAAAGTATATTAATATTGAAAGTCAAAAGATGAAATAGTTGGAGGTATGAAAATGAATTTTGCAGAAATCTTAGTTGAACATGGTGGTGTCGTTTTTGGAGGCTTAGGAGTTGCTTTAGCAGTAATCATGTCAGGGATTGGTTCCGCCCGTGGTGTAGGGCTTGTAGGGGAAGCAGCCTCCGCCTTAATGGTCGATGAACCAGAAAAATTCGGTCGTTCCCTTGTCATGCAACTTTTACCCGGTACGCAAGGATTATATGGTTTTGTTATTGGATTGTTAGCTATTCAACAGTTATCTATTTCCATGTCTATAAGCCATGGCTTATACATATTAATGGCTACTTTACCGATCGCCTTCGTCGGTTGGAGATCAGCTATTTTCCAAGGAAAGGTTTCAGCAGCTGGTATTACGATTTTAGCAAAAAATGAGTCTCAAACGACAAAAGGTATTATTTATTCTGTTATGGTTGAAACCTATGCACTTTTAGCCTTTGTTATCTCCTTAATTTTATTAACTTCTGTGTCATTTTAGGATGTGAATGACGTGTCAAATCTACAAAATATCAAAGAAAAAATAATTAAAGATGCAGAAAATGAAGCGAAAAATCTAGTGATGAAAGCCGAAGAAAAACGGGCTCGTCTGTTGGAAGAAGAAAGGGAAAAGACAGAAAGGGAAGTTGCATTCATCATCGAAAGGGCAGAAAGGGAAGCGAAGCTAATAAAGGAACAAAAAATTTCCTCTGCGAAAATTGAAGCGCGAGATCTGGTGTTACGAGCTAAGGGAGAGGTTATCGATCGTGTGGTTCAAAGAATTTTAGAAAAGTTAACTTCCCTTGATGACGAACAGTACCTTCAATTTGTAATGAATCGTTTGGAGGGCCAGGATTTTTCAGAGGAAGCACTTTTAATTGTTCCAAAAGATAAGCAGGCTCTTATGAAAGCCCAAAGCCTTCCTCTTTCCTTAGACGAAGAAGGAACAGTGCAATCCGGCTTCAAAATTCAAGAGGGAAGAATTATAAGGAATCAAAGTTTTGCCTCGATTATTGAGCATCATCGAGATGAGCTTCAGTTACAAATAGCCCAAGAGCTGTTCCATGAATAGAGGTGGAAACATGCAAGGTACGAACTATGTTCATAGTGTGGTGCGAACACGCCTACTTGAAAAAGAATTATTAACTCAAGTAAAGTTCGAACAACTAATTGAGGCGGAGGATGTCGCAAGCCTTTGGCGCATGTTAGAAACGACATCCTATGCCAATCTATTACAACATTTTGCATACGAAGAAAGTGAATTTGAACAATTTTTAACCGATGCCCTCCAGTTGGCTTATAAAGAAGTCCGTAGTTTTCTTGATGAGACCGGTTATATCGAACTCTTACAATTAAAGTATGATTACTATAATGCAAAAGTCCTCATCAAAGGAAAGTTTTTAGAAGAAAATCTTCATTCCTTATTTCTGCCTCTAGGTAGACTAACTACAGAGGAGTTAAAAACTTATTTGGAAAACTTACCTTTTAAGCCGAATAAAACCCGCTTGGATCAAGCGATAGAAAAAACTTTAGCAGACTTTGAACAATATCAGGACCCTCAACGCATCGATCTTTTACTCGATCGTTACTATATCGAACATCTATATGATGAACTTACGCTTCTTAATCTACCATTATTTGAAACTTATTTACGAACAAAAATAGATTTTGTTAATTTGCAAACATTATTACGTGTACAAAAGCAGGAAAGAGACTTAGCTTTTTTAAGAGAAGTTCTCCTTCCGTATGGTTATATTGAGGAAGAAAAGTTTATTTTCTCTTTACAAGCATCCCCTGCACAAATAATTCGAAACATAGAAAAAGAAACGATAGGCAAATATGCAAAACATGCCTTAGAAATATATGGGGAGACAGGTAGTATCCAAACGCTCGAACGGGAAATGGATCATTATTTATTAGCCTTACTTGACGATGCGAAATATATCCATTTTGGTCCTGAGCCATTAATGGCCTATCTTCTAAAAAAAGAAGCTGAAGTAAAAAACCTACGGATCGTTTTCGTATCTAAACTTAACAATGTTCCAGTAAAAAGAATTGCCCAAAGGGTGCGTGATGTATATGTCTAAAAAGAAAATTGCCGTAATTGGTGATCAAAGCTCGGTGCTCGGCTTTAAAGCCCTTGGTATAGAGGTTTTTACACCGAAGAACCCAAAGGAAGTAAAAGAAAGGATCGAAACCCTCGCTTCAGAAGGGTATGGTGTGATTTTTATTACGGAACCATTAGCACTCGATGTACAAGATACGATTGCCCAGTACGATGAACAGTATATTCCAGCGATTATTCCGATACCGAGTAATCAGGGAAGCTTATCCCTTGGTATGAAACGAATCGATCAACATATGGAAAAGGCAATCGGTACTAACATACTATAGAAAGGGAGAATAAACTTGAAAGAAGGTAGGGTTATTAAAGTATCCGGTCCCTTAGTAGAAGCAGAAGGGATGGGAGATGCAAATATATTCGACGTAGTTTATGTATCAGAGAATAAATTAATTGGCGAAATTATTGAAATGCGAGGCGATGTCGCATCTATTCAAGTATATGAAGAAACGACTGGTATCGGCCCGGGTGAACCAGTTTATAGCTCAGGAGAACCTTTATCGGTCGAATTAGGACCAGGTATTTTAGAAAAAATGTTCGATGGTATTCAACGTCCACTCGAATCTGTTCAACAATTGGTTGGGAGTTATTTACCGAAAGGAATTGAAGTACATAATTTAGATCGGGAGAAAAAATGGTACTTCACACCAACCGTCGCTGAGGGGGACTATGTAGCACACGGCGATATAATTGGTACCGTTCAAGAGACTTCTGCTATCGAACATCGAATTTTAGTTCCTTACGGTGTATCGGGTCGTGTAAAGGAAATTTATGAAGGGGAATTTACGATTGTCGATGACGTTTGTATATTAGAAGATGGAACATCATTACAAATGATGCAAAAATGGCCGGTTCGGCAAAGTAGACCAACGAAGAAGAAGTTTAATCCGACAGAGCCTTTATTAACAGGACAACGGGTAATCGACACCTTCTTCCCAGTTACTAAGGGAGGAACCGCAGCAATTCCTGGTCCCTTTGGTTCAGGAAAAACTGTTGTACAGCATCAATTAGCAAAGTGGGCTGATGCAGAAGTTGTTGTTTATATTGGGTGCGGGGAACGGGGGAATGAAATGGCGGATGTATTAATGGAGTTCCCAGAAATTGAAGATCCCCACACAGGAGAATCTTTAATGAAGAAAATCGTTCTCATTGCAAATACATCAAATATGCCCGTAGCAGCTCGGGAAGCTTCTATTTACACAGGGGTTACAATCGCTGAGTATTATCGAGATATGGGCTACTCCGTTGCCCTTATGGCCGACTCTACTTCCCGATGGGCTGAGGCTTTACGAGAAATGTCGGGTAGATTAGAAGAGATGCCTGGCGATGAAGGGTTCCCAGCGGATTTATCATCACGAATTGCTCAATTTTATGAACGAGCGGGCAGGGTGATTTGCCATGGGAAGGATAACCGGGAAGGAGCATTAACAATTATCGGCGCAGTATCTCCACCAGGAGGAGATATTTCAGAGCCAGTTACCCAGTCGACGCTTCGGATTGCAAAGGTATTTTGGGGCTTAGATTATGCTTTATCTCACGCTCGACATTTCCCGGCGATTAACTGGCTAAATTCTTATTCCTTATATCAAAAGAAAGTAGACGAATGGATGGATCAACATATCCATGATTCTTTCTCTAACTATCGAAAACAAGCCATGGATTTACTTCAGGAGGAAGCAGAATTACAGGAAATTGCACGACTAGTTGGTCGAGATACCCTTTCCAAAGAAAACCAATTCAAGCTGGAAGCTGCTCGATCGGTAAGGGAAGATTTTTTACAACAAAACGCCTTCCATGAAGTAGATACCTTTTGTTCTTTAGAAAAACAATATCATTTGTTAAAAATTATTATGGAATTCTATTTACAAGGAATCGATGCTCTCGAAGAGGGGGCTGAATTAGAAGCAATCTTACGTTTACCTATTCGTGAAAAGATTGCACGAGCAAAAGAAATTCCGGAAGAGGAAATTTATAAAATTGATTTAATCAATGATGAATTGAAAGAAAGTTTTTCACAACTAGTTTAGGAAGTAGGTGGAACACTTTGCTAAAAGAATATCAAACGATTACCGAAGCTGTAGGCCCATTACTCGTTGTAGAAGGGGTAGAAGGGGTAAAGTTTGAAGAACTAGTCGAAATTGAATTACAAACAGGGGAAACACGGCGGGGTCGGGTCTTAGAAGTGAATCGTGACGTTGCGATGATTCAATTGTTTGAGGGCTCGAGTGGAATCAATTTAAAAGACACTAAAGTTCGTTTCCTCGGTCGTCCTTTAGAATTAGGGGTTTCTCCTGATATGATCGGCCGTATGTTTAATGGGTTAGGTGAGCCGATCGATGACGGACCTCAAATTATCCCTGAAAAAAAATTAGATATAAACGGTGTCCCATTAAACCCAGTTGCACGTGATTATCCTAATGAGTTTATTCAAACTGGAGTATCTACCATCGATGGTTTAAATACATTAGTTCGTGGGCAAAAATTACCGATATTTTCAGCTTCTGGTTTATCCCATAACGAATTAGCCGCCCAAATTGCTAGACAGGCGACGGTTCCTGGTTCGGATGAAGAGTTTGCTGTCGTTTTTGCAGCAATGGGTATTACTTTTGAAGAAGCACAGTTTTTTATCGACGATTTTAAAAATACCGGAGCCATCGATCGTGCAGTAATATTTATGAACTTAGCTGACGAACCGGCTATCGAAAGGATTGCAACACCAAGGATGGCTCTTACGGCGGCAGAATATCTAGCCTTTGAGCAGGATATGCACGTCCTTGTTATTTTGACAGATATGACAAATTATGCTGAAGCACTACGGGAAACCTCTGCCGCTCGTAGGGAAATTCCCGGTCGTCGAGGATATCCAGGATATATGTATACGGACTTATCGACTATTTATGAGCGCGCTGGACGTTTGAAAGGAAAAAAAGGCTCTATTACACAGATACCTATTTTAACGATGCCGGAAGATGATATTACTCATCCAATTCCTGATTTAACTGGTTATATTACTGAAGGACAAATTATTCTGTCGAGGGATCTTTATAAACGAGGCATTTCACCTCCAATTAATATCGTTCCTTCCTTATCTCGATTGAAAGATAAAGGAATTGGAAAGGGAAAAACTCGGGAGGATCATGCAGATACAATGAACCAAATCTATGCCTCCTATACGGCCGGAATTCAGGCGAGAGAATTAGCGACCATTTTAGGTGAGAGTGCCTTATCTGAAGCCGACAAGGCTTTCAGTGCCTTTGCTGCAGCCTTTGACGAACAGTATGTCAATCAAGGTTTTACTAGAAACCGTACTATTGAAGAAACCCTTGATTTAGGTTGGGAATTATTACGGATGATTCCACGTCAAGAATTGAAACGAATTCGTTTTGAGTTTTTAGAAAAATATTTAGCGCGCGATAAAAAGGATAAAAGAAAGGGTAGTCATTAGCAATGGCACGATTAAATGTCACGCCAACTAGAATGGAACTTTCTAACCTCAAAAAAAGATTAGAAATTGCAGAACGAGGTTATAAATTATTGAAGGATAAACAAGACGAATTAATGCGTCAGTTTATGATCTTAATTAAACAAAATAAGGCACTTCGTGAAGAAATAGAAAAAGAATTAGAACAATCCTTCAGAGATTTCTCTATTGCTAGCAGTTTAATGTCATCAAATATATTAGAAGCTTCTGTAAGTTTTCCAAAGGAACGCATTTCATTAGATGTTAAAAAGAAAAATGTAATGAGTGTCGAAGTTCCAGTCCTGGATTTTCAAAGGGAAAGCCAGGAAGATGAAGGATCAATTTTTCCTTATGGATTTTTACAATCATCCTCTGAATTAGATGATGCGATAGAAAAACTATATCATATGATGCCTAAACTGTTACAGTTAGCTGAAACCGAAAAAACATGCCAATTAATGGCGGATGAAATTGAAAAAACACGCCGGAGAGTTAATGCTCTAGAACACCGAACGATCCCTGACTTAGAAGATACAATCTATTATATTGAAATGAAATTAGATGAACACGAACGAAGCACGATTACTAGACTAATTAAAGTGAAAGATTTACATCTTTAAATAAAAAACAGACGCAAAATTTAAAAGGAAGATGGGTAATTATCCATCAAGTCAAAAAATCCTTGCAAATTTTGCGTCTATTTTTGTCCTATAATTATTTGTATAACATAACGAACTAATTACTAAAGATAAAAGAACAGATCTGCTTGAACAAATATAAGTCTTTATAAAGCTTATGAAATCAAGCTTTATTGGAGAAATTTTAAAAGAAAACGAATCCCCATTCTAGTTTACATAATATATATTATCGGAAGTGATAGCTAATTTTCTCGGTTAGGTGGAAGATTTCTCCCACCTAACCGTTATTACTATTATACCTTATTATTTACCATAATACACGCCATTTGATGCTGGCTCTAAGTATTGTAGGAGTTCTGATGTTGTTACAAATTGATAACCTTCTTTTTGTAAGTATTCTATCACTTTAGGTAAGGCATCTGCTGTAGTTTGATGAATGTCATGCATAAGAATAATTGAAAGATCCTTTGTGTCACGCTGCACCATTTGGAAAATGTGTTTATGATTTCTATGCTTCCAATCTAACGTATCGACGGACCACATGACGACTGTTTGTTTCGACTTATTTGCGAATTCTAGTACCGTATTGTTGTATTCGCCATAAGGTGGGCGGAATATTTTTGGTTTTACTCCTGTGACTTCTTCGATCGTTCGCTTACTTTCAATTAATTCTTTTTCAATTTGTGAACGTTTAGCCTTGTTTAAGTTCATATGAGTAATGCTGTGGTTGGCAATTTCATGGCCTTTATTTACGACGTCCTTTGCGATATGAGGGAATTTTTTCACATTATTACTTAACATAAAAAAGGTTGCCTTTACATTATAGGTATGTAAAGTGTGTAAAATTTGTGGTGTAACGGTTGGATTCGGTCCATCATCAAAGGTTAACGCAACGAATTTTCCTTCTTTTTTGTTTTTCTTTTCTTCACTTGCTTTAGCGTTCGTTTTTTTCTTTTTTGGTTTTGATGTAAATTGTTTCTTGTAGTCTTCGTGTAAGTGATCGCGGATTTTATTAAATTCGACAATCACTCGGTCTACTTCATTTTCGTTTTCTTTATTTTCAACAATAAATTCTAAGTTTTTATCGGTTAAAATCCATTGGATCGGTTCCAGAGTTTTCGTGTCAATTTGTGCTAAACGATTTTTATTTTTGCCTTCAGGTATGGTGCTTAGAAAACGGGTATATTCACTTTTATTCTTAATTTTAGGTAATTCAATTATGTCTAAAAGTTCAACAAACTCCTCATCTTTGCTATCGACTACGAAGGTATATACGTCAGATTGATAGGCCTCGATATTATTCTTTTGATCTTCTAAGGAATATTGTATATACATTTCATAGGTAAAATAACGATCCTTTACTTGTTTAACGATCGGCTCAATAGTGAAATAGGCTTCGGCCTCCTCGCTAATTGGAGGTTCTATCGATTCCATTTTTGAAAAGAAAAGATCTTCCTGTTCTCTTGCCCAATCCTTCATTGCTTTATCAATTGTTTTAATGTTCGTAACCGGAATCGTAACGGAGGAAGTGAAGGATTTTCCTTCATTAATTTCTTTTTCTAACGTCATTCCTTGCTCAATTTGGTGAGTCTTCACTTCCGTAGATAAAATTTGTTTTCTAGAAATGTGTGAATGGTTCCGATCATAGGAAAAAGCAATAACTATTGCAAGTGATAGAAATATAGTTGTAATATAAAAGACTCTCTTACCCATTACGCTATCCCCTAAAACAATATTGTCTATATGACAATTGTAACAAATCTTATACCTTTTTGTATATAAAACTTCCCAGTAAAGTAAAAAATGTCACAAAGATTTACTTTACTGTACTGCTTAATCAGAAATAATAAAAAAATTTATTCATAAAATAAATAAAAACTCCCATTTAAAAAATCTAGCATACCTAGTTTGTTTTAAATGGGAGAATCGTTTAATTACTTAACCTCTTCGAAGTAATCTTTATAATAACCAGCAACACGATTACTATTATCGATGATAAAGATAAATTCATCGGTCTCGTTGATGACATCGTACACTTTTCCTTCCGTGAGCATCGTATCAACTTTATATTTTTCTGCTTTTGTATGAATGCACTTCACTTGCTTTATAGCTTCCTTCTTTTCCCAGTCTATATGAATCATGCTAATACCTCCGTTAGTTTACATAATATAATTATAATCAACTCATTTATTCTTCTTCGAATAAATATAAGTAGTCTCCATAACCTTCGTCTTCCATATCTTCTTTAGGAATAAAGCGTAAGGCTGCAGAATTTATGCAATATCGTAAACCACCACGTTCCTTTGGACCGTCAGGAAAAACATGTCCTAAATGGTTGTCGGCTGTTTTACTTCTGACCTCAGTGCGAACCATTCCGTAGGAACGATCGATATGTTCTGTTATTTCCTCTGGGTGAACCGGTTTTGTAAAACTTGGCCAACCGCATTGAGCGTCGAATTTATCCTTGGAGGAAAATAATACTTTTCCTGAAAGGATATCGACATAGATACCATCGCGGAATTCATCCCAATATGCATTTTGAAAAGGAGGCTCTGTTCCATTTTGTTTTGTAACATAATATTGCATAGGGTTTAGTACTCTTGCCTCCCCTTTATCTTTCCATACTCTTTGTATGAAATCTGCCCTTCCTGAACCTTGCTTATAGGCGGCATAATGTGCCTTATTCTTTTTATAGTAATATTGATGATAGCTCTCAGCAGGATAAAAGGTTTTTGCTTCTCTTATTTTTGTAACGATTGGTTTTGAGAACCGCCCACTTTTTTCTAAGGCTAACTTGGAAGCTTCGGCAATTTCTTTTTGTTTTTGATTATGGTAAAAGATAGCGGTTGTATAAGATTCTCCTCGATCGGCAAATTGCCCTCCGGAATCAGTAGGATCTATTTGTTGCCAAAATAAATCGACAAGGGATTGGTAGGAAACAATCCTTGGGTCGTAAGTAATTTGTACAGCCTCGACATGCCCCGTGCGACCAGTACATACTTCTTCATAGGTTGGATCTTCCTTTTCACCGCCGGTATAGCCTGAAATAACATCGATAATTCCGGGACGTTCGTCGAAGGGTTCTACCATACACCAAAAACAACCACCAGCAAATGTCGCTTTTGCATATTTATTTGTCATTTGACCCCTTCTTTCTTTCGATTTTCGATAAAGAGGATAAAAAGACAGCATTTTCATAATGGAAAGGCTTTTATAGGAAAAAGGAGATATAAGAATACGGTGTTCATTCTACGAACACCGTATATCTTTTCTTATTTTTTGTCTAATTGTTGGTTCATCGCACGCATCATTTGGTTAATTTTCTTGCGTGACGGCTTCTGCCCCATTTGCATCATTAAGGTACGTAACATTTGCTCATTGATTGGCGGGTTTTTCTTTAAATAGTCCATCATATATTTACGTGAGATGAAAAATCCGAGCGCAACTCCTGCAATTAGTGCAATCGTTGCTATAACAATTACCCAAATTGTGCTCATAAATGATTAAACTCCCTTCGATAAGTTCCTTTTACAGTATACTGAAATGTGGCGACGAACACAAACAAAAAACGAAAATTATTCCTTAGCTAGTAGATCTTTCACTTCTTCTACGACACGTTCTACGGTAAAGCCATATTTTTCAACAACGATCGGTCCTGGAGCTGAGGCTCCAAAGCGATCGACAGCTAAGCTACGTCCTTCCGCGCCTACATAACGTTCCCATCCTAAGCTAGAAGCCATTTCAATGGAAAGGCGTTTTGTAACCTTGCTAGGAAGAATCTCTTCTTTGTATTCTTCCGATTGCTCTTCGAATAGATCCCAAGATGGCATGCTAACAACTCGGACATCAATTCCCTCGGAGCGCAACTCTTTTTGCGCTTCTAAGGCTAAGCTTACTTCTGACCCAGTAGCAATTAAAATTGCGTCGATGTTTTCCTCTTCTTTGGAAACAATATAAGCTCCTTTTCTTACACCATCTTCTAATTCCTTCGCTTCTACATTTAATGTAGGTAAGCCTTGACGAGTTAAAACTAAAAGAGTCGGGCGATCGGTTGCTTCTATTGCAATTTGCCATGCTACTCTAGTTTCATTTCCGTCGGCTGGTCTTAGGACGGTTACATTAGGCATTGCCCGGAAAGAAGCAAGCTGTTCAACCGGTTCATGGGTTGGGCCATCTTCTCCTACAGCAATCGAATCATGGGTGAAAACATAGGTAACCGGTGTATTCATTAATGCCGATAGACGGATAGCAGGACGTAAATAATCACTAAAGACAAAGAACGTTCCTCCATACACCTTTAATCCACCATGTAAGGCCATACCATTTAAGGCAGCCCCCATAGCAAATTCCCTTACACCGAACCAAATGTTTCGACCATCATAGCTTTCCTTTAGGAAATCTCCGGCATCCTTCATCATCGTATTATTTGAACTAGCTAAATCCGCACTTCCCCCAAATAAACTTGGAACAGTTTTAGCTAGGGCGTTGATCATTTCACTTGATGCTGCTCGAGTGGCTAAAACATCTTCTCCAGCTTTATACGTCGGTAGGCCTTCTGCATAAGCGCTTGGTAGATTACCAGTAATAGCTTCTTCTAATTCTTCAGCAAGCTCTGGGTAAGCTTTTTTATATTCATTAAAAAGTTGCTGCCATTCAGCCTCTAATTTTTCTCCACGGGCAACGACTTTTTCTTCAAAATGGCGGTACACATCGTCGCTTACGAAGAACGGATCGTCGTATTCCCAACCGTAGTATTTTTTGGTTAAGCTTACTTCTTCTTCACCTAATGGTGCACCATGAGCAGCTGAAGAATCCGCTTTATTTGGTGAACCGTAACCGATAATCGTTTTTACTTCTATTAAGGTTGGTTGATTTTTATTTTCTTTCGCTTCTAAAAGTGCCTTTCGGATAGCGTTTGTATCATTACCATCCTCTACGCGAAGAACTTGCCAGTTATAGGCTTCAAAACGCTTGGTGATATCGTCGGAATACGCCATATGCAAATCTCCATCTAAAGATATATCATTGGAATCGTAGAGAACGATTAATTTATGTAGCCCTAGATGCCCGGCTAAAGAAGCAGCTTCATGGGAGATGCCTTCCATAATATCTCCGTCACCTACAAGAGAGTAAGTGTAATGGTCGATTATTGGATAATTTTCTTTATTATATTTAGCTGCTAAGTGGGCTTCAGCCATCGCCATTCCTACGGCCATTGCGATACCCTGCCCTAAAGGACCTGTCGTCGCTTCAACGCCATCTGTATCTAATACTTCAGGGTGACCAGGCGTACGAGAACCCCATTGACGGAAGTTTTTAATATCTTCTATCGTAACATCATAGCCGGATAGATGTAAGAGGCTATAAAGGAGCATTGAACCGTGGCCAGCAGATAAGACAAAACGGTCTCGATTGAACCAATTTGAATTTTTCGGTTGATGGTTCATAATATCGGTAAATAAGGTGTAAGCCATCGGTGCTGCCCCCATCGGTAAGCCTGGGTGGCCTGAATTTGCTTTTTCAATCGCATCGATCGATAACGTACGAATCGTATTAATCGCTAACTGTTCCAACTGATTTGACATGATATCTCCCTTTCATCTTCCTAAATTAATGTAAAAAAGAATCTTTATCTTGTTTTTGTCTTCGAATTTTTTTAATTTTTTCCGGGGTAACATCTTTACCTTCCGGATCATAGATCCTTACGTTTTCTATTTGATTTTTAAAAGATTGACGGAATTGTTGTAAATACTCTTCCCGTAACGCCCGTTGTTCCTGCTTTTCTTTTTTTGTTAAACCTTTACTTTTTGATTTCTTTGCAAGCTCGTTGATACGGGCAAGTTTTTTATCAGAAATCATTCTCTTCACCTACAGCTTTATTTAACCTTTATTGTACTATACCTAGCCTTTATAGCAAAGGATATTCTAAGAAGCTTCCGTAATTATATCAAATTTATGAATAAGAAAAAAACAAAAGGCTATATGAGAACTTATGTTTCATTTTTAAGGGAAAAATGATACAATTTATATAAAGAAATGGAGAGAACCATATTGAATCGAGGTGATATTTATGGAAAAATTATCTAAACGTCAGCAAATGATCGTCGACTTTATCAAAAGCGAAGTCGAAGTTAAAGGCTATCCCCCTTCTGTACGAGAAATTGCAAAGGCTGTTGGTCTCGCCTCTAGTTCGACGGTTCACGGTCATTTAGAACGGATTGAAAAGAAAGGTTATATCCGTCGAGACCCAACCAAACCTCGAGCCATTGAAATTGTCGATGTCGATGACCATATCGAGCGAGATCCTGCACGCTATGCTCCTGTGGTAGGTCGAGTGACGGCTGGTACACCGATTACAGCGATTGAAAATATTGAAGAATATACCCCTGTTCCGAGCTCGATTGCTTCGACAAGCGATAATATATTTGTTCTCCATGTTGAAGGAGATAGTATGGTTAATGCCGGTATTTTAGACGGGGATCGCGTCATCGTAAAGCAACAACAAACCGCTGATAATGGTGACATTGTCGTTGCTATGACTGAGGATGATGAAGCAACGATTAAACGCTTTTATAAAGAAGAGAATCATATCCGTTTACAACCAGAAAACGATTATTTAGACCCGATTATATTAGATGATGTAACCATCTTAGGAAAAGTAATCGGTCTCTATCGCAATTTTTAACATAGGCTCTATTCTTCGTTAAGAAGAGTAGAGCTTGTTTATTTTTGAGCGGGAGGAGAGCCCTATCGACGAGTTTTTGTTATAATGACAGTAAAAATTTCAAAGGAGAATGAAGATTGGAACTTTTATCTCTTTTTCAAGATAAATTAAAGACTGAAGAAACTGCTAGTGAGCATTATGCACAAAAATGGGATGAGCGAGCAGAACGATTTTACGATGCGCAAAAGGAAGGTCGGAAAGATTTACAAGAAGCGGTTGTTGATTTCCTTAAACAAAAAGAAATTATCACAAAGGATTCTACCGTTCTCGATATCGGTGCGGGAGCTGGTAGATATACGGTCCCTCTCGCCAAAGAAGTAAAGCATATTTACGGAACAGACTTTTCTAAAAATATGGTTACGTACCTAGAACGAATTAAGAAGGAAGAAGCAATTACAAATATGACAACGAGACAGCTTGCTTGGCCAACTACTGAAGAAGTTGAACCAGTCGATGTCGTATTTTCAGCCATGTGCCCTTGTACCCGTTCTCGGAAAGCCCTAGAACAAATATCCGAGGTTGCTAATGAGTATGGAGTCATCGCCCAAATGACAAAAATGAGCGATGACATTACCGATGAATTGATTGCGAAAGGCCAAGTAAAAAGAAATCCAAAGGATCCCCACAATAATCGTGATCTTGCTCTAAGTTATTTTGGTTTACTTTGGGAATTAGGTTTCGAACCAGAAATAAATTTTATCGTCGACAGCTACGAAGCAAAGATGACAGAGGAAGATGCCTGGGAGCATTATCAACAACGTTACGAACATGTTGATGAGAAATTACTTAAAGATACAATAGAAAAACGAGTCGAACAAGATCAAGTCAAGATTCAACGCATGACACGACTCGCTCTTATCACTTGGGCGACGAAAGTCAAATAAAAATGTATGGCTAAATCTCTTATAAAACAGAGGTTTAGCCTATTTTTTTTGCTAGACTTTGAGTATTTGTTTGACATCGATAATCATTCTCATTAGAATAGGAGATAGTAATGAGAATCATTCTCAGCTCAAGGAGGTGGGAATTTAACATATATAATGGTTCTCAACTAATAAAGATGAGGTGACAAAGGATCATGAGAAAGTTTAATATTTTTTTATTTAGTCTATTTTTAGTACTAGCCTTAGCGGCTTGTCAAGACAACGATGCAACAGAAGAACCAGCAGAAAATGATGCAGAAGAAACAACAGAAGAATCTACAATTACTATTAACCATGAGCTTGGTGAAACAACAGTAGAGAAAAACCCAGAAAACGTTGTTGTATTTGATTTCGGTACTTTAGATACTTTAGATTACTTAGGGATTGAAGTAGCTGCCCTACCACAAATGAACGTACCAAGCTACTTAAGCAAATACGAATCTGACGATTATGAAAACGTCGGAAGCTTAAAAGAGCCAGACTTTGAAAAAATTAACGAATTAGAACCTGGCTTAATTATTATTTCTGGTAGACAGGCTGACTTATATGATGAGTTCAGTGAAATTGCTCCAACAATCTTTGTAGGATTAGACTACGATGATTACATCGGTTCTTTCAAAAACAACGTAGAAACAATTGGAGAAATCTTCTCTAAAGAAGATGAAGTTGCAGAAGTTTTACAAGAAATTGACGATCAAATCGCTGCAGTACAAGAAAAAACTGAGGATTTAGACAAAGAAGCTTTAGTTGTTCTTGCTAACGATAATGAAATTAGTGCTTATGGTAAAAACTCACGCTTCGGTATTATCCACGACGTCTTTGGCCTTAAGCCTGTTGACGAGGATATCGAAGTTTCTACTCACGGTATGAGCGTTACGTTCGAATACGTTGCTGAGAAAAACCCTGATATCATGTACGTAATCGACCGTAGCCAAGCTATCGGTGAGGGAGCAAGCGCTAAAAACGTTATCGAAAATGACCTTGTAGCTAAAACAGAGGCTATGAAAAATGACGATATCTACTACTTAGATCCAGAAATCTGGTACTTATCTGGTGGTGGAATCGTATCTGTTCAAGAAATGATTAACGAAATTGATTCAAGCTTAGAATAATAGCCTATTCACCTATCATTCATATATGTAAAAAGACTGCTGTCTCGCTATTGACAGCAGTCTTTTTTTAAGCTTCAAGTGTGACATAACCTTTTTCAATAAAAGCTTTGATTGTTTCGATGATAGCGATCTTCACATGCGCATAGGTTAGCCCACCTTGTAAAAAAGCAATATATGGTGGTTTAATAGGTCCATCGATTGATAATTCGATACTAGAACCTTGAATGAAGGTTCCTGCAGCCATAATGACTCGTTCATCGTAACCAGGCATTTCACTTGGATATGGAACGACATAAGAGTTTACAGGAGAATTTGCTTGGATTTGTTCACAAAAATAAATCATTTTTTCCTCATCGTGAAATTTTATCGATTGGATGATATCAGTACGAAAGTCGTTAGATGTTGGAGCAACTTCAATTCCAAAGTGTTCCATCATTTTAGCGGTAAAAATCGCACCCTTTAATGCCTCTCCTACGACATGGGGGGCTAAAAAGAAACCTTGGTACATTTCTTGCAACATATGTAAAGTAGCGCCTGCTTCTTTTCCTAGACCTGGTGCTGTTAACCAATGGGCCGCTGCTTCTACTAAATCCTTTCGTCCAACGATGTAGCCACCGGCACGAACGAGACCACCACCGGGGTTTTTAATTAGCGATCCGGCAATAATATCGGCACCTACTTCTAAAGGTTCTTGCTCTTCTACGAATTCTCCATAACAATTATCTACAAAAACGATAAGGTTCTCATTGATTCCCTTGACGAATTTTACCATTTCCTCAATTTGACTAATCGTAAAGCTAGGTCGATCTTCGTATCCTTTCGAACGTTGAATGCCGATTACTTTTGTTTTATCAGTAATTTTCTCTTTAACTAAGTCAAAGTTGACCCGGTGATCTTCTAATAAAGGAACTTCATCATACGTAATCCCTAATTCTTTCATAGAACCTGGCGTATTACCCCTTTTTCCAATTACTTCTTCTAAGGTATCGTAAGGAGCTCCTGTAATATAAAGTAGTTCGTCCCCAGGTCGCAGCATACCAAAGAGAGCTGTCGATATAGCATGGGTACCAGAAACGATTTGTGGACGAACTAAAGCGTCTTCTCCGCCAAAAACACGAGCATAGACAGCCTCTAAAATGTCCCGACCACTATCATCATAGCCATAGCCATCCGTTGAGCTAAAATGGTGATCCCCTACTTGTTCAGCTTGAAAGGCTTCTAACACCTTTCTTTGGTTTCGATAGACCGTTGCTTCAATTTCTTTAAATTGCGTCATACATTTCTCTTCTAATTGATTTGCTAATTGTTCTAACACTGGACTATTCTCCTTTTACTATAGTTTCTAGTGGAAATTTTGTAGGATGATATCCTTTGATCCGATAGTTATTATTTTCAGGATCAAAACTTTTTTCAATCATAATAGTATGCCGAGATAAAAGATGTAAAGCTTTTCCCTGATGTGGAGCTAGGTCAATTTCATAATAATTCCAACTTGTTTTGAGCTCTTTTTCAATCCTTTCTACCAGAGCGTCAACATCTTGATCATCTCTTGCACTAATAATAATCGAAGGATGTTCGGTTGGAAAAAACTCCTCAGTCAAGAGATCCTTTTTGTTATAAACGGTTAATATCGGCAAGTGGTCTGCTTCTAATTCATGTAAGATTTGGTGAACGGTTTGAATATGTTGGTCCCTATCAGGATGGGAAGCATCCACAACATGTAATAAAAAATCAGCCTCTTTTACTTCTTCTAATGTCGATTTAAAGGCGGCGATTAGGGATGTAGGTAAGGCTTGTAAAAAACCGACAGTATCCGTAAGCAAACATTGGTAGCCAGATGGTAAACGAATTTTGCGCGTTAAAGGATCTAAGGTAGCAAAAAGCAAGTCCTCTTCCTTTGTTGTCTCTTCAGCTAAACGGTTAAAAAGCGTAGATTTTCCGGCATTTGTATAACCTACAAGGGCAAGTTGAAACGCCCGATTCCTTTGGCGTCTTTTACGATATTGCTCCCGTTGACTTACGACATCTTGTAAACGTCGTTTAATATCGTCAATCCGCCGACGAATATGCCGCTGGTCGGTCTCAAGTTTCGTTTCCCCTGGTCCTCGAGTTCCTATTCCTCCCCCGAGTCGAGAAAGTACGAGTCCCATTCCATGTAATCGGGGCAACATATACTCTAATTGGGCAAGTTCTACTTGCAATTGTCCTTCCCTCGTTTTCGCACGACTTGCAAAAATGTCTAAGATTAACTGACTTCGGTCAATCACCCTGACACCAAAATGTTCATTTAAATTCCGTAATTGACTCGGAGATAATTCATCGTTTGCGATCACTAAATCGATATCTAAATCTTCAATTGCATGAATTACTTCTTGAACCTTGCCCTCCCCTATATAGGTAGCGGGATGGATATGCTCACGATTTTGTGTCACAATTTTTTTTACAATACCTCCCGCCGTATGACTTAAAGACTTCATTTCTTCGATTGTAGAATGGAATTGATGCGTCGGTATATCGTAAGATTTGACAGCAAGGATTAGGACTTTTTCTTTTGACAAACTTCTACCCCATTTCATACGTAATCTTATTTATATTTTTCCATCTTTGTCGTATAAATTCAATTATTTGCATGCCATTTCTCTCAACTAAAGGAAAGAGCTATATCTTCTTCGGTAAGATAAAACAAATCATTATAGGATAAGTCCCTTTTATTAACTAATCGTAAAGATTGCATTCGTATTGCTTTTTCAATTATATTTCTTACCATTCGACCATTAGAAAAATCAAAACTGGCCTTTCTTTTTTCCTTCCTTAGCTCACTTTTTAAAAGCCAGCTTGCTTCCTTTGTTAAAGCATATTGCCTTTCATGGACAATTTGTTCAGCAATGAGTAGCAGTTCATCAACGCTGTAGTCGGGAAAGTGATGAATAAAAGGAAAACGGGAAGCAAGACCTGGATTTGTCTCTAAAAAATACCGCATTTCTTCTGGATAGCCTGCTAAAATTAAAACGAAGCGATCAGCATAATCCTCCATTTGCTTTACTAGGGTATCGATTGCTTCTTTACCAAAATCCTTTTCTCCTCCTCGAGCTAAAGCATAGGCTTCATCAATAAAGAGAACACCTCCTAAGGCACGTTCAATTAAATGGCGGGTTTTTTGAGCAGTTTGACCAATATATTCGCCAACTAAATCTGCCCTCTCTGCTTCAATGAAAAGACGTTTTGATATTAAGTTTAAGTCGAAAAAACAAGAAGCTAATCTACGAGCAACGGTCGTTTTGCCGGTACCTGGATTTCCGGTGAAAATCATGTGCAGTACTTGCGGTTCTGTTAACAAACCCTGTCGTTTACGTTCTTCATTAATCAGTTTTGTCGCATAAATTTCTTTTACACTTTCTTTTATGGGAGATAAACCGATAAAAGAAGCAAAATAACGGTCGATTACTTCTAAGGGACTGGGCGTGACGGGATGGGGTTTTTGTGATGGTTTTATCGCTTCATCTTGATGATGCAATACGATATTAATTTGATTTTTTTCTTTTACGATCTGTTTTGCATTCATACAATCACCTCACTGCTTTACTATACGCAGTGATAAAGAATTTCGTGATAAATGCCTATCGAAGCTAACCTCTTTTAGCATCAGAATACACATTACTTATATAAAAGGAAAATAAAATAGGCATCGTTAAAGGATGCCTATACAAACATTTATTCCCTATTTTCTAGTTGAACATTTTTAGATGGCACGAAGGTTGAAATCGCATGCTTATAGATCAATTGTTCTTTACCTTCTGTTTCTAACAATACGGTAAAATTATCGAAGGCTTTGATATTACCGCGGAGCTGGAAACCATTCGTTAAAAAAACCGTAACTGCGATTCTTTCTTTTCGTAGTACGTTGAGATAGTGGTCTTGAATATTGACTTGTTGGGCCATTGTTCTCTTCCTCCTCAATTTATATATCTATTTATTTAAATGAAGCGGTAGGACCGCTTATTATTAAGGCAGTGTTAATCGGCTAAAAATCGCTCGACTCTTTCTTCAATTTGTCGATAGCTTCCTTCCCTATCCTTCGTTACATCAAACCACTCGACGTCCATCTTATTTTTAAACCAAGTAAACTGTCTTTTCGCATAGCGTCTAGTATTTCGTTTTAAAAGTTGTACAGACTCCTCAAGGCTACATCTTCCTTCAAAATATGGGATGAACTCCTTATAACCGATTGCTTTCATGGCTTGACTATCCTTTAGCCCTTGGTCGTACAAACTCTTTACTTCATCAAGTAAACCTTGTGCAAGCATTTGATCTACTCGTTGATGAATCCTTTCATAAAGTAGTTGCCTTTCCATCTCTAGCCCAATGAGTAAATAATTATACTTTGCTTCTTTAGCCTGGCGTCGATGGTATTCGCTCATTGTTAGTCCCGTCGTTTCATAGACTTCTAAGGCCCGAATGACTCGCCGATAGTTGTTAGGATGGATTTTATCAGCTTGTTCCGGATCCACCCTTCGTAACTTATCATAGAGCGGTTGGATGCCTTCTTTTTTTACGATTGCTTCTAGTTTTTCTGTAAGGGCTGGGTTACGCTTTCTTTTGGAAAAATCATAATCGTAAAGGACTGATTGTATGTAAAGCCCCGTGCCTCCTACAATTAAAGGAAGTCGGTGCCGTCCATTAATATCTTTAATATAGGCTTGTACGAGACGTTTAAATTCCGCTACGGAAAAAGCCTCGTTAGGATCACGGATATCAAGCATATAATGTGGAATACCTTCTTTCTCTTTTTCGGTAATTTTTCCCGTACCGATATCCATTCCACGATAAATTTGCATCGAATCGCCACTAATAATTTCCGCTTGGAAACGCTTGGCAAGGCGGATGCTTAAATCTGTTTTGCCGACAGCTGTCGGACCTACGATGGCAATAACTTTCTCCACTAGTGATGTCCCCTATTATTCAAAAGATAAATCTTGAAATTGATGCAATATCTCACTGATGTTAAGTTGAAGTTGTAATAAAAAGAAAAGCGTTAAATAATCTTTTAACTTTTCTGCTAAAGGAATCCCTTCTTTTATAATTTCTTCATTAATTTGTTGTAAATCTTTTTGAAATTGGAGGAAAACTTCCTCTTCTAAATCATCAGCTTCTGCTTCTTTTAAAGTTGTCTCTTTAATAAATTTTACCATTGTTGCAAACGGTTTTCCATTCAGATATAAAATATGTTGCGCAATCTTTTCTAAATCCTTTTGCCAACGGGGTTGCAAGGATGCGAAGGTAGCTTTCGTATTCAATACATGAGGCCCTTTCGCATACCATTGATATCGATACATTTTTGTATGCAAAACAAAATAATTGGCAAGGAGTCGGTTTAAAAATGAAAGTAAATCTTGCTTTTCCATAAGCCACCTCTAATTTCTTATCGTAAACTTCTTTTTAATGTCATTATATTAAGATGGCTTATGGATTATTATTTTATGCAAGGATTATTGAATTCGTTTAAACATTTTTTCTATTTCATAATAGCTTTGAAAAATAATTACAGGTCTACCATGAGGACAGGTAAAAGGATCTTCTGTTTGCCTTAATTGATCTAATAAATGCTCCATTTCTTTAGTAGTTAAATAATGGTTTGCTTTAATCGATCGTTTACATGCCATTGAAATAGCTAATTCTTCACGAAGCTTTTCTATATCTATTTCTCCCTTGGTAATTACTTGCTGGACTAGATCGCGAATAACCTCTTCTTCTTCTCCCTTTGGAAACCATGTAGGATATGACCGAACAGTATAAGTTTGCCTACCAAAGGGTTCTAAATGAATACCGATTTCTTCCAACAAATGTTGATGTTTTTCCAGTTGAAGTACTTCCTCTAAAGTAAAGTCAAATTGCAAAGGGATTAAAAGATGCTGGCTTTCGTCACTTGGTTTGCCTAATTTTTTCTTAAAATATTCGTATTTAATTCTTTCCTGGGCTGCATGTTGATCAATCATATAAAAGCCAAGGTCATTCTGTGCCAAAATGTATGTTCCTTGCAATTGGCCAATAGGATATAAAGGAGGTATTCGCTCTGTATGATCCTTTTTTCGTGGATCAACATCAGAATCCCTATCTTCCCTATCCTTTACAAAGGGAAGGGAAGCCTCTCGTAAGCCATCGTTAACCTCATTGTACGCTTGCAAGGGCTCTATCTTTTCTTGTGTCGAAAGCTTTCTATCCTTATCAACTATTACTTC
>CALJVC010000082.1 GCA_937974845.1 uncultured Pseudogracilibacillus sp. | reverse complement strand
GCTAAACGA
This sequence comes from uncultured Pseudogracilibacillus sp., assembly GCA_937974845.1. Taxonomy (GTDB): domain Bacteria; phylum Bacillota; class Bacilli; order Bacillales; family Amphibacillaceae; genus Pseudogracilibacillus. The sequence continues at coordinate 26,786 of CALJVC010000082.1, read as the reverse complement.
TACAAATGTTTTTCTAAATGAAGGCCCTCCCCGATTAGGGCGCCAAATAGTATACTTAAAAGAAGCAATACGATTGATTCGCTTTCTAAAGCCATCGTAATTCCTAAAACAATCACGATAAGACCGATTCCCTGCATTACCGTTTCACGATAATGTTCCTTTATATTTGTAAATAGTAAGCCGATCATCGTACCAATTAAAATAGCGATGACATTAACGATCGTTCCCAATAATACCATAGCAATTTCCTCTTTTATCTTTTATTTTAAATGTTTCACGTGAAACATTTAAAAGGATGAAAAAGACTGTCTTACTAGGAATCAAGACAGTCTTTTTCTGAATAACAGCTTAATTGTTCGATGAATTTGCCTTCAATAAATCAATTAACTGTTCTAGTTCTTCGTTAGAGTAAAATTCGATTTCGATTTTTCCCTTTTGTTTATTTTTTTCTATTTTTACATTCGTCCCTAAATGTTCACGTAGTAATTCTTCTTGGCGGAGAATAAAAATATCTTTTTTCTTTTTTTCTTGTTTCTTTTTCCGTTCTTTTTCCTTATTCAATCGTTGCACTAATTCTTCTACTTGCCGTACGTTTAAGTGTTCTCGAAGAATCCTTTGTACTACTTGTTTCGCTTGCTCCTTCTTTTTCAAACCTAAAATCGCTCGAGCATGCCCCATACTTAACTGTCCACTATTAATTAAAGCAATCACTTCGTCCGGTAAGGATAAAAGACGCATCGTATTTGAAATATGGGAACGGCTTTTTCCTATCTTTTTCGATAGTTCATCTTGGGTTAAGTTTAACTCCTCTAACAAACTTTTATAGGCCTGGGCTTCCTCTATCACCGTCAAGTCTTCCCGCTGTAAGTTTTCTAACAAAGCAATTTCCATCATTTTTGCGTCATCAAAATCTTTAACAATTGCGGGAACCTCGGTTAAATTAGCCAACTTAGCTGCTCGATACCGCCGTTCTCCTGCCACAATTTCAAAACCTTTAATACTTTTTCGAACGATTAACGGTTGAATGATCCCATAGGTTTCAATGGACGTTTTTAATTCCTCTAATGCGTCTGCATCGAATGTTTTTCTCGGTTGGTAAGGGTTTGTTCGAAGGTCATCAATCGAAATTTGTTCGATTTCTTCACTTTTTTCTTCCAGATCACCGATTAAGGCATTTAATCCTTTACCTAATCTTTTCGCCAACGCTTAACACTTCCTTTGCCAGCTCTAAATATACTTCGGCGCCTTTGGAACGTGGATCATATACTGTGATTGGTTTTCCATGACTAGGTGCTTCTCCTAAACGAATATTGCGTGGAATAATTGCTTCGTACACTTTTTCTTGGAAATACATTTTAACTTCTTCTATTACTTGGATACCGAGGTTCGTTCTCGCATCGAACATCGTTAATAGGACACCTTCAATCAATAAATTACGGTTTAAATGTTTTTGAACAAGTCGAATCGTATTTAATAATTGACTTAAACCTTCTAAAGCATAGTATTCAGCTTGTACCGGAATTAAGACACTCGTTGCTGCTGTTAGAGCATTTAACGTTAAAAGTCCTAACGAAGGAGGACAATCGATTAAAATAAAATCATATTCATCCTTCACTTCTTCTAATGCTACTTTTAGTTTTTCTTCCCTAGATAAGGCCGATACAAGTTCGATTTCAGCTCCGGCTAATTGGATTGTAGCCGGAATAATAGACAAGTTAGTAAACTCTGTTTTAATAATCACATCCCGGGTCTCTGCTTCACCAATAATTAAATTGTAAACACATTGGTCAAGATCACCTTTATCTAATCCAACACCACTTGTCGCATTTCCTTGCGGGTCAATATCTACTAACAAGACTTTACTACCAAGTTCCGCTAAACTCGCTCCTAAATTAACCGTTGTCGTAGTTTTACCTACACCACCCTTTTGATTCGTAATCGCAATTATTTTTCCCATTATGCCACCCACCTGTTTTAATTGATTCGCTGTAACGATTACTTTTTCACTTTGATCGTTATTTGATAATAATCTCCTAAATCTTCTTCTTCCGTTTCAAAATCTATTCCTGTTTTCTCTATTAAATCTAAAGAACGTCGAATAGTATTCGTAGCTATACGAATATCCTTGCTAATAAACTGAGCTTTTGGTTTTCTTTTCTTTTTCTTTACTGCATCCCCTTCTAATTCTTTCTTAACTAGTTCATCGGTTTCGCGAACCGTTAAGCCTCGTTCAATAATTAGGGATAAAAATTTAAGTTGTTCCGCTTCATCTGGTAGTTTTAATAAGGCCCTAGCATGCCTTTCAGATATTTGCTTATCGATAATGGCGTCTTGAACCTCTGTAGGTAAAGAGAGTAAACGAATACGGTTGGCAATGGTCGATTGACTTTTCCCTAAACGTTGGGCCAAAGCCTCCTGAGTCAATTCGTGCATCTCCAATAACTGAACATAAGCCTGGGCCTCTTCGATAACAGATAAGTTTTCGCGTTGGATATTTTCGATTAAAGCAATCGAGGCCGTCTCCGTATCCGACAATTCCCTTACAATAGTCGGAATTGTTTCCCATTCTAATTGTTGGGCTGCACGAAAGCGCCGTTCCCCTGCTATTAATTCATATTCATCATCACTTTTTTTACGGACGACGATCGGTTGGATCATCCCATGGGTTTTTAAGGTTTGGGCAAGCTCTGCGATTTTTTCTTCATCGAACTTCTTCCTTGGCTGATATTTATTCGGAACTATTTTTGACATTTCTAATTGAATGACATCTTCTAATCCCGTCGTTTCTTCTTCAGTTTTATCACCGCCAGCGAAGAGACGATTAAAAGATTGCAACATTTTCACATCACCTTTGTTAAATTATATTAAATTGTTTCACGTGAAACATTTTGATGACGAACGACAAGTTCACTCACTTCCTTTTTATCTATTCCCATCGAACCGAAGGGTGGATGGATTGGAAGTTGAGCAAGCTTTTAAATAGAAAAAAATAAACTTAACTATGTTAAGTTTATCATATATAACTAAGAAAAAATACTTTAAAAGGCATTTATAATCTTTTATAAAGGTCTTTTTTGTGGTGTACCGGCTTTTCTGGGAAAGGTTTTCGGTGTTTTTTTCACCTTCTCCACCCATAATAAAGAGCGTTCCCCCTCTTCTTTCGGTAAATGTAAGCTTTCCTGCTTAATTAATTTACCACCTAGTTGACCGATGGCCCGTTTTCCATCCTGTAACTCCTCATCAATAGCGCTACCTTTCATAGCGATAAAATTTCCCCCAACGCGACATAAAGGCAGGCAATATTCAGCAAGTACATTCAACCGAGCAACGGCCCGGGCGGTGACAAGATCGAAACCTTCACGATAGGAACGATCCTGTCCAATATCCTCCGCCCGACCATGTAGAAGTTCTACATTTTCTAATTGTAAATCCTCTACTAATGAAGTTAAAAAGTCGATTCGCTTCTTTAAAGAATCGATAATGGTCACTTTTATATGTGGATAACAAATTTTTAGAGGAATACTTGGAAAACCCGCCCCGGCACCAACATCGCAGAGATTTTTATAACGAGTAAAATCATCATAGAAACTAGGCGTTAAGGAATCGTAAAAATGTTTAATATAGACTCCTTCGCGATCGGTAATAGCTGTTAAATTTATTCTTTTGTTTCCCTCTACTAGGATATGGTAATAGCGTTCAAACTGCTCTAACTGTCGTTCATTTAATTGAATATCCTGCTTTTTTAAGGCATCGATAAATTGTTTAGTTACCATCCTATGACTCCTTTTCTTCGACCCGCTTCACATTCCCCTGCTCAATATAGACGAGTAGGATGGAAATATCCGCCGGGTTGACACCAGAGATGCGTGAAGCCTGGCCAATCGATAACGGTTGGATTTCTTTTAATTTTTCTCGAGCTTCCGCTGCAAGACCTTTAATTGCATCGTAGTCAATATTTTCAGGAATTTTCTTATCTTCCATTTTCAGCATCCGCTCGACTTGTTCCTTCGCTTTTTTAATATAACCTTCATATTTAATCTGAATTTCTACTTGCTCTTTTACTTCATCTGGTAAGTCTCGCTCCCCGAACATGTGTTCGAGATGCGTGTACGTAACTTCTGGACGTTTTAATAAATCGTAGGCCCGGACAGCATCCTTTAAAGGGGTAGAGCCAATAGCTTTTAATGTCTCCTGAACGTCATCCGAAATTTTAACAATCTTTTGATACAACCGTTTTTTCTCTTCTTCTATTAAGGATAATTTTTTCTGAAAACGTTCATATCGCTCTTCGCTAATTAAACCGAGTTGATAGCCTAATTCTGTCAGACGGATATCGGCATTATCATGGCGTAATAGTAAACGATACTCCGCCCGTGAAGTAAGTAAGCGATAAGGTTCCCTTGTTCCCTTTGTCACTAAATCATCAATTAGTACCCCAATGTATCCTTGGGAACGATCTAAAATAAAAGGTTCCTTCCCTTGAATTTTTAAAGCCGCATTAATACCAGCCATTAAGCCCTGAGCTGCTGCTTCCTCATAGCCGGACGTACCGTTAATTTGACCAGCAGTAAACAAGTTCTTTACTTTTTTCGATTCTAAAGTTGGCTTCAATTGAGTTGGAATAACCGAATCATATTCAATGGCGTAACCTGGGCGCATCATCTGCACCTCTTCTAAACCAGGAATCGAGCGAAGTAACTCATATTGAATCGACTCAGGTAAGGACGTAGACAAACCTTGTACATAAACTTCTTCCGTTTCCCGCCCTTCCGGTTCTAAAAAGATTTGATGTCTTGGTTTATCATGGAAACGTACAATCTTATCCTCAATGGAAGGACAATAACGGGGACCAGTTCCCTTTTCCATTCCGGAATACATAGAAGAAAGGGATAAGTTATCATTAATAATTTTATGGGATTCCTCCGTAGTATAAGTTAACCAACAAGGGATTTGATCCTCGATATAAGTCGTCGTCTCGAAAGAAAAGCTCCGCTTCTCCTCATCCCCAGGCTGAATTTCCGTCTTCTCATAATCGATCGTTTCAGCATGGACCCTCGGAGGTGTCCCTGTTTGGAAACGAATTAATTCAAAACCTAACTTTTCCATTTGTTCGGGTAAAGTTTTGGAAATCCGTTGGTTGTTTGGCCCACTTTCATAGGCTAAATCACCGATTAAAATTTTCCCTCGCATAAAGGTCCCTGTCGTCACTATGACAGTTTTCGCATAATAATTAGCCTTCGTCTCGGTCCGTACTCCCTTACAAACCCCATCCTCAACGATTAACTCATCTACCATCGCCTGCTTGAGCGTTAAATTCGGTTCCTGCTCTAAAGTATGCTTCATCTTTTGGCTATACTTAGCCTTGTCGGCCTGGGCTCGTAAGGCTTGTACCGCAGGTCCCTTTCTTGTATTTAACATCCGCATTTGAATATAGGTCTGGTCGATCACTTTCCCCATTGCTCCCCCTAAAGCATCGATTTCGCGAATGACAATTCCTTTAGCGGGACCTCCTAAGGAAGGGTTACAAGGCATGTAGGCAATCATATCTAAATTCAAAGTTAGCATTAAAGTTTTAGCCCCCATTTTAGAGGCTGCTAAGGCCGCTTCACAGCCAGCATGGCCTGCTCCAACGACGATGACATCGTATTCACCAGCATTATAGGTCACTTTTTTCACCCTTTTACTCTCATTTATTTTCCTAAACAAAATTGTGAAAACAATTGGTCGATTAAACTTTCACTTGCTGTATCTCCGACGATTTCCCCTAAAAATTCCCAAGAGCGACGGACATCGATTTGGACGATATCAAGTGGAAGTTGCATCGCCAAGGCTTCCCTTGCATCGACTAAGGCTTGCTTTGCCTTTTTAAGAAGATCGATATGACGAACATTAGAAATATATAGGTGTTCGCGACGATCAAGCTCTTCCTGCAAGAAAAGATTCTCAATCGCATCTTCTAGCTCAGTAATACCCTTACCATCTTTTAAGGACATGTAAATTACTGGTCGGTCCTTGGCTAAAGCCTTTATTTCTTCTTCTTCCAACCTTCCTTCTAAATCTACTTTATTAATAATAAGGATATATGGAAGATCCTCTAACATAGAAAAAATCTTCCGGTCATCTTTAGTTAAAGGTTCGTGATAATTTAAAAGAAATAAAGTCAAATCGGCCTTTCCTAAAATATCTTGGGATTTTTGAACACCAATTTGTTCAACGAGATCCTCTGTCTCTCGTATCCCAGCGGTATCCATCAGTCGAAGAGGAATACCCCTTACATTAACATATTCTTCAATGACATCCCGTGTCGTTCCAGCTATATCTGTGACAATAGCCCTTTCCTCCTGAACGAGGGCATTTAATAAAGAGGATTTACCTACATTCGGTCGACCGACAATCGCTGTCTGTACGCCTTCGCGTAATATCTTTCCCTGCTTGGCTACCTCTAATAAAGCCTCGATTTCTTTTAAAACATAGGAGGTTTTCTCTTCCATCATTTCATGGGTCATTTCCTCAACGTCATCGTATTCAGGATAATCGATATTCACTTCTACATGGGCGATAATTTCAATCAAGGCTTGGCGTAGGTCACGAATTAAGGTGCTAAGCCGACCCTCTAATTGATTGACCGCCACTTGCATGGCCGCTTCCGTTTGAGATTGGATAATATCCATCACTGATTCGGCTTGAGAAAGATCAATTCGACCATTTAAAAAAGCACGTTTTGTAAATTCTCCCGGTTCTGCCAAACGTGCTCCTTCATCTAAGACCGACTGTAAAATTCGTTTAATTGCAATCATTCCACCGTGACCGTTAATTTCAACAACATCTTCTACGGTGAAAGTTTTAGGTGCCCGCATCACTGATACAAGCACTTCATCGATCGTTTCACCCGTTTCCGGATCGACAATTTTTCCATAATGCATCGTATGACTATCAACTTCTCGTAAATCTTTTCCTTTAAACAAGTTATTCGCTATTTCAATAGCCCTAGTTCCACTTAAACGAACGATCGAGATCGCCCCTTCTCCTACTGGGGTCGATATAGCAGCGATTGTATCAGTTTCCATGCCCTGCACCTCCGTACAATAATGTAGTATTCCGATATTTAAGAGTATCATAATTAAAAAAAAAAATAAACTTATCCACATTTAGAATAAGTTTATTTTTTAAAATTTATACGTCCGCTATCTAGTCTAAATTATTCGGTTTAATGACGATATAACGATGGGGTTCATGCCCATTGGAATAGGTCGTTACAGAACTTTCATCCTGCAGAGCAGTATGGATAATTTTTCTTTCAAAGGAAGGCATCGGCTCTAAGGATACCTTGCGATTTACCTTCGTCGCTTTTTGCGCCATCTTCTTCGCTAAATCAATCAGGGTCTCCTCACGACGCTCTCGATATCCTTCAGCATCGACGACGACCGAGTGGAATTGGGTCGTATACTTATTCAATACGAGTTGACTTAAATATTGTAGAGCGTTCAAGGTCTTTCCCCGCCGTCCAATCAGTAGAGCAATCTTATCTCCTGATAGATTAAAGGTCACACGATTGTCCTCCTGTTCTACCTCTACATCGATTTCTGCTCCCATGTGGGTCGCTACTTCCTTTAGAAAGTCCTTCGTAATCTCAATATTATCGATTTTTTCTGAGACTTTCACAACTGCTCGAACGGAACCAAAAATACCTAAAAAACCTTTCCTACCCTCATCGATTATTTCAATTTCAGCTCGTTCTCTTGGAAGCTTTAACTGTTGTAAAGCTGATTCGATTGCTTCTTCAACAGTTTCTCCACTCGCCGTTACCTCTCTCACTTTTTGTCTCCTCCATTACCTGCATCTTTGACCATTGGATTACGAATTAATAAAGTTTGCGCAACCATAAAGATATTTCCTACTACCCAGTATAAAGCAAGGGCCGCTGGGAAGAAAAAGGCAAAGATAGTAATCATAATCGGCATCATATATAGCATCATCGTCATCTGCGGGTTGTTTGCCGCCTCGCTATTGCTTGCCATCATTAACTTTTGCTGTAAGAAAGTCGCTGCACCGGCGATAAAGGGTAAAATGTAATCCGGTGAACCTAGCTCAAACCATAGGAAGACTCCTTCACGGATTTCATACGTACGCATAATGGCATGATACATAGCAATTAAGATTGGCATTTGAATAAAGATCGGTAAGCAACCGCTAAATGGGTTGACGCCCCGCTCTTGGAATAATTGCATCATTTCTTCCTGTAATTTTTGCTGGGTTTTCGCATCCTTAGAACTGTACTTTTCTTGTAATTCTTTTAATTCAGGCTGGATTTCCTGCATCGCTTGGGTACTCTTGATTTGCTTGATCATCAACGGTAAAAGTAATAAACGGATAATCACTGTAACTACGACGATAGCTAAACCGTAACTACCATTGAATAGATCAGCGAAAAACTTTATTAAAAGGGATAAAGGATAGACGAAAAGCTGGTTCCAAATCCCCGTGCTTTCAGCATCGATTGGTTCGTTTACTTCCGTACAACCTGAAAGTAGTAAGACTGCTCCAATTAATAAGACGAGTATGTATGACTTGTTTCGCAACACGGTTTCCTCCTAACTAACAGCACGCTTATCATTTATTTTAATAACTGTTCGTGCCTTAATAAGTGGTGTAAGCTTTTACACACTTGATGGTACGAGCAATGGACTGATCTCGTTCTAGCTATAATAATCATATCATATTCGGGTTTAATTTTATCTTCAAACTGCATGACGCATTCACGAAGATATCGTTTCATTCGATTTCTAGTTACAGCATTGCCAATTTTTTTACCGACCGATATCCCTACACGAAAATGGGCTTGGCCTATTTTCTTTCTATAGTAAATAACTAATTCGCGGTTTGCAAAGGATTTGCCGGTTTTAAATATCGTCTGGAATTCACTATTTTTTTTAATACGGTAAGCTTTCTTCATCGTCATCACCTTTAGATGCGAACCTTCATGATTACGTATATGATTAGTCGACGCACTTTATTAAAGAAAACCATCTAATAAACTAATTAAAACTGAAAAAGACCACTGAATAGAGTCTCAGTGGCCTAGGCTGATAAACGTTTTCTTCCTTTGCGACGACGACGTGCTAAAACTTGACGTCCCTTTTTTGTACTCATTCGCGCACGGAATCCGTGGTTTCTTTTTCTTCTACGGTTACTTGGTTGAAAGGTTCTTTTCATTTCCTGCACCTCCCTAAATAGGAATAGTTTTATTCAAAGGAACAAAATTTTATATGATCCTTAAACAAAGCAATGTCCAATACTTACTTCATTATAAATCCGTCTTGATAATTATACGTAAAGAACGTCTATTAGTCAACAAAGAATATATCTCATTCTTCCTTGCAACTTTTTCTTCGTAAACCCCCATAAAAAAACTATTCACAAGCTTTGTCGAAATTTGTACACTTTTTTCAACAAAGGGAAATATCCACAGATTATTTTCACCTTTTATCGACAAATTTATCCCTAGTTTAACACTTGTGGATTCCTCATTTGTGAATTGTGAATAATAAGTGGACATTGGGTTATATTTCATTGCAAAATAACTCATTTTTTGCTATTGTAATAAGTGCTTTCTTTGTGAATAACTTTATCTCACCCTTTACTTATCCACAATTTGTGAGTAAAATGTTAACAAAAGCTTTAATCTGTCAGTAAGTTATCTACACTGTGAATAACTTTCTTTCATATCATTCCACGATTAATGGAATAAATCATGAATCCCTTCTTTTCTTTTGATCAATGAGCGGGAAGCGAACTAAAAGAAAAGGAAGGTTTTTTACGCTTTAAAAGCATCATAACCGTAAAAAAGAGGTGTCATTCTTGGAAAACGTGCACGAATTGTGGCAATACATTTTAGCGGAAATGAAAACGAAGGTTAGTAAGCCGAGTTATGATACTTGGTTAAAAGAAACCGAGGCAAAAAGTTTAACCGATAATGTATTGACCGTCCTTGTACCAAATGAATTTATCCGTAATTGGCTTGAAAAAAAATATACTGAAATGATCGAAGCCCTCCTACAACAAATTACCGGGACGGATCTTTCGGTTTCCTTTATTATTAACCAGGCAGAGGAACTAAAAGCAGAAGAAAACGCTCCCAAAATAGAAAAAGATAAAAAACAGCAAAACCAAAAGAATATGTTAAATCCAAAGTATACGTTCGAAACCTTTGTAGTAGGAGCAACCAACCGTTTCGCCCACGCAGCAGCCCTCGCGGTTGCAGAAGCACCGGCAAAATCTTACAATCCTTTGTTCATTTACGGTGGAGTAGGTCTCGGAAAAACCCATTTGATGCACGCAATCGCTCATTACGTTCAAGAATATCATCCGCAAAAGAAAGTAATCTATCTTTCTAGTGAAAAGTTTACGAACGAATTTATCAATGCCATCATGGAAAATAAGGCTGAAACGTTCCGAAACAAATATCGTAACGTCGATATCCTCTTAATTGATGATATTCAGTTTTTAGCCGGAAAAGAACAAACCCAGGAAGAATTTTTCCATACTTTTAATACTTTACATGAAGAAAATAAACAAATTATTATTACGAGCGATCGCCAACCGAAAGAAATACCGACATTAGAAGAACGGCTTCGTTCGCGCTTTGAGTGGGGATTAATTACCGATATCTCTCCCCCTGATTTAGAAACGAGGATTGCGATTTTATCGAAAAAAGCTAAGGCTGAGGGCTTGACTGATATTTCGAGCGATGTGATGCACTATATCGCTAACCAAATCGACACGAATATACGGGAGTTAGAAGGCGCCTTAATCCGCGTCATCGCCTACGCTTCCTTAGTCAATGAAGATATCGACGTACAGTTAGCTGCCGATGCCTTAAAGAGCATCATAAAAAATCGTGAACCTGAAAAAGTAACGATTGAAAAAATCCAAAGTTACATCGCTGAAGAATATTCAGTTACGGTCGATGATCTCCTTTCTAAAAAACGAACCCAGGCTATTGCCTTTCCTAGACAAATCGCTATGTATTTAAGTAGGGAATTAACCGAACATTCGCTACCCCAAATCGGCGATGCCTTCGGTGGTCGGGATCATACGACGGTCATCCATGCCCATAGAAAAATATCAGACCAAATTGAAAAAGATCTAGCCTTTGCTAGTGAAATTAACAAGCATATGGAGCATTTAAAAACAAACTAGCCTTGTGTATAAGAAGAAACTTATGCAAAAGTTATCCACATGTTGATAACGTCGGAGAATTCTTGTTCCGGTTACGCTCTTCTGCGTTATCCACATGTTCACAAGACTTACTATGATGACTGTATATTTATAAATTAATTAATATAAGGAGGAACAAAATGAAATTTTCAATCCGTCGGCAACCATTATTAGCAAGCATCCAAGAAGTTAATCACGCAATTTCTCCAAGAACAGCAGTTGTCCCAATTTTAACAGGAATGAAATTAACGTTAGATGAAGAAGTATTAACGTTAACCGGAAGTAATTCGGATATCACCATTGAGTCGACAATTCCTAAACAAGTAGAAGAGGAAAATATCATTTCAATTGAAGAAACCGGCTCGATTGTTTTACCTATTCCCCATTTTTCAGATATTATACGGAAATTACCTGGAGATCTTGTAGAAATTGAAGTTCAAGAAAACTATAAAACAATTATTAAAGCTGAACAATCAGTCTTTGAGCTTCATGGACAAAGTAGTGAGGAATATCCTCATATTATTATTAATAAAAGCGAACCACACTTTTCCGTTGAAGCTAGTAAATTAAAACAATTGATTCGACAAACTGCTTTCGCCGTATCAACGATGGAAACACGTCCGATTTTGACCGGTGTTCATATGACCATTCATGGTAACGACGTACGCTTTACAGCGACGGATACCCATCGTCTTGCCCAAAGCCAAGTTCCGATTGAAAAGTACACTGATGCGATCGATGAAATGAGTATCGTTGTACCGGGACAAAGTTTACATGAATTAAATAAAATTATCGACGATCAGGACGGAAAAATTTCCCTTTCAATTATGCAAAACCAAGTGCTCTTTTTCACCGAACGAAAGACTTTTATTTCCCGATTATTAAGCGGTACTTATCCTGATACGGAAAGGCTGATTCCAACCAATTTAAATACAACTTTACATATTCCAACGAATGAATTTATTCGCACGATCGATCGGGCAGCCCTCCTTGCGAGTGCGGAACAAAATAATGTCGTCCGGTTTGAAGCGAAGGGAGATGGAACGATTGAAATTTCAAGTAACTCTCCAGAAATCGGTCGCGTAAATGAACAAATGACAATTTTATCCCACGAAGGCGATGAGGTGAACATATCTTTTAGTTCCCGGTATTTACTCGATACGTTACGGACAATCGGGAGCGAAGAAATCATGATTTCCTTTACCGGTCCAATGAACCCCTTCGTAATTAAAACACCAGCTAGTGATAAAATTTTACATTTAATTTTACCAGTGCGTACTCACTAAATCACCATCGTTAAAGCGAATTGAATCGACGGTTACGGTTCAATTCGCTATTTTTATAATATGAAGAAGGTCTAGGAAAAAGACCTTTTTTTATCGTGAAAAAAAGTTGAGAAAAAGGGTATCCTGTTAAAAAACCAATTTAAAGGCTTGTATAGCCTTTTTAACTCATTTAAAGGTTATCCTTTTAATTGAGGCTATTATTTAGTAAAATAGACATTAGGCACATTTAAACGGATATGAACACTCATCGTGGGGTGAAGCCAAATTGAGTATGGAAAAAATTTATATCGAGACCCCCTATATCACCCTCGGTCAACTATTGAAACTAACCAATGTCTTTGATACCGGGGGAAAAATTAAACATTATTTACAAACCGAAGGCGTATTAGTAAATAATGAAAAGGAACATCGTCGGGGTAAAAAATTATACGATGGGGATGTCGTCGCTATCTTTGATAGACAATTTGTAGTAGTACAAGCCTAGAGTAAGGCTTGTTTACTAAGGAATGATCGACGAGTACTTTTGAGAAATCATGATCATATAAATGGGGAACGTTGATGTTTATACACAGTTTACAATTGAAAAATTTCCGTAATTACGAAGCTTTAGAGCTAACTTTCGACCGACAAGTGAATGTGATCATTGGTGAAAATGCGCAAGGGAAAACTAATTTATTAGAGGCGCTATATTTATTAGCCTTTACAAAGTCTTATCGAACGAATCAAGATAAAGAGTTGATTCGTTGGGATACGGACTTTGCTAAAATTCACGCCGTTCTCTACAAAAAACAGAAGACACAAAAAATACCTTTGGAATTAATTTTTCATTCCAAAGGGAAAAAAGCTAAAGTAAATCATCTCGAACAACAAAAGCTAAGTGGTTTTATCGGCTCTTTAAACGTCGTGATGTTCGCTCCAGAAGATCTTTCTTTAGTCAAGGGTTCGCCACAAGTTCGAAGGCGGTTTATCGACCGTGAACTTGGTCAAATCGAACCCCTTTATTTACATCATTTAACCGAATATCAAAAAATATTAAAACAGCGAAATTCCCATTTAAAACAATTACAAAATCAAAGACCAGTAGATACGACACTTCTAGAAGTGCTTACCGAACAGTTAGTTCAGCATGCGACTATCGTGTTAAAAAAGCGTTTTGATTTTCTTGAAAAGCTGATGCATTTTGCTGTACCGAAACATGAAAAAATAAGTCGGGGTCTAGAGACTTTACAATTAAAATACTTACCTTCTATAGAAGTATTAGAAGATGCGACAGAGGAAACAATAGAAAACACCTACATAAAAGCCTTTGAAATGTCGTTTGAGCAGGAGTTACGGCGGGGCACAACCTTGATTGGTCCCCATCGGGATGACCTTACATTTTTCATTAATGATAAAGAAGTAAAATTGTACGGCTCCCAGGGACAGCAACGAACGACGGCCCTATCTTTGAAACTGGCAGAGATTGATTTAATATACGAAGAAAAGCAAGAGTACCCAATTCTCTTACTTGATGACGTATTGAGTGAACTGGATGATTTCCGCCAATCCCATTTGTTGACGGCAATTCAACAGAAGGTCCAGACCTTTGTTACGACGACTTCCGTCGACGGTATCGACCATGATATCTTGGAAGAAGCTACGATTTATCGGGTCGAAAACGGAAAGGTTACGAAGGAAGCGGAAAAATAAAAGCTTGACTAAAAAAAGCAGGTGAAAAGTTAATGGAAGACAAATTACTGAATGAACAAGCGTATGATGCGGATCAGATACAAGTTTTAGAGGGATTAGAAGCTGTAAGAAAGCGACCGAGTATGTATATCGGTTCGACGAGTAGTCAAGGTTTACACCATCTCGTATGGGAAATCGTCGATAACAGTATCGATGAGGCGTTAGCTGGTTACTGCGATCGAATCGAAGTCATTATTGAAGAAGGAAATCGCATTACAGTACGGGATAATGGTCGGGGAATCCCGATCGATGTTCACGAACAATCGAACAAGCCAGCAGTAGAGTTAATTTTAACAGTCCTACACGCTGGTGGAAAGTTCGGTGGTGGTGGCTATAAAGTATCCGGTGGATTACACGGGGTCGGGGCTGCCGTTGTGAATGCCTTGTCTACAGAGTTAGAAGTGTACGTGCATCGAGAAGGAGCGATTCATTATTTAAAATTTAATCGTGGGGAGAAGGTCGGCGAACTGACTAAGATTGGTGAGACCGATCGCACGGGCACGACGATTCGTTTCCAGCCGGATCCAGAAATCTTTACCGAAACGACAGAGTTCGATTATGAAGTATTGAAAAAAAGACTTCGAGAATTAGCTTTTCTTACTAGGAAACTAACGATTTCCTTAGAAGACCAGCGCCATCCTGATGGAGAACAGGTCGAATTTTATTACGAAGGTGGAATTAAAGAGTACGTCAAATATATGAACCGGACGAAACAGGCCTTGCATGAGCCTATTTATGCCGAAGGAGAAGAAAATGATGTATCGGTAGAAGTGGCCTTGCAATATAACGATGGGTTCAATAGTAATATATTCTCTTTTGCTAATAATATTCATACCCATGAAGGTGGAACCCATGAAGTTGGTTTTCGTACGGCTTTAACCCGGGTGATCAATGACTATGCTCGGAAGGCGAACTTGTTAAAAGAAGATGACGATAATTTATCAGGAGATGACGTCCGTGAAGGAATGACAGCTATCGTCTCCATTAAACATACCGATCCTCAATTTGAGGGTCAGACGAAGACGAAGTTAGGAAATAGCGACGCCCGTTCAGCGACGGATTCTATCTTTAGCGAAGCCTTTTCTACCTTTCTTTTAGAAAATCCTCAAGTAGCGAAAATTATTGTAGAAAAAGGAATCATGGCCCAGCGTGCCCGGATTGCCGCTAAAAAAGCCCGGGAAGTTACTCGACGCAAAGGGGCGTTGGAAGTATCAAACTTACCTGGTAAGCTGGCGGACTGCGCTTCCAAGGATGCAGAAATTAGCGAACTTTTTATCGTAGAGGGGGATTCCGCCGGTGGTTCAGCCAAGTCGGGAAGGGATCGACACTTCCAAGCAATCTTGCCTTTACGGGGGAAGATTTTAAACGTAGAGAAGGCTCGATTGGATCGTATTTTATCCAATGAGGAAATCCGTATGATGATTACGGCTTTAGGTACAGGTATCGGGGAAGATTTCGATATTACAAAGGCCCGTTATCATAAAATCATTATCATGACGGACGCGGATGTCGACGGTGCCCATATTCGTACCTTGCTTTTAACCTTTTTCTATCGTTTTATGAAACCTTTATTAGAGCACGGTTATGTTTATATCGCCCAACCACCACTATACCAAGTTAAACAAGGGCGGAAGGTATACTATGTTTATAAGGATAGCGAGCTAGAAGAGTTGCAAGCAAGGTTACCGGAATCTCCGAAAGTAGATATTCAAAGATATAAAGGTTTAGGGGAAATGAACCCTTCACAATTATGGGAGACGACGATGAATCCAGAAACACGCACCCTCTTACAAGTGCGTCTAGAAGATGCGATTGAAGCGGATGAAGTGTTCTCGGTATTGATGGGAGATCAAGTAGCTCCCCGTCGCCAATTTATCGAAGAGAATGCTAGATATGTGAAAAACTTAGACGTATAACTTCATCCCTTGAGGTTTCCGTCAAAGCGTTAGGTGGAAGTTCATTTTTAGGAGGTTATGAATAGGTGGAACAACGGTCAAATATTGAGCAAAGAAATATAAGCGAGGAAATGCGAACTTCCTTCTTAGATTATGCGATGAGTGTTATCGTATCGCGAGCGATTCCCGATGTTCGGGATGGGCTAAAGCCCGTACATCGTCGGATTATTTATGCGATGCACGCTCTAGGTATGCACGCGGATAAACCGCATAAAAAGTCAGCCCGAATCGTTGGAGATGTAATCGGTAAGTATCACCCCCATGGGGATAGTGCCGTATATGAAGCGATGGTTCGGATGGCGCAGGATTTTAACCAAAGATATTTACTAGTCGATGGGCATGGAAACTTTGGTTCAATCGATGGCGATTCCGCAGCGGCCATGCGTTATACCGAAGCAAAAATGTCTAAGCTATCGATGGAATTAGTGCGGGACATTCAAAAAGATACGGTCGATTTTACTGGAAACTACGATGAGTCTGAGAAGGAACCGACGGTTTTTCCGGCCCGCTTTCCTAACTTATTAGTTAACGGTTCTTCAGGTATAGCGGTTGGAATGGCTACGAATATTCCGCCTCACAACTTAGGCGAGTCGATCGATGCTGTCCTTGCCTTAATCGATAATCCTGACATTACTGTAGAAGAGTTAATGGAGTCCTATATCCACGGTCCGGACTTTCCGACAGGAGGAATTATTTTAGGCCGTAGCGGTATTCGAAAGGCCTATGAAACAGGTCGGGGCTCGATTACGATCCGAGCGAAGGTAGAAATCGTTGAAAATAGCAATGGCACGTCGACTATCGTCGTAACGGAGATCCCTTACCAAGTGAACAAGGCTAAGTTAATTGAAAAGATAGCCGAGCTTGTAAGGGATAAAAAAATCGATGGTATTACAGACTTAAACGATGAATCGGACCGTAGTGGTATGCGGATTGTCATCAAATTAAGACGCGATGTCAATGCCAATGTGCTCTTAAATAATTTATATAAACATACAGCCTTACAGACTACTTTCGGGATCAATATGCTAGCTCTAGTTGATGGAACACCGAGAGTACTTACTTTAAAAGAAGTTTTACATTATTATTTACAACATCAAATCGAGGTCATTCGCCGTCGTACGCAATTTGATTTAAATCGAGCGGAGGCCCGGGCCCATATTTTAGAAGGTTTACGGATTGCTTTAGATCACCTCGATGAAGTGATTGCGTTAATTCGAAACTCTAAAACGACCGAGATTGCCCGTACAGGCTTAATGGAACGTTTCCAATTAAGCGAGAAGCAAGCCCAAGCTATTTTAGATATGCGTCTACAACGTTTAACCGGTTTAGAACGAGAGAAAATTGAGGAAGAATACGCTCAATTACGAGAGACAATTCAAGAATTGAAGGCGATTTTAGCCAGTGAACAAAAGATACTAGAAATTATTCGTGAAGAATTATTAGAAATTAAAGAGAAATATAGCGATGACCGCCGTACGGAGATTACGGTCGGTGCAGTAGACTTCTTTGAAGATGAAGACTTAATTCCAGAAGAAAATATCATCGTTACGCTAACCCATCGAGGCTATATTAAACGTTTAGCTACGTCTACCTACCGAACCCAGCATCGGGGAGGACGGGGTGTACAAGGGATGGATACCCATGAAGATGACTTTGTAGAACATCTTCTTTCGACTAGCACCCACGATACCTTGTTATTCTTTACGAATAAAGGTAAGGTTTACCGGTTGAAAGGATATGAAATTCCTGAGTTTAGTCGAACAGCTAAAGGGTTGCCAATTGTTAACCTTTTACAAATCGACCAGGATGAGTTTGTCAACACTGTTATCTCCGTTCGGGATCAGGCGGAGGAAAGGGAAGAACGTTATCTGTTCTTTACTACTAAAGATGGATTGACGAAACGTGTCCATGTATCCCAATTTAAAAATATACGTCGAAGCGGTTTAATTGCGATCCGACTTCGGGAGGAAGATGAGCTTATTTCCGTTCGTCTCACTATGGGAACCGACGATATTGGTATTGCGACTAAACAAGGATACTTTATTCGTTTCAACGAAGAGACAGTCCGGCCGATGGGAAGAAATGCTGCCGGGGTTATCGGCATCCGCCTCCGTGAAGGGGACGAGGTCGTTTCAATGGAGGTTATCGAAAAGGACGCTTATATTTTACACGTGACGAACAAAGGTATCGGAAAGCGAACACCTATAGAGGAATACCGTAAGACAAATCGTGGCGGTAAAGGTTACTTCGTATGTCGCCTGACGGAGGAAACCGGCCATGTTGTACAAGTAAAAATAGTTCATGGCGATGAAGACTTAATGTTAATTACGGTCGATGGCGTCTTGATTCGGATTCAAGTAGAAGGAATTCCGATTACTGGCCGGAATACCCAAGGGGTGCGTCTCATCAGGGTACGTGGAGATGAGGAAGTGGCCACCGTAGCGAAGATTGTCACTGATGAAGAAGCAGAGAATGATCTCGATAACGAAGAGGCAGAAGATAAAGAAGAAAGCGACGCTTAAAAGCCTTTCTTGTAACGAAAGATCGAATATGAAGCGAAAGAGGGAGAACATCGTATGGCTGAAATTACCGTCGATCAATTAAGACCAGGAATGGTTCTACTTCAAGATGTCCAAGGTGTATCTGGGCGTCCTATCGTACCGAAGGGTAGGATCCTAACTGAGGAAGACATTGAATTTATCGAAGCTTTTTTAATCGAAAAGGTTCATGTGCAAATTCCAGTAAGCAAGGAAGCTCTAGCGACGATTCCTTCTACCGATAAGGAAAAGGTGCTTCAGGAGGAAGGCGATGTCCTATTAGAGGATGCTTTCATGACGGTATATGAAGAGGTAGTAGGACAATTTAAATTACTATTTCGTTCCTGGCAATCTAATCTTCCTGTGAAGATGTATGCCATTCGTCAATTATGTACTCCTCTATTTGAGTTAGTAGAGACGAAATCGATAGACAATTTTACGACGTTACTTCAGGGGAAGAAAGAAGATATATTTTACTATAAAACAGTAGCCCTTAGTTTGTTATCGATTAAGTTAGCCCAGGAGTTAGGGTATGAGAAGAAGGATTGGTTACAGATTGGCTTTGCTGCTTTGCTTGCAGATATAGGTTTAGCTAAGACGGAAATTGCCATCGACTCATCTAGGGCGGATCGGAATCATCCGATTCGCTCCTATGAGATGGTTAAAAAAGAAGTAACGCTGACAGACCATGCGAAGCTTGCGATTGTTCAACACCATGAATATTTAGATGGTTCCGGCTTCCCTATGGGGCTGCAGCAAGAGAAGATTCATCCTTACGCCCAGATTATAGCAATCAGTGATCGTTTCTATACGTTACAGGTAAAAGTAGGCGAGCAAGTCTACGATTATTTAGAGAAGGAAAAAGATAAATTTGCTCCAGATCTACTAAAGATATTAGCCCGTGGCTAAAAAACTATGGTAGATGGACATCCTATGTAAAAGAGCCTGTCTATTCGATAGACTAGTTCTTTTTCTTTTTTTACATTTTACGTTAGAATGTAATTAATTCATTGCGAAGTGTTTCACAAAATCTCAAGTTTGCTCGGAAAAGTGAACAAAATTATGAGGAGGAAAGGAAAAAATGAGTAAATTTGCAAAAGAGGGGCTTACCTTCGATGATGTCTTATTAATTCCCGCTAAATCGGACGTTTTGCCACGGGAAGTAAATATTGAAACGAAACTATCCGACACGTTAAAATTAAAGGCACCTTTTATTAGTGCGGGTATGGATACGGTGACGGAAGCCGATATGGCAATTGCTATGGCCCGGCAGGGAGGCTTCGGGGTTATTCATAAAAATATGTCTATTGAAGAGCAGGCAGAACAGGTAGACCGGGTTAAACGTTCGGAAAGTGGCGTCATCACGAACCCTTTTTATTTAACTCCGGAACATCAAGTGTATGATGCGGAACATCTGATGTCGAAGTACCGTATTTCTGGGGTTCCGATAGTCAATAACGAAGAAGAAAGAAAGTTAGTCGGTATTTTAACTAACCGGGATCTTCGATTTATCGAGGATTACTCTACCGTTATTAAAGAAGTGATGACAAGCGAGAACTTAATTACTTCCCATGTAGGAACGACTTTAGAAGAAGCACAACAAATTTTACAAAAATATAAAATAGAAAAATTACCCCTCGTTGATGATGATTATACGTTAAAAGGATTAATTACGATTAAAGATATTGAAAAGGTCATCGAATATCCTAACTCTGCCAAGGATGAGCAAGGACGCCTAATCGTCGGTGCGGCAGTTGGTGTGACGACGGATGCAATGATTCGTATCGAAAAGTTAGTCGAAGCCCAGGTCGACGTCATCGTCATCGATACGGCCCATGGTCATTCAAAAGGGGTTTTAGATCAAGTAAGAAAGGTTCGGGAAAAATATCCAGACTTAAATATAATCGCTGGTAACGTGGCGACGGCAGAAGCGACTCGAGATCTCATTGAAGCGGGAGCTAACATTGTAAAAGTCGGTATCGGTCCTGGTTCAATTTGTACGACCCGGGTAATTGCAGGAATCGGTGTTCCGCAAATTACAGCTATTTATGAATGTGCCGAAGAAGCGAAGAAGCATGGTGTCCCTATTATCGCAGACGGTGGAATAAAATATTCCGGAGACGTTGTCAAGGCGATTGCTGCGGGTGCCCATGCTGTCATGTTAGGTAGCTTGTTTGCAGGAGTGACCGAAAGTCCAGGAGAAATGGAAATTTACCAAGGTCGTCAATATAAAGTGTACCGGGGTATGGGATCTCTTGCAGCGATGAAGGCAGGTTCAAAGGATCGCTACTTCCAAGAAAACGAAGATGTGAAAAAGTTAGTACCGGAAGGAATCGAGGGTCGTGTGGCCTACAAGGGTGCTTTAGCCCATACGATGACCCAATTAATCGGTGGCTTACGGGCTGGTATGGGGTATTGTGGAACTAGAAATCTCGAAGAGTTACGTAACGATTCCCAGTTTATCCGAATTACAAATGCTGGCTTAAGGGAGAGCCACCCTCATGAAGTACAAATTACGAAAGAAGCTCCGAACTATTCCGTGAAGTAAGCTAATTTAGGGTAGTCACCGGGCTCTAAAAAAGATATCGCTCATCTTATATCGTTTAGGTGAGCGATATCGTTATTTTATAATTTATGTAAAATGGTTACAAAGTGTGATAAAATAACAATTGTTTACTAAAAAAATTGGAGGTAAAAATCGTGCGGAAAGGTTTAGCGTACACTTACATAAGTATCGTAGTTTTAGTAATTTTTTCTTTCGTTGTATCGAGTCATCCTGTACAGGCAGATAGTTTTAAGACGAAAGCAGAATCAGCAATTATCGTAGATTTTGATACGGGGAGAATTTTATACGAAAAAAATGCAGATAAAGCTTTACCTCCAGCTAGTATGACAAAGATGATGACGGAATATATTGTGCTAGAAAAGATTGCTGAAGGCGAGATCGATTGGGATACGAAAACAGAAATAAGTGATTTCGTCTATGAAATTTCAGCGAATAAAAGCTTTTCCGGCATTGGACTCCGTCAAAATGTCGAGTATACGGTAGAAGAGCTTTTCGAAGCGATGGTAATTAACTCGGATAATGCTACCTCCATCGCCCTAGCAGAATTAATTGCGGGGAGTGAAGGGGAATTTGTGAAGTTAATGAATAAAAAGGCAGAAGAGTTAGGCTTATCGGATTCTACCTTCGTCAACTCTACCGGCTTAGACAATGAAACTTTGGACGGTAAGCATCCAGAAGGAACGGGAGCAAAGGATACGAACTTATTATCAGCAAGAGATGCAGCAAAACTCGCTTATCACTTAATTAAAGATTTTCCTGAATCTTTAGAAACGTCCAGCATGCCAAGTACGGAATTTGAAGGCCATACGATTTTAAATTGGAACTGGATGTTGCCCCATGATTCGGAAAACTTAGCCCAATTTTATTATGAGGGTGTCGATGGCTTAAAGACCGGCCATACAGACTTAGCTAAGTATGCCTTTACGTCCACGGCAGAACGGGACGGTACCCGTTTAATTACGGTCGTTATGAAAACGGATAGTATGGAAGAACGTTTTATCGAAACGGCGAAGTTGCTTGATCATGGTTTTGATCGTTTCGCCGAAGTAGAATTGTTCCCTGCCGGTGCTAGTAAGGAAAACGAGCCGACTGTACCGGTAGCAAAAGGAAAGGAAGAGGAAGTGGAGGTTGCTACGGAAGAAGCCCTTCGCTTAAAAGTTCGGAAAGGAACCGAGGAGGACTACGACCTTGTCTATGAATTAGATGACGACAAGGTAAATGACCAAGGCGAGTTAATCGCACCGATTGAAAAGGGAGAAACCGTCGGAGTAGCAAAAGTAGCCTATAAAGATTCTACGAAGATCCCTCATATTACAAATCCGAATCAAGAAATCACCGTACCACTTGTAGCGACGGAAGACGTGAAGAAGAAAAATTGGTTTAGCTTACTTTTTGAAGGGATTGGCAATTTCTTTTCAAATTTATTTTCAAAATAACATACAATTTCTAGATTGAGGAGGAAAAGAAGCATGATTCAATTTAAAAAAGGTGGCGTCATTATGGACGTCGTAAACGCTGAGCAAGCAAAAATTGCTGAAGCGGCGGGTGCTGTAGCAGTTATGGCCCTTGAACGGGTGCCTTCAGATATTCGTAAAGAAGGTGGCGTCGCTCGTATGGCTGACCCATCGATTGCAGAAGAAGTAATGGAAGCTGTTTCTATCCCGGTAATGGCTAAAGGTAGAATTGGCCATATTGTAGAAGCAAGGGTATTGGAATCCCTCGGTGTAGACGTTATCGATGAGAGTGAGGTTTTAACCCCGGCGGACGATCTTTACCATATTAATAAACATGACTTTTCCGTACCATTCGTTTGCGGATGCCGTAATATCGGTGAGGCAGCCCGTCGAATTGGAGAAGGGGCAAAAATGTTACGGACAAAAGGTGAACCAGGTACAGGAAATATCGTTGAAGCGGTTCGCCATTTACGTCAAGTACAGGCTGAAATCAAGCAACTCGTATCGATGAGTGAAGACGAGGTGATGGTCTTTGCCCGGGATCATCAAGCTCCTTTCGATGTATTAATGGAGATTAGAAAGCTCGGTCGCCTACCGGTACAAAACTTTGCCGCTGGTGGTGTTGCGACTCCCGCTGACGCAGCTTTAATGATGGAATTAGGTGCCGATGGGGTTTTCGTAGGTTCCGGAATTTTTAAGTCCGAAAACCCTGAAAAATTTGCTCGTGCTATCGTCCAAGCAGCGGAAAATTATCAGGACTATGAATTAATTGCTGAATTATCAAAGGGTCTAGGTTCTGCTATGAAGGGAATCGAAATTAGCTCCTTACGTGGAGATCAATTAATGAGCGAACGAAGCGAATAAGTTTAGTTGCAATTTCACGTAAAAATCGCTATTCTAATTGTAAAGCATATTGTTACATGTAATGAGAGGACCGAGTAGTCGTATCCCTTTCTTTCCAGAGAGACGGTGGTTGGTGAAAACCGTTAGAAATATACGATGAATCCATCCTTGAACAAATTTATGAAAGTAAATTCGGATTCGTCCGTTATCACGTAAAAGTTGGAAAACGGGAGTTCTCGTTTTCAAATTGGGTGGCAACGCGGGAAATACACTCTCGTCCCTATTTTCAGGGATGAGAGTTTTTTATTTGCCAATCATTATATGTAAAGAGATTTGCAAAAGGAGGATGCGGAATGTTAGATCGTCGTTTATTACGTAATGAGTTTTCAGAAATTAAAGCAAAGTTAGCGAAACGTGGCGAAGATTTATCCGAGCTAGAAAGGTTCGGTACCTTAGATGAACGTCGTCGGAAAATGATTCAGGAAGTTGAAGAATTAAAGGCACAGCGAAACGATACGTCAAAGAAGATTTCGGAATTAAAAAGAAATAAGGAAGATGCTTCGTCATTAATTGAAGAGATGCAAGTCGTCAGTAAGAAAATCCGTGAACTCGATGAGGAGTTAAGTGAAATCGACGAGGAACTAGATCGAATCATGCTAGGTATACCGAACATACCCCATGAATCGGTTCCAATTGGCGAGGATGAAGAGGATAACGAAGAAGTAAGACGTTGGGGAGAAATTCGTGATTTCACCTTCGAACCCCAGGCCCACTGGGATATCGGTACGAAGCTTGGGATTATCGACTTTGAACGGGCAGCTAAGGTAGCCGGTAGTCGTTTCGCATTTTATAAAGGATTAGGAGCCCGTCTAGAACGTGCGCTGATTAACTTTATGATGGACTACCACCATGATCACCATGGTTATGAAGAAATTATTCCTCCATACTTAGTGAACCGTGAGAGCATGCTTGGAACAGGACAATTACCGAAGTTTGAAGAGGATGCTTTCTTAATTGAAGAATGGGATTACTTCCTCATTCCGACCTCTGAAGTACCGGTTACGAATTTCCACCGGGATGAGATTTTATCGGTTGAAGATTTACCGAAAAAGTATGTTGCCTATAGTGCCTGCTTCCGTTCTGAAGCTGGTTCAGCAGGCCGAGATACCCGGGGCTTAATTCGTCAGCACCAGTTCAATAAGGTAGAGCTCGTGCAATTTGTTCGTCCGGAGGAATCTTACGAAACTTTAGAGCAATTAACCGGCCATGCGGAGAAAATCTTACAACTTCTCGGTTTACCTTACCGAGTCATGAATATGTGTACGGGAGACCTTGGTTTTACTGCAGCGAAAAAATACGATTTAGAAGTTTGGATACCGGCTCAAAATAAATATAGAGAGATTTCCTCTTGTTCTAACTTTGAAGCTTTCCAAGCCCGTCGAGCTGGACTCCGTTTTCGTGATGAAGACGGAAAGGTTAAATTTGTCCATACTTTAAACGGCTCAGGTTTAGCAGTAGGAAGAACCTTAACGGCAATTTTAGAAAATTATCAGCAGGAAGACGGTTCAGTCGTGATTCCTGAGGTGCTTCGCCCTTATATGGGTGGTATAGAGAAAATAAGTCCTGAATAAAAATGTGAGACTTGGATAAAAGAACTTTGATGTTGCTTTTATCCAAGCTTTTTATTTACGTAGAAAGGAAATTGCAAGATGACGTATGATGTAATCGTAATCGGTGGCGGACCATCCGGGTTAATGGCTGCGATTGCTGCAGCTGAGCAAGGAGCTAAGACCCTATTATTAGAAAAAGGGAAGCGTTTAGGGAGAAAACTAGCTATCTCTGGTGGGGGACGGTGTAATGTGACGAACCGCCTTCCCCGTGAGGAAATAATCCGCCATATTCCTGGCAATGGAAAGTTTTTATATAGTGCCTTCTACACCTTCGATAACGAGGATATTATCGCTTTTTTTGAAGGATTAGGAGTCAAGTTGAAGGAAGAGGATCACGGTAGAATGTTTCCAGCTAATGATTCGGCCCAGTCGGTTGTCAATACCTTAGTTCGCCAATTAAAAAACTTAAACGTTGACCTTCGTCTGGAAGAAAAGGTAGTGGACCTTAGCTATGGTGACGAATACCATCAAGTTATTCTCAAATCCGGTGAACGCTTTCGGACCCGGGCTATTGTCGTAGCTGTTGGGGGAAAGTCTGTTCCCCATACGGGTTCTACAGGAGATGGCTATCGTTGGGCGCAAAAAGCAGGCCACCGAATCACTCCCCTCTATCCTACGGAAGTTCCGTTGACTTCTAAGGAATCCTTTATAAAAAAGCAAGTGTTGAAGGGCCTTTCCTTACGGGATGTCGGCCTCTCTGTTTTAGATGCAAAAGGGAAGAAAATAATTACCCATAAAATGGATATGATTTTCACCCATTTTGGTCTTTCAGGTCCGGCGGTTTTACGTTGTTCTCAATTTGTCGTTAAGGAATTACGGAAGGGACGGAAGGAAGTGGAAATGGAAATCGACCTATTTCCAGACCACTCCCTTTCCCAAGTAGAAAAGATGCTACGGGATCTTTTTTCCAAAAACGAACGAAAAACGGTGAAAAACGTATTAAAAACTTTGGCGCCGGAACGTTATATAAGTTTTCTTTTAGAAGAGTTAGGTATAGGGTTCGAGAAGAAGCTTGCTAACTTGAGTAAACAAGACTTCCATCTTCTACTTCAAGCCTTGAAAGGATTTCGTTTTCACGTCCATGGCTCCTTATCTTTAGAAAAGGCTTTTGTTACCGGAGGCGGTGTCGATGTGAAGGAAATAGAACCGGCCACAATGGAATCAAAGTTACAGGAAAGACTGTTTTTTTGTGGAGAAATCCTTGATATTCATGGCTATACAGGGGGGTATAATATTACTAGCGCCCTTGTTACCGGACGGATTGCAGGTTTATATGCTAGTATGAACAAGGGGAGTTAAAGTTGGCTAAGAAGGGTGAGGAGTGTAGGAACGGGAAAGCTAGGCTCTTCCTCCCCTTTTTATTTTTAAAAAAAGGAATTAAACTAGTTGACAAATAGAAAAAAACTTTGTAATATAATAAATGTTGTTACGGAGGAATACCCAAGTCTGGCTGAAGGGATCGGTCTTGAAAACCGACAGGGGTGTAACAGCCCGCGGGGGTTCAAATCCCTCTTCCTCCTTAAGAGAAGA
>CALJVC010000081.1 GCA_937974845.1 uncultured Pseudogracilibacillus sp. | reverse complement strand
CGTGCATTCCACCTAATAAAAGATAGTATGTACATTTAGTATAAAGCAAAAGAAGGGGAATTATCTATGTAAAAAAAATCCCATCCGTATCTTGGATGGGATTTTTATTTTAAATGAAGTAACCTAAAAAGTCCTTCTCAGCAATCGTCACAATTGAAGCATCTGTCGTATCTACACGGTCTGTCGTCCAAATAATTTTAGGTTCGATGGCTTGAACGTCCTGTATAAATGGGTCGGTAATTGCTTCATTAGTTAATAAGCAGTCGACAATTTCTTTGTCATGGTCTTCGATTCGTAGGACGTGATAGCCTTTTTTCGTCAGGCTACGGACTTCTTCGTATAGTTTTTCATCGCCTTTCACGACGATTGTTTTCCGTCGTATACCATCGGAACGGTCGAAAGGAGAAGTCGTTAACCAATCCGTAGCATCCGTTTCTTCCTGGACTCGGGTATATACTTTTGTTACTTTCCCAATCGCTTCATCTAATGTACCGATAATGTCGTCAAGACTTTCGATACCTACGGAGAGACGGATTAGATCCTCTGTGACCCCGCTTTTAGCTAAATCTTCTGGGCTTAGCTGTTGGTGGGTCGTGGATGCCGGGTGAATGATTAAAGACTTAGCGTCCCCGACGTTGGCGACGTGCGACCAGAGATCGATTGTGTCGATTAAGTTTTTCCCTGCTTCGTAGCCCCCCTTGATACCAAAGGTAACGATAGAACCATAGCCCTCGCTAAAGTACTTATGGGCGAGCTCGTGGGATGGATGGTCTTTTAAGCCAGGGAAGTTTACCCAGGCGACGGCGGGATGATTATTTAAGTAGTTAGCTACTTCAATGGCATTATCGTTATGCCGGGTGATTCGTAGGTGCAAGGTTTCTAAGCCTTGGAGCAGTAAAAAAGCATTGTGTGGGCTTAGGGCTGCACCGGTATCTCGTAATAATTGTACCCGTAATTTGACGGCAAAAGCTACAGGACCTAAATCGGCATAGCGTACCCCGCCATAGCTTTCGTCTGGCTCTGTAAAGCCTGGAAACTTCGGATTATCCCAGTTAAAGCGTCCACCGTCGACGACGACACCACCGATGCTCGTACCGTGTCCACCGATCCACTTCGTAGCTGAATGGACGACGACGTCGGCTCCCCATTGTAAAGGTTTAGCAAAGTAGGGCGCGAAGGTGTTGTCGATAATTAAAGGGATATTGTGTTCATGGGCGATTGCAGCGACTTTTTCAATATCAAAAACATGTAAGCTTGGGTTCGTAATCGTCTCGCCAAAAATGGCCTTCGTCTTATCGGTAATGGCCGTGCGGAAATTTTCGGGATTAGATCCATCGACGAACTTTACCTTAATGCCGAAGCGAGGCAAGGTATGTACAAATAAGTTATACGTTCCACCGTAAAGATTACTATCTGTAACGATTTCGTCGCCGGCACCGGCTACGTTTAAAATGGCGTACGTAATAGCTGCCATTCCGGAAGAAACGGCGACGGCAGCTGTACCGTCCTCTAATAAGGCAACCCGCTGTTCAAGGGTGTCGGTCGTCGGGTTCATGATCCGGGTATAAATGTTTCCTGACTCTGTTAAGGCGAATAGGTTACGGGCATGGTCTGTATCTCGGAAAACGTAGGATGTCGTTTGATGAATCGGTACCGCCCGTGAGCCAGTTACCGGATCGGGTTCCTGCCCTCCATGAACTAAGATCGTATCGTCCTTTTGAAACTGAAAATTAACCATGATGAAATTCCTCCCTATTTTTTACATCACTTATAGAGGAGAGAACGGGATATCGTAATTCTCAGTAAGCAGTCTTTGCCTTACGATTAAAAAAACCTTCTTCTAAAAAAGATAGAAGAAGGTTTGATATCGTCTCGATTCATTCCTCCTCTTATCTTCCAGGTAGTCTACCTGTAGGATTTAGCACCGGAAAAAGCATGGACGTATGCTTTCAGGTTGCTGGACTTCATTGGGCCCATTCCCTCCATCCGTCTTGATAAGAGATGTATATTTTGAATTTTGTATCAATTATACACCTTGCAAATTAATTGTCAACCTTTTCTAATTTTTCCGGTGTGGAAGCTCGGATTTTATCCTGTTTTAAACCAGATAAAACGAAGAGAGTCACCGAAATCCAAATACAAATAAAAGTAATTAGATGGTGTATAGTAAAGGCCTCTTTGTAGAGAACGACGCCGATGATTAACATCAAAGTCGGTGATAAATACTGGATAATTCCGACGAGGGATAGCGGAATATATAGGACGGCGACACCGAATAAGAGTAAGGGAACCGCTGTCGCTATTCCAGTAAATAAAAGAAGGATATTCGCCGTTAAATCTTCATGGAAACCAAGGTTCAGGCCGAACTGGCTCCATAAATACAATAGGGCGAAGGGAGCGAGGACAGCGGTTTCCATCATGAGGCTAAAGGTTGCATTTAATTGGGCAATTTTTTTCAACAAGCCGTAGATGGCGAAGGTCGTTGCTAAAATTAAAGAAATCCAAGGGAAAACGTTATATGTCATGGTCAAATAAAGCACCCCGATGGCAGCTAATAAGACCGAGAGTTGTTGAACCTTGGATAGGCGTTCTTTTAAAATGACAACTCCTAAGACGACGCTCATTAATGGGTTAATATAATACCCTAAACTCGACTGGATGACGTGACCGTTTTGTACAGCCCAAATAAAGACGAGCCAGTTTAATCCGATGACGAGGGAGGCGCCGAGAATAGCGAAGAAGGCCTTCTTATTGTTAATGATTGCCTTTGCCTCGCGGATAAAGTCACCTCGTTGCCCTGTTAACATAATATATAAAAGGATGAAGACAAAGGACCAAATAATACGGTGGCTAAAAACAATATCCGCCCGGAAGACGTCGAGGAAATTCCAATAAATTGGTAGAAGTCCCCAAATAACGTAGGTCACTAGGGCAGTTACGATTCCTTTTTTAGTTTGATCTTTTTCCATAAGTCATGTCCCCAATTTTCGTGAAATCATCAGTTTATCTTTATAATTTAAACGAAATCGTTCTTCTTTTGCAATGAAAGAGGTTTTCCGCACGATTAACTAGCATTTTTTAACGTTTATTGTGATAATATGAGTAGAAAACTTTACCTAAGCCATTCGTAGGAAACGAAAGGCTTCTAAGAAGCTATGTACAAGGAGACAAATGCAATGTTCTCCGATTCTTCGTCCCTTTAATTAGTGAAGGAGTAGAGGGTATTATGCAAATCATTTCCATCTTGTTAAGTTCGATCATGATTATCAACATAGCCCTGGCGTTTACGGTTATTTTTTTAGAGAGGAAAAACGCCAGCTCTACTTGGGCTTGGATCATGGTCTTGTTCTTTATTCCTATTCTCGGCTTTATTCTATACTTTTTCTTTGGGAGAAGGTTGAGTGGAAAACGTCTATTTACCCTCGATACGAAAAGTCGCCTCGGTATTAAACGAGCTGTTAGGGAGCAGTTGGAAATTATTCAAAACGATCGCCTACCCTTTAAACAAAAGGTGCTCGCCCCCTATAAAGAACTGTTCACACTGCATTTAAAAAATAATGACGCCATTTACTCACAAAACAACAAGGTCGATCTTTTTATTGATGGTAAAGATAAGTTCGATGCCCTCATAGCAGACTTAGAAAAGGCAGAACACCATATCCATTTACTCTACTACATTATTCGTAACGACCAGATTGGTACACAAATAGCCGATATTTTAATCAAGAAAGCCCAGGAAGGAGTCGAGGTACGCCTTTTGTACGATGACTTAGGCTCCCGCTCCTTAAGCCGTCGGTATATTAAACGGTTAGAAGCGGCCAATGTTCAAGTAGGTGCCTTTTTCCCTTCCCGCTTTGCCAAAATTAATTTACGAGTAAATTTCCGAAACCACCGTAAACTAGCTATTATCGATGGGAAAGTCGGTTATGTCGGTGGTTTTAATATCGGGGATGAATACCTCGGTAAGTCCAATAAATTCGGCTATTGGCGGGACACCCATTTACGGGTAAAGGGAGATGCGGTGAAAATGATGCAGACCCGCTTTATTCTCGACTGGAACCAAGCCTCCCGTCATAAAATTGAATATAATGACTTATACTTTATCGGCGGAGATTATGGCGATGTAGGGATGCAGATTGTCTCTAGCGGGCCGGATCATGAATGGGAGCAAATTAAGTACGGTTATATCAAAATGATCCTCGAGGCCAAGGAGTACGTCTATATTCAAACGCCCTACTTTATTCCAGATGAGGCTTTAATGGATGCCCTTCGAATCGCCGCTTTATCGGGAGTTAAGATTAAGATAATGATTCCGAATAAGCCGGATCACCTATTTGTTTATTGGGCTACCCTATCCTATGTCGGTGAGCTCTTAAATGAAGGGGCGGAAATTTATCTTTATCAAAATGGTTTCTTACATGCTAAAACCATCGTCGTCGATGGGAAGCTTTCTTCTGTAGGTACAGCGAATATCGATGTTCGCAGCTTCCGGTTAAACTTTGAGGTCAATGCCTTCATATACGATGTTGACTTTGCCGAAACTTTGGTTGAAGTCTTTAAACAAGATATTCGTCAGTCAACCCAGATGACGAAGCAATTGTATGAGAAGCGGTCCTTTATCATCCGCTTTAAAGAATCGATTTCTCGCTTATTATCACCGATACTATAGTGTACAATAAGGAATAAAATACAAGGTAAAGGGGTTCATACGAATGTTCGAACGCGAAGTGCTAGAAAAATATGCGAACTTAATTGTTAAAAAAGGGGTCAATGTCCAAAAGAATCAGCCCGTTTTTATTACAGCACCGGTCGAGGTCGCTAGCTTTGTGCGAATTCTTGCTAAAACCGCCTATGAAGCAGGCGCAAGCAAGGTTCACGTCCAATGGAAAGATGAGGAACTGTCACTTTTAAAGTTTACGTACGCACCGGATGAGGTGTTAGAAGATGTACCACAGTGGGAAGTAGATAAATACGAGGAATTTGCTGAAAAGGGCTCTGCCTTTATCTCTATTTATGCAAGCAATCCTGATTTATTAAAGGATATAGACCCAAGCCGAGTAGCTAAGGAGGCGAAGGCGACAGGACAAGCCTTGACGAAGTACCGGGCTTATCTAATGAACGATGAAGTACCGTGGACGGTCGTTTCCCTTCCGACAAAAGGATGGGCGAAGAAGGTTTTTCCGCAGGAGACCGAAGAGAAGGCGGTAGCCTTATTATGGGAAGAAATTAAAAAGACTGTCCGTTTAACAGAGGACGACCCATTGTCTGCTTGGGATCAACATAATAAAAAGTTAGAAGCGATGCAGACGAAGTTGAATGCTAAACAGTATAAAAAGTTACATTTTAAAGCTCCAGGTACCGACTTAGAAGTAGGCTTACCAGAAGGACATCTCTGGCAGGGCGGGGTGGCTATTTCGCAAAAAGGAATCGTCTTTAACCCGAATATGCCTACTGAAGAAGTGTATACGGCACCGGATAAATATAAGGTGAATGGTACAGTATCGAGTACGAAACCACTCCATTACGGCGGAAGTGTTATTGACGGCTTTACATTAACCTTTGAGGAGGGGAAGGTCGTTGATTTTTCTGCGGAGGAAGGGGAGGACGTCCTAAAACATTTACTTGAAACGGATGAAGGGGCCCGCCGTTTAGGAGAGGTAGCCCTCGTTCCCCATGAGTCTCCGATTTCCCAGTCGGGTGTTATTTTTTATAACACCTTATTCGATGAGAATGCCTCCTGCCACTTAGCCCTAGGGAAGGCCTATCCTACAAGTGTGGAAGGTGGCGAAAAAATGGACGAACAAGCCCTCGATGAAAAGGGAATTAACGATAGTATGGTCCATGTTGACTTTATGATTGGCTCCGAAGCCTTAACGATTGACGGTGTCTTAGCGGATGGAACTCGGGAACCGATTTTCCGAGATGGAACCTGGGCCGGAGAATTTAAATAGGAAGCTTTTCCGGAGTGAGCGCCTTCTTGCTAGAAGGAGAAAGCTCATTTCCGGAAATTTTTCTTTCCCGGAAGTAGGATGCTTTTTCAGACTGTTTGTAAGATATTTCTAAGGTGGAATAATAAAATAAAAAATTTCCTTTTTTAACTTTACAATTCAACGATACAATTATAAAATGACTTTTATACCTTTCGTTGGATGGTAAAAGTGCGGGGTAAAGGTGGCTGGAGAACGCATGGAACAGATAGAATTGTCGATGTTGTTTATCATCATGTTGATCGGCGTTTTAGGAATAGGCTCACAGTGGCTTGCTTGGAAGTTTAATATGCCCGCCATTGTAGTTATGTCGATCGCTGGTTTAATCGTAGGACCTTTTCTTGGTATTATGAACCCCGAAGAAAGCTTCGGTGATTTGTACCGACCGATTATTTCGGTTGCGGTAGCGATTATTTTATTTGAAGGCAGCTTAGATTTAAATCGTAAAGAAGTACAAGGTGTAGAGCGACCGATTTTTCGGATAGCAACCGTGGGTGCCTTTATCGCTTGGATTTTAGGTTCTCTTACAGCCCACTATATGGCAGGGCTTTCATGGGAAGTCGCCTTCGTCATTGGGGGACTGTTTGTGGTGACAGGTCCGACGGTTATTTTACCCTTGCTTCGCCAGTCAAAGTTGAAGCCCCGGGTAGCGACGATTTTAAAATGGGAAGGGATCGTCGTCGATCCTTTAGGGGTTTTGTTGGCCGTCTTTGCCTTTGAGATTATTACTGTTTTTACAGTAGAGTCAAAAGGTGTCGTCGATTTATTGTTTTTCTTTTTAATCGCTGGTTTCGCGGTTCTATTCGGTTGGGCTGGTGGACATTTTATCGGCTGGCTCTTTGAGGGGGGCCGGGTACCGGAGTTTTTAAAATCGCCGATTGTCTTTAGTTTTGTTATTTTCATCTTTACGATTCCCGATGAAATTATCCAGGGAACAGGATTATTAGCAGTGACTGCCCTCGGAATGACCTTGGCAAATATCGGGATCAATTCTTTACACGACTTCCGGCATTTTAAAGAAAACTTGTCCGTTCTTTTAATTTCCGCTATTTTTATTATGTTAGCAGCCTCTTTAGAACGGGGGACTTTAGTAGAAATATTCCAACCGAACATTATCGGCTATGTCCTCTTAATGATGTTTTTTGTTCGGCCGATATCGATTTTTATTTCAACGATCAATACGGGCCTGTCCTTACAGGAGCGGGCGTTAATCGGTTGGATTGCGCCTAGGGGAATCGTCGCCTTGACGGTTTCGAGTTATTTTGCGAGTATTTTACTCGATGCCGGCTATGAAGATGCAAAAATGTTAACGACCTTAACCTTCGGCCTCGTATTTTTCACCGTTGTTGCCCATGGTTTCACCCTAGGGCCTTTAGCGAAAAGGCTGAACCTTTCCTTAGAAGGAAAAGAAGGTGTACTCATAGTTGGGAGTAATAAATTTACCGTTGAACTAGCCCAGTCCCTTCAAAAGGTCCATAGCCCGGTTCTTATCGTCGATAACTCTTGGCGGAATTTACGCCATGCTCGCCAGGCCGGTGTGCCTTACCATTACGGGGAGATATTATCCGAGCAGACGGAGTATAACTTAGATACGATTCCCTACGATGTGATCATTGCTGCGACGGTATCGTATTCTTATAACTCCTTAATTTGTACGGCCTTCTTACCGGAATATGGTCGGATGAATGTGTTTAAGGTGGATCCTGAATACGGAGAAAATGAGGCGATCGCTGCGAAATTAGGTGGGCGTTCCCTTTGCCAAGAGCGCATCACCCTTTATGATTTTATCGAAAAGATTGATGACGGTTATTCTTATACGGTTACGACCTTATCGGAACGGTTTACCTATGACGATTACTGTCGGGAAAAGGCAGAGGAAGCGGTAAATTTATATTTCGTTAAACCGACGGGACAAATTTATTTCTATGCCACGGATATGAAGCAATATCCGCAAGTAGGGGATAAGATTGTCAGTTTAACCCCGATGAAAATTGAAGATAAAGAAACCGATAAAAAAACGGATTGAAAGCCCTGCTTTCAATCCGTTTAGTATATACTTCCGACTATGCGTCCGAATCTAATTTTGCCAGTTGTTCGTTGATATTAGCAATTTCCTCTTCCAAGCGAATGAGTTCGCGTTCGGGAGTTTCAGCTTGACCTCCGACGGAGACGACCTTTTCCAAGTCACCTTGGATGCGGACATAGTCGGACTTTAATTCGGCTAGCTTAGCTTCTAATTGTTTTTTATCCATATTCATCACTCCTTCATTTATTGTAGAGGATTTTCCCAGGACTCACAACCAAAGTCCTTCCTTTTCTTAAGTAGAACAAATGAAAAACTTGTGCTATTATTTTCATTAGGTAAAAACGTAGCGCATAGCCACGTCTGTAGGAGGAGAAACGGTGCAAAAAACTATTCAAAAATGGCTTAACTTTCCAGAGTTAGATGAAGAATTAAAGGCAGAACTAGAAGAGATGGCTAAGGATCGGGCTAGTTTAGAAGATGCTTTCTATGAAAACCTTTCCTTCGGTACCGGGGGAATCCGTGGAAAGCTTGGCCCTGGTCCTAACCGGATGAACCTCTATACGGTTAGGAAGACGGTCGAGGGTCTAGCAAATTATATTAAGGAACATACGGTTAATTACGAGAGCCGTGGAGTCGTCGTAGCCTATGATTCCCGGCATAAATCAAAGGACTTTGCCTATGAAGTAGCGAAGGTGTTAGGGGCTCATCGTATTAAAACGTATTTGTTTGAGTCGATCCAGCCGACCCCCTTACTTTCCTTTGCGGTGAGGCATTTGCGGACGGTAGCCGGAATCATGATTACTGCTAGCCATAATCCCCCCGAGTATAACGGGTTAAAAGTTTATAATGAAGCAGGGAGCCAAATTACTTCAACGGAGGCTGAGGCGATAATTTCAGCCATTGAAGAAGTAGAGGACGAGTTAACCGTGGCGACGAAGTCCCTGCAGGAAGTCAAACAGAGTGGCTTGTTGGAGATATTAAAAGATGAGATAGGCTCGGCCTATTTGGATATGATGGTTTCGATGTCTACGTTTTCCCTTCAGCCGACCGGTCCGGTAGAAGAGAAGGAAAAACCGCTACGAATCGTTTTTACTCCGCTCCATGGTACGGCGACAAAGCTTGTGACAGAGGGTTTACGAATGTTGCGTTTTCCAAATGTCCATGTGGTGGAAGAGCAGGCGGTAGCGGATCCAGAATTTTCGACGGTTTCTTCACCCAACCCTGAGGAACCTTCGGCCTTTGAAAAGGCGAAGGAGCTAGGAAGGAAAGTTGAAGCGGACCTGTTATTAGCGACGGATCCTGATGCTGACCGTCTAGGAGTAGCTGTTCGGGATATATCTGGAGACTACGTCCTTTTAAATGGAAACCAGTTAGGCGCCCTTTTACTCGATTATATCGCTTCCCATACGGATGAACGAATTTTACCGAGTGCTAGGATGGTAAAGACGATTGTCACTTCAGAATTAGGTCGGGCAATCGCTAGTTCCTACGGGATTGAAACGATCGATACGTTGACAGGCTTTAAGTATATCGGTGAGAAAATTAACGAATTCGACCGAACGGGCGAAACCTTCCTATTCGGTTACGAGGAAAGCTATGGTTATTTAATGACCCCCTTTGTTCGGGATAAGGATGGGGTACATGCCGCCATGATGACTTGCCAAATGGCTGATTATTGGCAAAGGAAAGGAAAGACCTTACTCGATGCCTTAGAAGCCCTTTATGAGAAGCACGGCTATTATAAAGAAGGGGTCGATGCCATCACATTAGAAGGAAAACAAGGTGTCGAAAAAATTCACGCCATCATCGACCGTTTTCGTCAAGGTTCCCTTTCTACTATTGGGGATTTGGACGTTTTATATAAGGAAGATTACCTCCAAAGAGTTCGTAGCGGTGTAAAGAATTCATCCTTAGAGGAAAGCTTGACCTTACCGCGGGAAAATGTGATAAAATATGTTTTAGAAGATCGTTCCTGGGTCTGCCTCCGACCTTCCGGCACGGAACCAAAGTTAAAATGGTACTACGGTGCTTACGGAAGAACAAAAGAAGAGGTGGACGAGCGTTATCAGATGCTAAAAAAAGCATTATATGATTTAATTGTAGTAGAAGAAAATATGTAAGTGTCCATCAAGTATAAAGGGGAGTAGCTATACAGCAGATGTCGTCATTACGGGCTCTCGCCCCGGCATCGCTGGCAACGACCGTTGTTAGCAAGACCTTTATCTTATTATGCAGGATACAAATGTTAACTATGTAACATTTGCGCATAATAAGATAAAGGTTTTTTTATATGCCAAAAACTTTGGAAACTAACATAGAGGATAAGGAGAACAGACATGACCTTTCAATTATTTTTGGAATATTTCTGGGTGTTACTGTTACTGATCGGTTTAGAAGGGCTATTAGCGGCAGACAATGCCCTAGTCCTAGCTATTATGGTCAAGCATTTGGAAGAGGAGGAACGGCGGAAGGCTTTATTTTATGGCTTAGCTGGAGCTTTTATCTTAAGGCTGAGCTCTCTTTTTCTTATTTCATTTTTTATTAATTTTTGGCAAATTCAAGCAATCGGTGCAATCTATCTCTTATTTATTTCCTTCCGCTATATCTTTCAGCGTTATCGTCCGCCGAAGGAAAAACCTGTTAAAAAAGAACCGAAAACGTCCGGTTTTTGGATGACGGTGCTCAAAGTTGAAATTGCGGACTTAGCCTTTGCCGTCGACTCGATTTTAGCAGCAGTGGCCCTAGCCGTCGCCTTGCCTCCGACGGGGCTTTTTACTGTGGGAAGTTTGGATGGAGGGCAGTTCCTAGTCGTCTTTGTTGGAGGAATGATTGGGGTAATTTTAATGCGTTTTGCTGCAAACCTCTTTGTTAAAATTTTGGCCGAGCGTCCAGGTTTAGAGTTATCAGCTTTTATTATTGTTGGCTGGGTAGGGGTAAAACTGTCCCTCTTGGTCCTTAGCCATCAAGAGATTGGTTTAATTCCCGAAACCTTCGTTCAGTCATGGCCGTGGAAACTGACCTTCTACGTCGTCATTATTGCGATTGCTGTCATCGGTTGGTTCGCTTCTTCACCGAAGGAACAGGCAGAATAAAGCTTCTAGAAATCAGCTAAAATAAGAGGTATAGCCTTAGAATAACCAGGTATTGTAACAAAATTTTCACTACCATACATGTTGACAACTTTTGGGGATAAAAATATAATCAAGGGTATATTAATTGTAGAAAGTGTTAGACTGTTTCGAATAATATAGGAATGCAAGATAAAACAATTGTAGAATGGGGCTTACATAGGCCTCATATTAGGAGGAGTTTTCAAAGATGGTCGTTAACCAAACTCGTGT
The DNA here is from genome assembly GCA_937974845.1 of uncultured Pseudogracilibacillus sp. Lineage (GTDB taxonomy): Bacteria > Bacillota > Bacilli > Bacillales > Amphibacillaceae > Pseudogracilibacillus. The sequence continues at coordinate 55,898 of CALJVC010000081.1, read as the reverse complement.
CGAAGAAGACTTATTAGGAAAAAAAGAAGTTCCAGCCGAAGCATACTATGGGATTCAAACGATAAGAGCAAAGGAAAACTTTAACATTACCGGTCACAGGCTTGATCGGGATTTAATCGTCGCCTTAGCGCAAGTAAAAAAAGCTGCAGCTATCGCCAATATGGATGTAGGTACGCTCGACGAGAAGATTGGTAAGGCGATCGTTCAGGCAGCGGATGATATTATTGCTGGGAAATTACACGATCAATTTATCGTTGATCCAATTCAAGGCGGTGCCGGTACTTCGACGAATATGAATGCTAACGAAGTTATTGCGAACCGAGCCCTTGAAATATTAGGTAAACCAAAGGGAGCCTATGATACGGTACATCCGAATACCCACGTGAATATGTCGCAGTCGACGAACGATGCGGTACCGACAGCCATTCGGATTGCTCTTCTTCATTCGATCGACCGCCTCGTCGATGTCCTAGAGAATTTACAAGGCGCCCTTGCTAAAAAGGCCGAGGAGTTCGATACGGTCATCAAAATGGGTCGGACCCATTTACAAGATGCGGTACCGATCCGTCTCGGGCAGGAATTTAAAGCCTATGAGTCGATCCTTTCACGGGATATTAAACGAATCAGTCGTTTACGTGAAGCCTTAGTAGAAGTCAATTTAGGCGCAACGGCCGTTGGTACAGGATTAAATGCGAATCCTCAGTATGTAGCGAAGGCTGTTGAAACGTTACAGCAATTAACAGGGTTACCGATTGTAAATGCGGAAAACCTTGTCGATGCGACCCAAAGTGCCGATGCTTATATGCAAACTTCTAGTGCCTTGAAGATTTGTATGTTAAATATTTCGAAAATCTCTAACGACTTACGACTAATGTCTTCTGGTCCGCGCGCAGGGTTTGGTGAAATTATCGTACCGGCTAAACAACCTGGGTCTTCTATCATGCCAGGGAAAATTAACCCGGTTATTTGTGAAGTAGTTAACCAAGTAGCCTTCCAAGTTGCCGGCAATGATTTAACGGTTTCGATGGCAGCGGAAGCGGGGCAATTTGAGTTAAACGTAATGGAGCCAGTGCTCGTATACAACTTACAACAGTCCATCCGGGCGATGACGAATGTCTTAGATACCTTCCGTAAAGATTGTATCGAAGGTATTCAGGCCAATGAAGACGTCTGTAAGGCCTATGTCGACAACAGTGTAGGTATTATAACGGCCTTAAACCCACACGTCGGTTATGAGACAGCTTCTAAAGTGGCTAAAGAAGCTCTAGAAACCGGAACGCAAGTACGAGAAATTATTATCCGGGATAACATTTTACCTGAGAACGTTGTGGATCAAATATTAGATCCGCTCGAAATGACAGAGCCAGGCATTGCTGGAGAAGCCTTACTAAAGGAAAATTCTAACAGCAGTAAGTAGTTGCTATGGGTAGGGAAGGGGATGCCTTCCCTTCTCAAGGGTAACCATTTCCCTAAAGGAAAGAAACATAGTAAAATAAAAAAAGAAGTATAAGTTTTATCTGCCTAGTAGATAAAACTTATTTTCTTATGACTGTTTCGTAGGGACTATTTATCAAAGGGTGTGAGTGTATATGTACGTTTCTAGTGAGACAATTTTAAACAAGATCGAAGCCCATGTAGCAAAGGCGAAAAATGCAGGCCAAGATTCTGCTACTATGCTTCGTGAAGTAGAAAATATTAAACTACTATGTGAGTTATTGCTTTTAGAGACCCGAAGCTTGTCTCCGGAAGAACGCACGATGCCAAGCAAGGAAGCATTGTCCCCGAAGCAATCCCAAGCTAGCTTGGAACCGCTAGAGGAAACAGTCATTCATGATCCTAAGTCCATCTTTGATTTTTAAAGTAAAGGAGAAAAGCATATGAGAGTCTTTGTCATTATCGGAGCGATTTTCGGTTTTCTATCGGTGGCCCTAGGTGCCTTTGGTGCCCATATTTTAGAAGGGAATATTACCGAGGCGAAGTTAAAAACTTGGGAAAAAGCCGTCAACTATCAAATGTTCCATACCGTTCCTTTAATTATTGCGGGATTACTTTTAGCGAAGCATCAGTTAACGAGTCTCGTATGGGCGGGATGGCTCTTTATTATCGGCACCCTATTGTTTGCTGGTAGCCTTTATTTTTATTCGACGACAGGCACTCGCTTTTTAGCGATGATCACTCCTTTTGGTGGCGTGACCTTTTTAGTCGCTTGGGTATTTTTCGGCTACGGCTTAACAAAGGTACTAGACTTCTTTTAAATTTTTAATGTACGTTTGATAGTAAGCTACATATTGATTAGGGAAAGGTTGCTAAGGTTCGATGCCGAGCATCTTAAGATTCTACCTACGTATCCATGAAAATAAGCATCTGAACGTATGCGACCTTCTCCGCATATAGAATGTGAAGCCATCCGTGCTTCACCTTCTTTCTTCCTCAGTTGATAACGCTTTCTCTAGTTGACCGGGAGCAAATCCCGGAGCGCCGTTGTCTATAAAAGAGGATTGTCCTCGATAAAGGAGAACCAAACTATCGAAGCTTAATCTCTTTTTTCCTCCGGCTTAAAACCGTAAAATTTCATTTCTTTTCTCCATTTGCTCCATACGTTGAGTAAAAAGCTCCCTTTCATATTCGGTATAATCTCCCTTTTGTATTTGGGCACCTTTCCTAGTAAGAGCCTGAAGGAAGGCTTCTTTCATCTCTTCTACTGTGACTTTCCTTTCTAATAACTGGCTTAAGGAAGCCATGACGGAAGGGTTTACTTCCGGATAGGTAAAACGGGTCGGTTGGCCTTTTTTCGCTAGGTTATAAAAGGTCCTCACTATTTCGGCCCGTTCGTAGCTATTACCGGCGACATCAAGGTACATTTGGATAGAGATACCTTCACGGACACGTCGCTGGGAAAGTCCAGCAAATTTTTTTCCATCGATACTAAGGTCATAGTCTCCGGGGCAATAGGAGCCGATAATTTCATAGGCTTGGATCGTGACGCCTTCTTTCTCTAATATTTCCTTAACGAGTTGGAACATCGTATCGTATCCTTCGTCGATTGATAAGGAGTGGCTACTTGGTACTAGGAGGGAGACGTTTAACACCTGCTTATCAAGAAGGACGGCCAACCCTCCGGAATTTCGAACAAGTACATGATAGCCAAGGGAACGGACGTATTCGACCCCGTCTTGCAAGTACGGGAGGCGGGCGTCAGGGATGCCGAGGACAAGGGTTCGGTCATGTACCCAGAACCTTAAGGACATAGGTGCCTTTTCCTTGCCGACAGCGGTAGCGATCGCATCTTCTAAGGCGAAGGATGTTATCGCTTGATAAGCTTGGCCGAAGATTTCTGTCCGCCAACTGTCATCGATCAGGCGGAGCGAGCGCTGGTTGAATAATGTTTGAGATCGTTTCTCCATTGGTCTACTCCTTCGAAAAAATTGAATCGAACATGTACACTATTATATAGTATGAAGAAATAAGGATGAAAGGAAACGGGTGAGTCCATGTTTACAAAAAAAACGGAGCTTGATGAAGTCAAAGTGTTCAAAGATCCGGTCCATCGTTATGTCCGGGTCAAAGAAAAGCTTATTTGGGATTTGATTGCCACGCCAGAGTTTCAACGTTTACGTCGCATTAAACAGCTAGGTACGACTTTTTTTACCTTCCATGGCGCAGAACATAGTCGGTTTAACCACTCCCTTGGGGTGTATGAAATCGTCCGTCGTATTATTAACAAGATAGAGTCCTCCCCCTATTGGAATAAGGAGGAAGAGCTTGTGACCCTCAGTGCTGCCCTTTTACACGACGTCGGCCACGGCCCCTTTTCCCATTCCTTTGAGAAAGTCTTTCATTTAAACCATGAACAATTTACTAAGCGAATCCTCTTAGAAGATACAGAAATCCATCGTGTTTTAAAAGCGAAAGATCCTAGTTTTCCTGAGCGGGTGGCCCGTATTATCGATCAAAGTTATGAAGACCAGCTCGTCGTCAGCCTCATTTCTAGCCAAATCGATGCTGATCGGATGGATTACTTATTACGGGATGCTTATTATACAGGGGTGAGCTATGGCCACTTCGATATGGAAAGAATCCTGCGCGTTATGCGGGCCCGGGAAAATGAAATCGTCATAAAATCTACAGGAATGCATGCGGTAGAAGACTATATTTTATCCCGTTATCAAATGTATTGGCAAGTATACTTTCATCCGGTGACGCGGAGCGCAGAGGTCATACTAACGAAGATTTTCCACCGTGTGAAGGACCTTTATGAGAAGGGGTATGCCTTCAAGGTAAACCCTACGTATTTGACTTCTTTTTTTGAGGGGGACGTCTCCCTAGATGACTATTTGCGCTTGGATGAAAACGTGATTTATTACTATTTTCAACGGTGGCAGGAAGAGGAAGATCCGATTTTACGAGATTTGAGCGACCGCTTTGTCAACCGCCGCCTTTTTAAATATGTCCCCTATGAACCGGAGTTTCATGGAGATATCTTCGACGAGTTGCATCGTTTGTTTAAGGAAGCGGAAATTGACCCGACATATTACCTCGTCGTCGATTCGTCGAAGGATTTGCCTTACGATGTATATCGTTCTGATGGGCAGGGTCGGGTGCCGATTTATTTGGAAATGCCTAATGGAAAGAAAAAGGAACTGTCGGACCATTCAATTATCGTCGACTCGATTACAGGAAAAACACGGAAGGATCATAAGCTTTACTATCCGCTCGATATGATTCAGGAAAAATCAGACCATCCCGCTGTAAAACGTATCATGGCTCTCTTAAAGGAATTGAAGTGGGGGCAAGAGTCCTTCGAGGACGAATTGGACTAAGGTTTTGTCGTTGAGTTTCCTAAACGAAAGGGTTATGAAAGCCGGTCAAAGGAACAAAAGTGCTGGAATGTGGTAAGATAAAACTAAAGTACATTGTCTTTAATTGTTTAAAAGGAAGAAGGAGGATGAAGATGGCAGATAAAGCGAAAAAACAACGACAACAGTTTACTATTATTAAAGATGATGCTACCGATGGCCACGGGGGCTTCGGTGTCGGTTCTATCTCATTAGAAAACATGTCGTCGGTCATCGTTGATCCGAATAAGGAGAAGGCCTACGTCGATATGGATGCGATGCATGCAAGAAGTGATATCGAACGTCGGGTTCGCTATTATTCCGATCGGAGCGAGGTTCCGGATGGCTTATTATATTGGATCGCTTGGGTAACGGTAGAAAGAGGGGAACAGGGACCGTATTATCACGGTGTTGCAGCTAGTGAATTACGGATCGATAAACCAAACAAAAGAGGCTATAAAAAGCTCGGTGAACACGTCAATCATATGGAGCGTTCGTTAAAGGGAGAAGTCGTCGTCGACCATATGGATGAGAAGTCGCGTCATTTACTCGGCGATTTTCTGCGGTCGTTCGATGAAACGATGTGGGAAAATGCTTCGGAAGAACTGAAGCAAGCCTTTTCCTAATTTTACCTAATTCGTGAACAATTTATGACATTTATAAAATTATAGTTTGAAAACTTTGTACTTTACGAATACCCTTTGTAAAATAAGTATACATGGACAACCATCAATATTACTAGGACACAAAAAAACCTGTTACACCTTGTGTATACAGGTTTTTTTGTGCCTTATTCTCTCGTTTTCCTTTGTTTTTTAGCAAGGACAGCTTCCTTGTCTAGCTTTTTGCTCGCAGTTTCAATCCGTTGATCTTCATCCTCTAGGTTAGCTAGATGGTCTGTACAGTACAGGGTAGGGGCTGTTCCTTCTTCGAAGTAAGTTTTTCGAGTCGTTTCACAGGCCTCTGTCGCTAGGAGACCGGAGTGGACGTCGATTACAGCTTCGACTAGGCCTTCTGGTGGTTCGAAGCGGAGACTTTCTTCTTCTTCGGCATGGTATGTGTGCATAAGGGACGCCCAGGCCTTCTTAGCGAGGGCCCTTTCCGAAGTTTTCGTCAAGGGACGGTTGTCATCGTAGCCGGTCCATACACCGGCGACGAGTTTTGGACTGTAACCGATCATCCAGCTATCGGCACTAGTTGAACCGGATTTACCGGCAAACTCATGTTCAGGCTGTAATTGATCGATTAAAGAGGCGCCGGTCACCTCCATATAGCCGTTTAAACGCCGGTCGAACATTCCGGTCATTAAATGGGTGAGGAGGAAGGCTTTTTTCTCCTTTAAGATACGTTCCTTTTCTACTTCTTCTCTTTCGTATAGGATATGTCCCTTTCCATCGACGATACGTTCGATGGCGTAGGGTTCGATATGGAAGCCACCATTAGCAATGGTCGCATAGGCCTGTACCATTTCTATCAAAGGAATCGAGGCACTTCCAAGGGCCAGGGAAGCGACCTCAGGCAAGGGTGTCGAGATTCCGAACTTCTTCGCCCAGTCGACGACGTTCTCAGCTCCGAGGAAGAGATGGGTTTTTACGGCGTAGATATTGTCCGATAGGGCGATTGCTTGGGCGAGGCTGATTGGTTTATAGGCGTAATAATCGTTGTAGTTACTCGGTTCATATACGTCGTTATCGACGAGGAAGGCCGTCGGTTCACTTTGGAGCATGGTCGTCGCTGTAAAACCATTTTCTAAAGCGGCGTAATAAAGTAATGGTTTGAAGGTTGAGCCGACCATCCGTTTTCCGTCGACGGCCCGATTAAAGGGACTCGCTTGATAGTTTTTTCCCCCTAACATTTGCCGGATGGCACCAGTAGTTTGGTCGAGGGCGAGGAGGGCGACTTCCAGCTCGTCTTTATCTTCTACTTCTTGCCGGATAAGTTCATCGCTTTCTCTTTGTAAATCTTGATCTAGGGTAGTTTCGATTGTTGCTCCTCGTTTTTGCAAACTTTGCTTCTCGAAGCCTAGTTCCTGGACCGCCTCTTGCCAAACATAGTCGATAAAGTAATGGACATTGTCATCGGGATTTGTTTTATTGTTCGCTAAAGCGGGCTTTTCCTTGAGTGCTTCGTAATACGCTGCTTCTGTAATGACGCCCTCATTTTTTAAAAGGGATAGGATAAAGGCTTGTCTTTTTTCAGCCCTTTCTCGGTCATTGAAAGGGGAGTAATAGGTAGGTCCCTTCGGTATTCCGACTAGCATCGTTGCTTCGGCTAAGCTTAAGTCCCGGGCGCTTTTTTGGTAATAATAGTAGCTCGCTTCCTCGATGCCATAAGCTCCATGGCCAAAGTAGATTGTATTTAAATAGGCGAGGAGGATTTCGTCCTTTTCATAAAACATTTCCAATCGTAAGGTGTAGTATAATTCCTTTATTTTCCTTGACCATGTTTTTTCATGGGAAAGATAGAGGTTACGGGCTAGTTGCTGGGTAATCGTGCTTGCTCCTTCCTTTAGCTTACCGGCTTGAAGGTTCCGTACAAGGGCTCGGGCAATCCCTTTAGGATCGAAGCCATAGTGGGCGTAAAAATGCTTATCCTCTGCAAGTAGGAAGCCTTCAAGGGCGTAGTCAGGCAAGGCTTCTAAGGAAGGTAAATTTTTTTTCGTATTGGTTAATGGCTCTCCGTTGGATGCAAGGATTGTCACCTCCGCTTCTTCTGTAAGCGGTGGGGGACCTAAAGAATAAAGAATGGCTAGGGTACAGCCGATGAAAAAAGCAAGGAGAAATAAAAAGTATGTAAAAAACTTGATACATCGTTTTATCATTGTCTTAGCCTCTCTTGCTAGGAAGATTCAGTAAATACATTTTTGTCGATTCGACTTCTGCATGTCGTATCATTGTTCATTATGGTAATTTTTTAAAAATAATAAACTTCTCGAGCAAATTTAGTTAGGCGTAAGATGGGAATAGAGCTATATAACTTAAATGGTAAAAGTTTATAAACAGCGCTATAATAAAAAGATAATGGATGCAAATGGGTGAGGAAAACAGTGATGGAAGAAAAAATAATCGATGTAGAGCTTCGCACCGTAATCGATCGGAATGGCGAAAAAGAAATGTCTATTATTAAACAACCAGCAGAATATATGCGTAAAGAATCGATAGAAATTATAACCTTTACAGAGAAAAGGGAAGATATAGGGAATATCCGTAATTACATTACAATTCAAGATAAGAAGGTTACGATTAAGCGTTCCGGCGCAATTACGATGAACCAACATTTTGAAGTTGGCAAGCGTTCCGAAAGCTTATACCGTCATCCGTATGGTTCACTTCACTTCGATATTCGTACGAAGACCTTGCATATTAAAAGGTTGAGTAAGGAAGAGGCGGGAGAGATCATCATTACTTATGATGCAACGATTAATGGAATAGAAGAACAAGCCCATCATCTAACATTAACGTATACGGAGGAGAAATTACTATGACCTTATTAAGTTCGATAGAAGAGACATTAAAATCGGAGATTAAACAGGCGATTTTGCAGGCGGAGCTTTGTTCGGAAGCGGAGTTACCGGAAATTATTTTAGAAAAACCAAGGGAAAAAGCCCACGGAGATTTTGCAACGAACATTGCCATGCAACTGGCCCGGGTAGCTAGGCAGGCTCCGCGCCAAATTGCCGAGCAGATTGTCGAGCATCTTGATACGAGCAAGGCCCAGGTGAAAGAACTAGATATTGCAGGACCTGGTTTTATTAATTTCTTTATGGATGAAGCCTATTTAAATGACGTCGTTGAAACAATCCTAGAAGAAAAGGAGAACTATGGAAGGACGAATCGTGGAAAGGGTCAACGAATCCAAGTTGAGTTCGTGTCCATGAACCCGACAGGAGAGCCCCACTTAGGCCATGCTCGGGGAGCGGTTTTTGGCGATGTGTTAAGCAATGTCCTAGACTTTTCTGGTTATGATGTGGAACGGGAATATTATATTAACGATGCTGGAAACCAAATCGATCAACTTGCCAAGTCGATTGAAGTTCGATATTACGAAGCCCATGGCCAAGAGATGGCGATGCCTGAGGATGGCTATTATGGTGAAGATATTAAAGCTATTGCAGAGGAAATCAAAGAGAAGGAAGGTTCCCGTTGGTTAGAAGTAGGGGAAGCGGAGAGGTTATCCTATTTTCGTGAGTATGGCCTCAATTATCAGCTCGAGCGCATTAAACAAATCTTAGCTGATTTCCGGGTAGAATTTGACCAATGGTTTTCCGAATCTTCCCTTTATGAAGACGGGCAGATTGAACAAGTTTTAGCGAAACTAGAGGAACGAGGCTACGTCTATGAAGAAGACGGAGCGACATGGTTTAAGTCGACGGCTTTCGGCGATGACAAGGATCGGGTGTTAATTAAGAAGGATGGCTCCTACACCTATTTAACGCCGGATATTGCCTATCACCAGAATAAGTTAGCCCGTGGTTTTGACAAAATTATTAACGTTTGGGGTGCAGACCACCATGGTTATATTCCGCGAATCTCTGCGGCGATCCAAGCCCTTGGCTACCCAGAAGAAAAGTTATCAGTCAGCGTCATTCAGATGGTGAATGTTTTAGAAGACGGAGAAATTGTACGCATGAGCAAGCGGACCGGTAGTGCGATTACGTTACGGGAATTAGTTGAAGATGTAGGTGTCGATGCGGTGCGTTACTTTTTCAACATGCGTTCGAACGATTCGCAATTAGACTTTGACCTGAATCTAGCCCGCTCGCAATCGAATGAAAACCCGGTGTACTATGTTCAATACGCCCATGCGCGAATTTGTACTATGTTAAAGCAGGCAGAGGCCAAGGGATTGGCTACTAGCGAAGCCTTCGATCCTAGCCTACTGACAACTGAACGGGAGCGTGACCTCCTACGCCATCTCGCCTCCTTCCCAGAAGTGGTAGCGGAAGCGGCCGAGCGGGAGGCGCCTTATCGAATTACCCAGTATGTTTTTGACCTCGCCAGCTTCTTGCACAGCTTTTACAATGCGGAGAAGGTTATCGATGAGGCGAACCTACCATTGACAGAGGCCCGGATTGCCTTGATGAAGGCTGTAAAAATTACCCTAGGAAATAGTCTACGTCTTATCGGGGTCTCTGCACCGGAGAAAATGTAAAAAGTGTAGAAGGAATTCCTCCTTCTACACTTTTTTATCTTTGCGAAGGGTCGGCAAAGGCATCTTGTATACGGTAAAATTTTCTATATATATGGACTTGGCTCCTTATATATAGAAATATTTTCTGTATACAGTGTAACGCTTTTTTGTAAATAGGAATAATTCCTGTATACCGTAGACGATTTTACTGTATACAGGATAGATTTTTTAAAAAACCTATTTACAGTAGAGGCATTTACTGTATACAGGATATAAAAAAGTTTTCTTCTATATACAGTAAACATGATTACTGTATATAGGATTTATGCGGATATACAGTAGATGCTTTTCTTGTAAACGAAAATATTTTCTATTTATAATGGAACGAATTACTGTAAATAGGTCTAGAGATTGGATACAGGGAAAGCTAAAGATTTTGTTAAAGGAAAGGAGAATGATTGGTTTCTATAGAGGCCTGAGGCACTGTCCTTCTTAATCTACTAGAGAGTGAATGACGTGTTGGCCAGTGTAAAGGAATCTATTTAGAAACAATTGGCTAGGAAAGTAAAAGTAAATATGTAAGAATATGAGTAAGAGGAAATTTAACCCCTCGTTTTCGAGCGGAGAAGCTTTGTTTTCCCGCTAGGAAAGTCCAAGCGCTTTCAAAACTAGTCCTTATCTTATATATGGAATGAGGCAGGCCTTATCTTTCAACCTAGGATAGCGAAGGAGTTCTAGGGATATAAAGTGATTTTTTCCGACAAAAAGAGAACGTTTTCCTTTGCAAACGGTAAAAAAATCTAGTAGAATCTATGAAGGAAAAGAAGTCGAAAATGAATGTTCATTCATTTTATAGAATAGCCATTTAAACCAAGATATAGACTGAAAGAGACAACACTAAAAGTAATATCATCTTAGGAGGAGAGCAATGAACACTTTTTTAATCATTAATTTAATCGCTTTTCTTGCGGTTACTGCTTTAGGTATTTATCTCTTTGCTAAAGCAGTGGCAACCCGAGTCGCTTATATGAAGTTAGGTAAAAAGAGCGAATTTGATAAAGCGGTTAAAGATGGAGTGCGAGACGTCATTGTAATGGTCTTCGGACAGAAGAAGTTATTGAAGGATAAAAAATCTGGAATCATCCACGTTATGATGTTCTATGGATTTATTCTCGTACAGTTTGGTGCCATCGATATGTTTATTAAAGGATTAGCGCCAGGCAAACATTTACCCTTTGGATCCTTCTACCCAGCATTTACCTTTTTCCAAGAGATCGTTACATTGATGGTATTAGTAGCTGTCGTTTGGGCTTTTTATCGTCGATACATAGAAAAGCTTGCCCGTTTAAAGAGAGGCTGGTATGCCGGTTTAGTACTTATTTTTATTGGGACGTTAATGTTATCGGTTCTCTTTGGAAACGCCATGTTACAAATCTGGCAAGGTAAGGGAGCCGTATGGTCTGAACCGGTAGCGAGCGCCATCGCTTCCGTCTTCAGTTTCTTATCACCGACAGCAGCGATGGTATGGTTCTTTATCGCATGGTGGATTCACACTTTAACGATTTTAGCTTTTTTAGTCTATATCCCACAATCCAAGCACGCGCACTTAATTGCAGCGCCAGTAAACGTTTATTTAGCCAACCCAGAGCCTGGAAAGTTAAAACCTCTTAACTTCGACTTTGACGAAGATGACGAGGAGATGACTGAAGAGGACTTCTCTTTCGGAGTTGGAAAAGTAGAAGATTTCGATCGCCGTCAACTACTCGATTTATACGCCTGTGTTGAGTGTGGACGTTGTACGAGCGTTTGTCCTGCGGCGACGACAGGAAAAGTATTATCGCCGATGGATATTATGATTAAGCTCCGCGATCATTTAAACGATAAAGGAGCAGCGATTACTGGACGTTCTCCTTGGGTTCCGGAGTATGCTTTCGCTGGTCAAGGACCGAATGCCTTAGCAGAAATGGACCGGGAAGAAGCTGTTGCAAAAATGGACGCTGTCAGCTTGATTGGAGACGTTATTTCTGAAGAGGAATTACAGGCTTGTACTACTTGCCGTAACTGTGAAGATGCGTGCCCTGTAGTAAACGAACACGTAAGCCACATTATCGATATGCGTCGTTACCTCGTTATGACAGAAGGTAAGATGGATGTCGAGCAACAACGAGCTGTTCAAAATATCGAACGTCAAGGAAACCCATGGGGCTTATCCCGTAAAGACCGTATTAAGTGGCGCGAATTAGACGAGTCTGTCCGCGTACCGACGGTTAAAGAACTCAAAAAAGAAGGCGAAGACTTCGAATATTTATACTGGGTTAGTTCAATGGGTGCTTATGATAACGAAAGCCAGAAAATTGCCATTGCCTTCGCTAAGTTAATGAACGAAGCTGGTGTGAAGTTTGCGATTTTAGGTAATAAGGAGATGAACTCTGGGGATACTGCCCGTCGTATTGGTAACGAGTTCCTTTTCCAAGAAATCGCTGAGAAAAACATTAAAGAATTTGAAAAGCATGGTGTGAAGAAGATCGTCACGATTGACCCACACGCCTACAACATTTTCAAAAACGAGTACCCTGATTTCGGTTTTGAAGCAGAAGTGGTTCACCACACGGAAATGCTCGTTGACTTATTACGTCAAGGGCGCTTAAAGCCGAAGGGTCGTATTGATAAGCGTATTACTTACCATGACTCCTGTTACTTAGGTCGTTATAACGACGTCTACGATCCGCCACGGGAGATTCTAGAGTCTATCCCAGGCTTAGAAGTCGTAGAAATGGTACGTACGAAAGAAAACGCCATGTGCTGTGGTGCTGGTGGAGGACTCATGTGGTCTGAAGAAACAGTCGGACACCGCATCAACGTCGCCCGTACAGAACAAGCTTTAGAAGTTAATCCGAACATGATTTCTACTGCTTGTCCATACTGCTTAACGATGATTAGCGACGGTACGAAGGCGAAGGAAGTAGAACAGGATATTAGCACCATGGACGTTGCAGAAATTTTAGCCCTATCCGTCTTTGCGGATGAAGAGCAGGAAGAAAAGTCTGCGTCCTAATTAGATGAACGGACTGAACGATAAGGTTCAGTCCGTTTTTTTATGCTGAGAAAAAAGTAGCCGCTTCTCCTTCAACTTTCGTCTTGTATTTCAACACAAAAAAACTAAAGGTTATCTAGTAAAATTTTTAAAAATGAAAAATTGATTGAGCGTTCGCTCGACAAAACGACTAAAATTGTGTATACTATTTTTTGTAAAGAAACAAAGAATACTAGATACATATATTGGAGGCCTGACTTTTATAAAGAAAGCGCATTACTTTCTTTTCGTAAAAAAAGTAAGATAACAAGGGTAAAATAGCCACCTACCGCTTTTTAATAAGTTTGAAAGCGTTTGAAAAAGTGATCAGCATCGAGGTAGACCTAGGATATCTTCATACGGGACGGATAGGTTGGCCATAGATCACAAGGAGTGGATAAAGTGAAGACAGTGATTGTTTCGGGTGCAAGAACCCCCTTTGGCCGTTTAGGCGGAAGCTTACAAAGTCTTACGGCTTCTGACCTAGGTGGGATAGCGATTAAGGGCGCCTTAGAACGGGCAGAAATTGCTCCGGACGCCGTTGACGAAGTAATATTAGGAAACGTCTTACAAGGTGGCCAAGGCCAAATTCCTTCTCGCCAAGCTATGCGCAAGGCGGGAATTCCTTGGGAGACAAAGACAGAGCTCATTAATAAGGTCTGTGCTTCGGGCTTACGAAGTGTGACGTTAGCAGACCAATTGATTCGTTTAGGCGAAGAAGAAGTGATCGTCGCCGGTGGGATGGAAAGTATGAGTAATGCCCCCTATGCCTTCCCTAAAGGTCGATGGGGTGCCCGGATGGGAAATGCAAGCTTACTGGACTTGATGGTCTATGATGGCTTGACCTGTTCCTTTGAAGGTGTACATATGGGTTCCTATGGAAACAAGGCTGCCGAACGCTTTGGAATTAGCCGTGAAGCCCAGGATGAGTGGTCCCTTCGCAGTCACCAAAGAGCCCTTGAAGCGATGGATGCCGGTAAATTCGCTGAAGAAATCGTTCCAGTAGAAGTACCGCAACGTCGAGGAGAGCCTACCCTTGTCAGCGAGGATGAAGGACCACGGAGGGATACGAGCTTGGAGCGGCTTGCTAAGCTTCGTCCAGCCTTCGAAGCGGACGGAACGATTACCGCAGGAAATGCTCCAGGAGTCAACGATGGTGCCTGTGCCTTCGTCCTTATGTCGGATAAGAAGGCTAAGGAATTAGAAAAGACTCCGCTAGCGACTATCGTTGCCCAAGAGGCAATCGCTTTAGAGGCCGACCGTTTTCCAGAAACACCGGGACTCGTTATTCAAAAGCTTTTAGATAAGGCTGGGAAAAAGGTAGAGGATATCGATCTGTTTGAAATTAACGAAGCTTTCTCTGCTGTGGCCTTACTAAGCATCGACCTAGCGAAGCTTGATCCAGAAAAGGTAAATGTCAACGGTGGTGCCGTTGCTCTAGGCCATCCGATTGGCGCTAGTGGATCACGGATCATTCTCACATTAATTCATGAGCTTCGTCGTCGGGGCGGTGGACTCGGGGTCGCTGCAATTTGTAGCGGGGGTGGCCAGGGAGACGCAGTATTAATTGAAGTACCAGGAAAAGGAAGTTAACAATCAATACTTGTGACAAAGGACGAACGTATCACTTAAAATAATAGATATATGACTATATCAATACATCAAGAGGTGAAGATCATTGACGATTAAAAAAGTACTAGTTGTAGGGGCAGGCCAAATGGGCTCTGGAATTGCCCAAGTGTGCGCCCAATCTGGTTATGAGGTGTACATGCAAGACATTAAGCAAGAAGCAGTAGATCGAGGTTTTTCCAACATTGAGCGACTGCTCGCTCGAAATGTTGAGAAAGAACGGATGACCGAGGAAGAGAAAACACAAGTACTCGAGCGCATCACACCGACTACCGATTTAGACGCAGCAGCAAAAGAAGTCGATTTAGTTATCGAAGCAGCGATTGAAAATATCGATATTAAAAAAGATATTTTCCGCCAGCTCGATGAGTTGACGAAGGAGTCAGCTATTCTAGCTACGAACACTTCATCTTTACCTATTACAGATATTGCTAGTGTGACAAACCGCCCAGAAAAGGTTATTGGCATGCACTTTATGAACCCAGTGCCTGTCATGCGTCTAGTAGAAATCATCCGGGCGATTCAAACGTCCGATGAGACCTATGAAGCTATTGCTGAAATGACGAAAACATTAAATAAAACAGCAGTTGAATCCCAGGACTTCCCAGGTTTCATCGCTAATAGAATTTTAATCCCGATGATTAACGAAGCGATTTACACTGTTTATGAAGGAGTCGCTTCTATCGAAGACGTCGATACAGTGATGAAGCTAGGTATGAACCATCCGATGGGACCGCTTCAGCTAGCTGACTTTATCGGTTTAGATACTTGCTTATATATTATGGAAGTTCTTTACGAAGGTTTCGGTGACAGCAAGTACCGTCCATGTCCTTTACTACGTCAGTATGTTCAGGCAGGCTGGTATGGTAAAAAATCAGGCCGAGGCTTTTACGTATACGAATAAAGAATACTTGTCGACAGGGTATTCAGCATGATTACAACCGACACTTCTTTACTCACCTACCCAGAGATGTCGACGTAGGGAAGGGAAGGAAGACAGCCGATGGATCTCCGTTTTACTGAAGAGCAAGAAATGATGCGTCAAATGGTTCGTAATTTTGCGGAAAATGAAGTGGCAAAAGAAGTCGAAGCGATGAAAGCCAACCAATTCCCCCACCAATCGATTCAAAAGATGGGCGAACTTGGTTTGATGGGAATTCCGATTCCGGAACAATATGGTGGTAGCGGGATGGACATCGTTTCATATATTATCGCCCTACATGAAATTTCTCGAATCAGTGCTACGCTCGGCGTAATCTTATCCGTGCATACAACGTTAGGTACCATGCCAATCCTTCAATACGGCACCGAGGAGCAAAAAGAAGCCTATGTTCCGAAATTAGCTTCTGGTGAGTATATCGGGGCCTTCGCCCTGACGGAGCCTCAGGCTGGTTCTGACGCTGGAAATTTATCCTTACGGGCAGAGAAAAAGGGCGATCATTACGTCCTTAATGGTTCTAAAATCTTTATTACTAACGGCTTAGAAGCTGATGTTTTCATTACCTTTGCCCGAACGAGTAAAGAAGCTGGTTCAAAAGGGATCAGTGCTTTTGTTATAGAAAAGGATACCCCTGGCTTTACAATTGGTAAAAACGAAAATAAAATGGGATTACATGGGTCTAGTACCGTATCCCTTATTTTCGAAGATTGTATCGTTCCTGCAAGCCAGTTGCTCGGTAAAGAAAAGGAAGGGTTTAAAATCGCCATGACGAATTTAAATGCTGGAAGAATCGGGATCGCTGCCCAAGGCTTAGGTCTTGCCGAAGCCTCATTAGAAAAAGCGATTGCCTATGCCAAAGAGCGCGAGCAATTTGGCAAGCCTATCGCCCACCAACAGGGCATATCCTTCAAACTGGCAGATATGGCGACAGAAACCGAAGCAGCGAAACTGCTCGTTTACCGTGCGGCGAACAATTTGCAAAATGGGACGATTACCCCGAAGGAAGCTTCGATGGCAAAGCTTTTTGCCACGACTACCGCTCGTAAAAACTCTATCGAAGCCGTCCAAGTCTTCGGGGGCTATGGCTATACGAAGGATTACGACGTAGAAAGATATTTCCGTGATGCCAAGGTGACGGAAATTTACGAAGGTACGAACGAAATCCAACGAATCGTGATTGCTAAAAATTTATTAACATAAAACATAATGGAGGAACAGAAGATGCAATTTCAATTAACAGAAGAACAAAAAATGTTAAAACAAATGGTTCGCGACTTTGCTGAAAACGAAGTAGAACCAACAGCTGCAGAGAGAGATGAAGAGGAACGCTTTGACAGAGAAATTTTCGACAAAATGGCCGAGTTAGGTTTAACAGGTATTCCATGGCCAGAAGAATACGGTGGTATTGGCGCAGACTATGTGAGCTATGTGATTGCTGTTGAAGAATTATCCCGCGTATGTGCTTCTACAGGTGTCACCCTTTCCGCTCACGTATCCTTAGCTAGCTGGCCAATTTACCGTTACGGTTCAGAGGAGCAAAAGCAAAACTTCCTTCGCCGTTTAGCAGAAGGTTCTGCCCTAGGTGCGTATGCCCTTTCTGAACCAGGAGCAGGTAGTGACGTAGCAAGTATGAAGATGACTGCGAAATTAGACGGCGATGAGTATGTCTTAAACGGTAGCAAAGTGTGGATTACGAACGGTGGTGTCGCTGACATTTACGTTGTCTTTGCGAAGACAGATCCAGACGCAGGTCACCGTGGAATCAGTGCCTTTATCGTTGAAAAGGGAACAGAAGGCTTCTCCTTCGGTAAGAAAGAAGAAAAATTAGGTATCCGTTCATCACCTACAACCGAGTTAATCTTTGAAAACTGCCGTATTCCAAAGGAGAACTTATTAGGTGAAGAAGGAGAAGGGTTCAAGATTGCGATGACTACTTTAGACGGTGGTCGTAGTGGAATCGCTGCTCAAGCAGTAGGAATTTCCCAAGGAGCATTAGATGCAGCGGTCGCTTATGCGAAAGAGCGTGAGCAATTCGGTAAACCAATCGCTTACCAGCAAGGAATTTCCTTCAAGCTAGCTGATATGGCAACTGCGACAGAGGCTGCACGTTTACTTACTTACCGAGCAGCTTGGTTAGAGAGTGAAGGACTACCATACAGCGAAGCTTCAGCCATGGCGAAATTATTCGCAGGAGATACGGCGATGAAGGTAACGGTAGAAGCCGTTCAAGTCTTCGGTGGATATGGTTATACGAAGGACTATCCAGTCGAGCGTTACATGCGTGATGCAAAGATCACTCAAATTTACGAAGGTACAAACGAAATTCAACGTCTCGTAATTGGACGCTCTATTACGAAGTAAAGAGGTTTTGTGGAAGGGGAACGTTTTATGTCGGATGCGATTAAATCGAGTATAAAGGATAGCAATCTCGTAGAAAAAAGGCGGAATCAAATCGTTAAAGCCTCGATTCAACTGTTTAAGCAAAAGGGCTTTACGAAGACGACGACGCGGGAGATTGCGGAAGCTTCCGGCTTTAGTATTGGAACGCTTTATGAATATGTCCGTACGAAGGAAGACGTGTTATTACTCGTCTTCGATACAATTAATCGCAACGTCTATGACCGACTAGAGGAAGTCATCGACATAAAAAATCGTTCCCTAGAAAACTTGCTCAAGGTGATCGAAGCCTACTATCGTTTAACGGACCAACTGCAGGAAGAAGTATTGATTTTATATCAAGAGTTAAAATCTTTACCCCAAGACCAGCGGGAGAAAGTCTTACAAAAGGAAGTAGAAATGGTCGATAAAGTGAAGGAGGCTATTATTGCTAGCGCTCCTTCCCCTATCGATGAGAAGGATGCCCTCTTAATTGCGAATAATATTTTCGTACAAGGGCATATGTGGGGATTTAGACGTTGGTCCTTGCAGAAGCAATTTACCCTCGAGGAATATATCGAGAGGCAAATTGACTTTGTCCTCCGAATTTTACAGGTAGATTGTCAAGAGCTGAATAGATAAGAAGGTTACGTTGGGTTTAGCCCAACGTAACTAACAAATGGAAATGTAACTGCTTACATTTTGTGTTGATAGTCCAGCATAAAAATATATACAAAGGAGTTCAGCACAATGAAGAAAATTGAAGTTTATCGTCCAAAACACCATGTGCGTTTTGTAACAGCGTCGAGTTTGTTTGATGGCCATGATGCGGCGATCAATATTATGCGTCGTATTTTGCAGTCGAGCGGTGCAGAAGTAATTCACCTTGGCCATAATCGTAGTGTTGAAGAAGTAGTAAATGCCGCTATTCAAGAAGACGTACAAGGTATTTCAGTTTCTTCCTATCAAGGTGGGCATATTGAATATTATAAGTATATGATCGATCTTTTAAAGGAAAAAGGCGCCTCCCATATAAAGGTTTTCGGTGGTGGCGGCGGGACGATCATTCCGCGTGAAATAAAAGAGTTACACGATTACGGCGTTTCTTGGATTTTCTCTACGGAAGACGGACGCCGGCTCGGTCTACAAGGGATGATTAATGAAAAATTGAAAATTGCAGACTTCGAACCTCCATGTAATCCTGATGAAGAAATAGAAAAGTTGAGCCAAGGGGATCACAAGGCAATCGCCCGTCTTATTACCTTTGTCGAGCGGGATGGTAATGAGGACGAAAAGCGAAGGATCCTGAAAGAGCTCCAAAAGAGAAAGAATAATAATCTCCCAGTCTTAGGTATTACCGGTACGGGAGGAGCGGGTAAAAGTTCATTAACCGACGAACTCGTCCTACGATTTTTACACCATTTCCCAGATAAGCGCATCGCGATTATTTCCGTAGATCCGACGAAGCGGAAAACAGGTGGTGCCTTGTTAGGAGATCGAATTCGTATGAATGCGCTCAATTCTGAAAGGGTTTTCATGCGCTCCTTAGCGACCCGGGACTCAAAAACTGAGTTATCGAAGGCGACCATTCCAGTCTTAGACGTCGTGCGGGCTGCAAACTTCGACCTCATTATTTTGGAGACGAGTGGTATTGGGCAAGGGGATGCAGAGATTACAGAAATCACTGACCTATCCATGTATGTGATGACAGCAGAGTATGGGGCACCTTCCCAGCTTGAAAAGATCGATATGATCGATTTCGCTGACTTTATTGCCATTAACAAGTTTGAGCAACAAGGAGCCCTCGATGCTTTAACCCAGGTACGGAAACAATACGAAAGAAGTCGAATGTTGTTCGGAGAAGATCCCGAAAGCTTCCCAATCTTTGGAACGAGCGCAAGTCGTTTTAACGATCCTGGTGTAAACCGTCTTTTCTCTGCTATTATCGATAAAATTAATACCGATGGACATTGGGATGAGCCAGAAATGCTCTTAGAAATCGATGAGGAACCGGAGGACCGGGATCCGATTATTCCATCCGATCGAACCCACTACTTACGGGAAATTAGCCAAGAGGTCCGGAACTATCATAAAAAGGTGGAAAAACAACGCGATATTGCGCGAAAATTGTATCAGCTTTACGGGGTGAAGGAAGAGTTACCGGAGGATGACGATGCCCTTCGTGAATCAATCGAAGCTTTAATAGAAGAGAATGAAAAGAAACTTCTTCCAGAAACGAAGGAATGGTTAGAGAAATGGGATGAACTAAAAGAAAAGTACAACGGTGACACGATGACCTATAAGGTACGCGATAAAGAAATTAAGGTTGATATTACGACGACTTCTTTATCAGGCACGAAAATTCCAAAAGTTAAGTTTCCGAATTATACCGATTGGGGCGACCGGGTCTACTGGTTAATGCGGGAAAACGTACCAGGTCAATTCCCCTATACAGCAGGAGTGTTCCCGTTCAAGCGACAGGGTGAAGACCCTACCCGTCAATTCGCTGGGGAAGGGACTCCGGAGCGAACGAACCGTCGTTTCCATTACTTATCGGAGAATGAAGAGGCGAAGCGACTTTCGACGGCCTTTGACTCTGTCACCTTGTATGGGGAGGATCCCGACTACCGTCCAGACATTTATGGTAAAATCGGTGAAAGCGGTGTCAGTATCTGTACTCTAGAAGATATGAAGAAGTTGTATAAGGGCTTTGATTTAACGGCGCCAAACACTTCTGTATCGATGACGATTAACGGACCGGCTCCGATTATGCTAGCCTTTTTCTTCAATACGGCTATTGACCAACAGGTAGAGAAGTTTGTCGAAAAGGAAGGGCGTCAGCCGACAGAGGAAGAATATGAACAAATTAAACAAGAGACCCTATCGGTTGTTCGCGGAACGGTCCAGGCGGATATTTTAAAGGAAGACCAAGGCCAGAACACTTGTATTTTCTCGACGGAGTTTTCCTTGCGTATGATGGGAGATATTCAGCAATACTTTATCGACAACGATGTACGCAACTACTATTCCGTCTCCATTTCTGGTTATCATATTGCTGAGGCTGGAGCTAACCCGATTACGCAGCTTGCCTTTACCTTGGCGAATGGTTTTACGTATGTGGAATATTACTTAAGTCGAGGCATGGATATCGATGATTTTGCACCGAACCTATCTTTCTTCTTCTCTAACGGCTTAGATCCTGAATATACAGTAATCGGCCGGGTTGCGAGAAGGATTTGGGCTATCGTCATGAGGGAACGTTACGGCGCAAGCGAACGGAGCCAGAAGTTAAAGTACCATATTCAAACTTCTGGACGATCCCTGCATGCCCAGGAAATTGATTTCAACGATATTCGTACGACTTTACAAGCTCTATTAGCGATTCAGGACAATACGAACTCTCTCCATACGAATGCTTATGACGAAGCAATTACGACACCAACGGAGGAGTCGGTACGCCGGGCGATGGCTATTCAATTAATTATTAACCGGGAGTTCGGTTTAACGAAAAACGAAAACTCCTTACAAGGCTCTTTCATCGTCGAGGAATTAACTGACCTAGTCGAGGAGGCCGTCCTTCAGGAATTCGAACGGTTAAATGATCGGGGCGGAGTCCTTGGAGCGATGGAGCGTCAGTACCAGCGTAGTAAGATTCAAGAGGAATCCCTCTACTATGAAAGCAAGAAGCACTCGGGTGAATTACCGATTATTGGTGTGAACACTTACTTAAATCCAAATCCACCGTCCGACGAAGAAATCGATTCGATGGAGTTAGCTCGGGCAACAATCGAAGAGAAAGAGTTACAAATTAAAAACTTACGAGAGTTCCAAGAGAAGAACAAGGATAAGGTAGATGAAGCCCTAAAACGACTCCAGCAAGTTGCTAGAACGAATGGAAATATTTTCGAAGAGCTAATGGAGACCGTTAAGGTAGCAAGCCTCGGGCAAATTACCGCTGCCTTATACGAAGTCGGTGGAGAATACCGTCGGAATATGTAAGGAATAGCGATAGGGCCCTTATGGAATAGTTAGGCCAAGTAGCGGACTAAGTATCTTGAAATTCAGGAGCTTAGTCCGCTTTTTTCTCTTCTTTTCCTCGTGTACCGCTAGCTTTTTTCCTCGGTGACAAAGGGCCGATACATCCCCTAGTTTTCCTTGCATAGATATAGGATATAGATGGCCTTGGTTTGCCGGAATTTTTTGAAAAAATGGCATAAATTCATGTTGCTTGATTATAATGGGATGAATGGTTATACTACAGCATTATCAGAGTTATTTTACATTGAAAATAAGCGAAGAAGGCAAGATGGGGAGTGTGATTTTATGGGGTTAAAAAAGTTAACCAAAGACCAAATTAAAAAGATGCCAATGATCGAGCTGGCAGGTGTGATTTTAGCCGAAGAAAAGAAAGAAATGAACTTCTTAGAACTCTTTGATCTCGTTGCGGAACGGAAGGAATTTACCGAAGCGGAAAAAGATGACCTACTCGCTCGTTTCTATACCGATTTAAACGTCGATGGACGCTTTACGACGTTAGGGAACAACATTTGGGGTTTAAAGCGTTGGTATCCTGCTGACCAAACTAGTGAGAAGGCTCTGGCCGAAGCCCGGAAGCAAGATGCCGAAGAAGAAGAGCTCTACGATGAAGAGGACGAATACTATGAAGAAGACGTAGAGGATGAAGAAGTAAAGGAATTGTATGAAGATATGGATGAATATGTCTAAGTCCGATGAAGGAAGCTTAGACGGAGTCCTTTAAACGGTCTAGGTCCTAGAACCGGTACAGCTAGGTTTCCCTCAGTAAAATCCCTTAAGAAAAGAAGCGAAAAGATAGGAAAAATGTCGCAATATCCCCTAGTTAGGGAACTTGACTTTTTAAGAAATTATGAGTAATATCTAAATTGGGCTTTACAAAAGATTAACGTAAAAATGCGTTTCCCCTCATATTCGGGAAGCGCATTTCTTTATTTTATATAAAAGTGATAAATCAAGAAAGAGGGTAAAACATGACGAAGTATATTTTTGTGACCGGTGGAGTAGTATCCTCCTTAGGAAAAGGAATTACAGCGGCATCGTTAGGACGTTTATTGAAGAATCGAGGCTTGAACGTTTACTTGCAAAAGTTCGATCCTTATTTAAACGTTGACCCCGGAACGATGAGTCCTTATCAACACGGTGAAGTCTTTGTCACAGAGGATGGAGCGGAAACCGACCTTGATGTAGGACACTATGAACGATTTATCGATGTGAATTTAGATAAATATAGTAACGTCACGACGGGAAAAGTGTATTCCAGTGTGATTCGCAAAGAACGCCGTGGCGCTTATAAGGGAGCTACTGTGCAAGTTATTCCCCATATTACGAACGAAATCAAGGAGCAAGTCTATAAGGCAGGGGCAGAAACTTCCGCCGATGTTGTGATTACAGAAATCGGTGGGACGGTCGGTGATATCGAATCCCTTCCTTTTTTAGAGGCGATTCGCCAAATTAAAAACGATATCGGTCGCGATGATGTCATGTACATACACTGTACATTAGTACCGTATATTAAAGCAGCGGGCGAAATAAAAACAAAGCCGACCCAGCATAGTGTAAAAGAGTTACGTTCTCTTGGAATCCAGCCGGATGCGATCGTATTACGTTCGGAAGTAGAGATTGATGAAGAGACGAAGGCGAAGATTTCCTTATTTAGCGATGTAGATACCGAAGCGGTCATCGAAATGCTTGATGCAGATACGTTATACCAGATCCCCCTTTCCTTACAAGAACAAAAATTCGATGATTTAGTATGCGAACATCTACATTTACCTGAGGGACGGGCAGATATGACGGAATGGGAGCAATTAGTTCAACGGGTCCGTCACCTGTCTAAAACGGTGACGATTGCGGTCGTCGGTAAGTATGTCGAACTACCGGATGCCTACCTTTCTCTTGTTGAAGCTTTAAAGCATGCCGGCTTTACCTATGACACTGATATTCATGTCCATTGGGTCGATTCGGAGCATGTAACCGAAGAAAAGGTGGCGGAGGAACTCCAGGCTGTCGACGGGATTGTCGTTCCAGGAGGTTTCGGTACCCGGGGAATGGACGGTAAGTTAATTGCTATTCGCTATGCCCGGGAAGAAAATATACCTTTTCTCGGCGTTGGAATCGGAATGCAATTGGCAGCCGTCGAGTTTGCCCGTAATGTGCTAGACTTAAAAGATGCCCATGCAATCGAAGTCGATCCGAACACACCTCATCCAATGACGCGTCTGGCTAATGAGGAGGCGAATAATGACGAATTAGGTGGAACCTTACGTCTCGGCATCGATGCTCCGATTACACTCGAGGAGAATTCGAAAGTAAAAGAAATCTACAAAGGGGCAACGAAGATAGAGGAACGCCACCGTAATCGCTACGAATTAAATCCAGTGTATCGGAAGGAGTTCGAACGAATGGGGCTTCGCTTTACAGCCCATAGCCGTGACGAACAATCGATTGAAGCAATTGAACTAGAGGACCATATCTGGTTTATCGCCTGTCAGTACCATCCACAATTTAAATCCCGACCAACGAATCCCCATCCTTTAATCGAGGCCTTTGTCGGTGCTGTGGTGAAGGAGAAATATACCGAATAAAGGCGGGATATAGAGGAAGTGTGAACTTTCTTGAAAAAGCTGTGAAAACGGCTAGTACAAGTTGCAAGGGATGAACTGACTTGGTATTCTAAAATAAAGATGACTAACTATATCAAAATTAAAGGAGCTGTGTAGTTAATGGCTTTAGTTTCGATGAAAGAGATGTTAAATATTGCAAAGGACGAAAAATACGCAGTAGGTCAATTTAACGTAAATAATTTAGAATATGCACAAGCAATTTTACAGGCTGCCGAAGAGGAAAAGTCTCCGGTCATTCTTGGTGTATCCGAAGGAGCTGGCCGTTATATGGGAGGCTTTAAAGTAGTTGTCGCCATGGTCGAAGCTCTTATGGAGGAGTATGGCACGACGGTTCCGGTAGCTATTCACCTCGACCACGGTTCAAGTTTCCAAAAGTGTGCGGAAGCCATCCATGCTGGCTTTACTTCTGTAATGTATGATGGTTCCCACTTACCTTTAGAAGAAAATATCGCCAATACGAAGAAAGTCGTTGAGCTAGCCCATATTCATGGGGTATCTGTCGAAGCGGAACTCGGCCGAATCGGTGGCCAAGAGGATGATCTCGTCGTCGATGATGCCGAATCGATGTATGCTATTCCTTCTGAGTGTGAGCAACTCGTTAAAGAAACCGATGTTGATTGCTTCGCTCCAGCCTTAGGTTCTGTCCACGGTCCTTACAAGGGTGAACCGAAATTAGGCTTCAAAGAGATGGAAGAAATTAGAGATTTAACCGGTGTACCTCTTGTGCTTCACGGCGGTACAGGAATTCCTTTAAAGGATATTCAAAAGGCTATTTCTCTAGGTACAGCCAAAATTAACGTTAATACCGAAAACCAAATCCAACAGACGAAGGTCATTCGGGAGATCTTAGATAACGATAAAGAAGTGTATGATCCACGTAAATACATGGGTCCTGGTAGAGATGCCATTAAAGAAACCGTTATTCAAAAGATGCGCGAATTCGGTTCATCTGGTAGGGCATAGTAGAAAAGAATAAGAGGGGTAGATAAAAGGTGAAATTTTTTATTGATACAGCGAACATCGCTGAAATTAAAGAGGCAAAGGCCCTTGGTATTTTAGATGGTGTGACAACCAACCCTACGCTCGTTGCTAAGGAAGGAGTCGACTTCCACGAACGTTTGAAGGAGATTACATCGATCGTTTCCTCTTCCGTGAGTGCCGAAGTCCTTTCTGATGATGCAACGGGCATGATCGAAGAGGGAAGGGAGTTGGCGAAGATTGCCCCAAACATCACGATTAAAATTCCGATGACCCTCGAAGGCTTAAAGGCTGTAAATGTCCTTAGCGAGGAAGGAATTGAAACGAATGTCACCTTAATCTTCAGTGCCAACCAAGCCCTCTTAGCCGCCCGGGCAGGTGCTACGTATGTATCCCCCTTTATCGGCCGTCTCGATGACATCGGCCATGACGGTATGGATATCATCGGAAGGATTGCAGAGATTTTTTCACTTCATCAAATCGAAACGAAAATTATCGCTGCCTCGATCCGTCATCCGCTCCATGTGACAGAAGCTGCTTTACAGGGGGCGGATATTGCTACGGTTCCGTATCAAGTATTGACCCAATTAGTACAACATCCGTTAACGGATAAAGGAATTGCGCAGTTTAAGGAAGATTGGGAGAAGGCCCAGAAGTAAAGAACGGGTAAAACATACCGATAATATAAGTGGTTTTGTAAATAAAGCGAGGGTTTTTTATGGAAAAAATAATTGTTGATGGTGGATATCCTTTATCGGGGACAGTTCGCATAAACGGCGCGAAAAATAGCGCCGTTGCCCTACTTCCAGCGGCTATTTTAGCGGATTCGACGGTTACGATCGAAGGATTGCCAGCTATTTCTGATGTCGACACGTTGCAATCGATCCTACAAGATATCGGTGCGAAAATAGAGCGTCCCGATCTTCATACGATTGAAATCGACCCTTCCGAAATCGAATCGGTACCTCTACCGAATGGAAAGGTGAAAAAACTTCGAGCTTCCTATTACTTTATGGGAGCGATGTTAGGCAAGTTTAAAAAGGCTGCTATCGGCCTTCCAGGCGGTTGCTTTTTAGGACCCCGCCCTATCGACCAACATATAAAAGGTTTTGAAGCCTTAGGTGCCGAAGTGAGAAATGAAAAGGGAGCGCTCTACTTACAGGCTGAAGAGTTAAAAGGAGCAAGGATCTATTTAGACGTCGTCAGTGTCGGCGCGACAATCAATATCATGCTCGCTGCGGTAAAGGCGAAGGGCCAGACAATTATTGAAAACGCAGCGAAGGAGCCCGAAATTATCGATGTTGCGACCCTTTTAACGAACATGGGAGCCAAAATTAAAGGTGCCGGTACAGATATTATTCGGATCGAAGGAGTCGAACGTTTGCACGGTTGTTTGCATACGATCATTCCCGACCGTATCGAAGCCGGTACCTATGCTATTATCGCTGCCGCTCAAGGGACGGAAGTGACGATTGATAATGTGATTCCTGAACACTTAGAGTCTTTAATTTCTAAGCTTCGGGAAATGGGCGTAGAAGTCGAACAACGGGATGAACAACTTACTGTTCGTCCAGGTCCAAAGCTTACTGCCGTCAATATCAAAACCCTCGTCCATCCTGGTTTTCCTACGGATTTACAACAGCCCTTTACTGCCTTATTAACGAAGACGGAAGGAACGAGTGTCGTTACCGATACGATTTATCAAGCGCGGTTTAAACATATCGACGAATTACGGCGTATGAATGCGGATGTTCGGGTGGAAGGGAACTCAGCCATCGTGAAGGGGCCGGTTCAATTAGAAGGTGCCCAAGTAAAGGCGACGGACTTACGTGCCGGGGCCGCCCTTATCGTCGCGGGACTCATGGCCGAGGGAAGAACGGAAATTATGGGAATCGATCATATTGAACGGGGCTATGAAAACATGCCTGAAAAACTCCGTGCCCTCGGTGCTCGGATTCAAAAGATTGAAGATACAGAGGAAGAAAAGAACCGCTTGAACTTAAAGTAAAGACGTGTAGCGAAGGGAAGAGTGAAAACGTGGAAAGAAGTTTAACCTTAGAATTAGTGCGTGTAACAGAAGCAGCAGCTTTATCCTCTGCCCGTTGGATGGGTAGAGGGCAACGGAATGAAGCCGACGATGCGGCGACGACGGCGATGCGTACCGTCTTCGATACGATTCCGATGCAAGGGACAGTCGTCATCGGTGAGGGAGAAATGGACGAAGCTCCGATGCTTTATATCGGTGAGAAGCTCGGCACCGGTGAAGGACCAGTCGTCGATGTGGCGGTCGATCCTTTAGAAGGTACGAACATCGTTGCTCAAGGTACTTGGAATGCCCTCTCTGTCGTTGCGATTGCGGATGGGGGACATTTATTAAACGCGCCGGACATGTATATGAAGAAGATTGCCGTCGGTCCAGAGGCTGTCGGGAAGATTGATATTAATGCGTCTACCCGGGAGAATATCGAAGCGGTTGCGAAAGCGAAGGGAAAGGATGTCGAAGATGTCCTCGTCGTCGTACTCAACCGTCCCCGTCATGAAGCATTGATTAAAGAAATTCGTGAAACCGGTGCAAGAATTAAGTTGATCCAAGATGGTGACGTAGCCGGTGCAATTAATACAGCCTTCGACCAAACGGGTGTCGACATGCTATTAGGTATCGGGGGTGCTCCGGAGGGCGTGCTTTCCGCCGTTGCTTTAAAGTGTCTCGGTGGGGAAATTCAAGGAAAGTTACAGCCGTCGAACGATGAAGAAATTGAACGTTGTAAACGGATGGGCATCACGGACCTAGATAAAGTCTTTTACATGGATGACTTTTGTTCGGGGGACGATGCGATTTTTGCTGCGACCGGCGTCACGGATGGCGAACTATTGAAGGGTGTACAGTTCAAGGGTATGCATGCCACGACCCAAAGCGTCGTTATGCGTACGAAAAGTGGCACCGTTCGATTTGTTGACGGTACCCACAGCCTGAAGAAGAAGCCGAATTACGTTTTAGAAGATTAAGGGAAATGTAAAATAATATATATAGTTGAAGAAATTAGATGAACGTTGTATGATAATAGCTGTCACGACGTAAAGTAAAGGACCATCATATCAGGCGAGTAGGGACGGGTTATAGGACGATGCTCCTTTGTCCTTCAGATGAGCAACTCCAAAGACAAACGTCCCTACTCTATATTTACACTACTTTTCTCCAATGATAACTCCACTTACCCATTACCGAAGCGTGAAGCAAGCGATCCATTTCTCATATACTCATAAGGAACCACATACATAAATAAGATTTTCGTGTATTACATAGGTAATTTTATAAAAAGAATAGGTGATCATAAAGTGTCTGAAGAAATAACGATTTCATATTTAGAGGAGCTCACATTAAAGGAATTGTATGAGCTTGCAAGGGATTACAAAATCTCCTACTATGCCAAACTAACGAAAAAAGAGCTGATCTTCGCTATTTTAAAGGGTCAGGCGGAAAAAGACGGCTTTCTTTTTATGGACGGAATTTTAGAAATTATTCCTTCGGAGGGCTTCGGTTTTTTACGTCCGATTAACTACTCGCCAAGTGCGGAGGACATCTATATTTCAGCATCGCAAATTCGTCGCTTCGATTTACGTAATGGGGATAAAGTATCGGGGAAGGTACGGCCACCGAAGGAAAATGAACGCTATTATGGCCTCCTCCATGTCGATGCCGTAAATGGCGAAGATCCAGAAGTAGCGAAGGAAAGGGTTCACTTCCCTGCCCTTACAGCTCTCTATCCCGATCGTTTAATGCGTTTAGAGACGGAGCCGGATCACCTCTCGACACGGATGATGGATATTATGACACCGGTAGGTTTTGGTCAGCGGGGCTTGATCGTCGCTCCTCCAAAGGCCGGTAAGACGATGCTATTGAAGGAGATCGCCAATAGTATTTCTGTCAACCATCCGGAAGCAAAACTAATTATTTTACTCGTTGACGAACGGCCGGAAGAAGTGACGGATATTGAACGTTCGGTCCATGAAAATGTCGATGTCGTTAGCTCGACCTTCGATGAAATTCCTGAAAATCATATCAAGGTTTCTGAACTTGTCCTCGAGCGGGCTATGCGTCTTGTAGAACAGAAAAACGACGTCATCGTCTTGATGGACAGTATTACTCGGCTAGCCCGGGCCTATAACCTTGTCATTCCACCGAGCGGTCGGACCTTATCCGGAGGGATCGATCCTGCAGCTTTCCACCGTCCTAAGCGCTTTTTCGGAGCGGCACGGAATATTGAAGAAGGCGGTAGCCTCACGATTTTAGCGACAGCCCTTGTAGATACCGGTTCCCGGATGGACGATGTCATTTACGAGGAATTCAAGGGGACGGGGAACATGGAGTTACATTTAGATCGTTCTTTAGCCGAGAGACGAATTTTTCCTTCTATCGATATTTTACGTTCAGGAACGCGGAAGGAAGAACTTCTCGTGTCTGAAGACCAGCTAGAGAAAATGTGGCTTATCCGTCGAACGATGCAAGACTCCCAAGACTTTACGGAGCGCTTTATCCGCCGGTTAAAGTCGACGAAAAATAACGAAGAATTTTTTCAAAAGATTGACGAAGAATTGAAAAGTAAACGGAAATAGAGACAAGGCTTGAAAAGAATTTCAACAACTGGTATAATAACATGACGTGTAGAAAAGATAATAAGGCTATTGATCACATAGATGGAAAGAAGGGGTGGACAAAATGAAAGAAGGAATTCATCCAGAGTACCACAAAGTTATTTTCTTAGACACAAGCTCGAACTACAAATTTTTAAGTGGTTCTACGAGAACGTCTGATGAAATGATGGAGTGGGAAGACGGTAAGGAATACCCAGTAATTCGCGTAGAAATCAGTTCTGATACACACCCATTTTACACGGGTAAACAACGTGAAGACCGTGCGGGTGGCCGTATCGATCGCTTCAAGAAAAAGTACAACTTATAATACAGCCCTAGGGCATACGATATCATATAGGTTGGATAAAAATCAGGCATGTATATTGCCTGTTTTTTATTGTCAAAATATCGGTGAGAAGTAAAAGCATAGGAAGAAAAAAACAAATCATGTATACTAAATATAGAAGCGAAGAAAACGGGGTGTTACGATGTTAGAACGTTTAGAAGCTTTAGAAAAACGTTACAACCAATTAAATGACTTACTTAGCGATCCGGAAGTGATTAACGATTCCAATAAATTGCGCGAGTATTCCAAGGAACAAGCCGACCTAAGCGAGGCAGTAACCCACTACCGTACCTATAAAGAAACTGTCGAGCAACTCGAGGGCGCAAACACGATGTTACGGGAAGAAAGCGACCAAGAGATGCTCGATTTAATTAAGATGGAAATTAGTGAATTAGAAGAGAAAAAAGAAGAACTAGAAGAAACTTTAAAGGTATTGTTGTTACCTAAGGATCCGAACGATGAAAAGAACGTTATCGTAGAGATTCGTGCCGCCGCTGGTGGAGACGAAGCGGCCCTCTTTGCCGGTGATCTCCATCGTATGTATACCCGCTATGCGGAATCCCAGGGTTGGAAGACGGAAATTATCGAAGCAACGACGACCGGAGTCGGTGGATTTAAAGAAGTTATTTTTATGATTCATGGAAAAGGGGCCTATTCCCGTCTAAAATTTGAAAATGGTGCCCACCGTGTCCAACGGGTACCAGAGACGGAAGCAAGCGGTCGGGTACATACATCGACGGCTACGGTAGCGGTTTTACCTGAGGCGGAAGAGGTCGATGTTGAAATTCGTAACGAAGACGTAAAGGTCGATACGTACCGGGCAAGTGGTGCTGGAGGTCAGCACGTGAATATGACGGATTCGGCTGTTCGTTTAACCCACTTACCAACCGGTATTGTCGTTAGTTGTCAGGATGAGAAATCCCAAATTAAAAACCGGGAAAAGGCCTTTAAAGTGTTACGGGCCCGTCTCTATGATAAGTACCAACAAGAGGCTAAGGAAGAGTATGACCAAACTCGGAAATCAGCGGTCGGTACGGGTGACCGTTCGGAACGGATTCGCACCTACAACTTCCCACAAAGCCGTGTTACCGATCATCGGATTTCTTTAACTTTACAAAAGCTCGATCAAGTTTTAGATGGAGAGCTTGATGAATTTATCGATGCCTTATTGTTAGACGATCAAACGAAGCAACTAGAGCAAATTGGTGAATAAGATGAAACAATATAAAGTCCTTCAATGGGCTTTTTCTTTTTTAGAAGCCCATGGTCGTCCACAGCAGGGTGCGGAGATCCTCTTTCAACATGTAGCGAAGCAATCGCGGACGGATTTTTTCCTTTCGATGCGAAAGGAGGTCGACCCTGCGACGGTAGAACGCTTTCGAGCCTTGGTAGAACGCCATGCGAAGGAGGGCGTTCCAATTCAACACCTCGTTGGTAGCGCGCCCTTTTACGGACGGGATTTTTATGTAAATAGCGACGTGCTTATCCCGCGCTTTGAGACCGAAGAGCTCGTCGAGCGGAGTCTACAAACAATTCGTACATCCCTTCGTGGGGAAGATTCTCCCCTTCTTGTTGCTGATTTAGGAACAGGAAGTGGGGTCATTGCGATTACCTTGGCTTTAGAAGAGGCCGAGCTAAGGGTCTATGCGACGGATCTAAGCCCCGAAGCTTTATCCGTCGCCGAGAAAAATGCGAAGGCCCAGGGGGCAGAGGTTCGATTTTACGAGGGAGATTTTCTTCGTCCTTTAATCGAAGAGGGCATTAACCCTCACCTTATTGTCTCTAATCCTCCGTACATTGCCTATGCTGAAGCCCCGACCTTAGCAGATACCGTAAGAAAGTACGACCCAGCCCTTGCCCTATTTGCAGACAAGGAAGGTTTGGCTGCCTATGAACGGATTTTAGATCAAGTGAAGGAACTTAAGCCCCGTCCTAGTCGTCACATACTTTTTGAAATCGGTGCAACCCAGGCCCAGGCGGTGGAGGCCTTAATTTTAGAACGTTTTCCCCATAGTCAAGTGGATATCTATCAAGATATTAACGGCAAAGACCGTATCGTCCATGCACAAGTGTAAAGTGTCCAGCCCTTAGAGATGGCAAACCTCTTAGACGGAGGTGTTGCCATCTTTTTTTAATAGTTTTACTAGGTTTAAAAAATTTTCCCTTGCCCATACTGATAGTAAAACATTTCGCAAGGGGAGTATAGAATGAAAGGGTCTGTCTTACGGTCTATTGTACTGATTACTTTCATAAGTATTGCTTTTGTCATGTTTATAGCAAAGGAAAAAGCGGAAGTAGAAGAAAACTATTATTATAAAATTCCAGAAGAAGCCGTACGGTTACGAATTTTAGCCAACAGTAATAGCTTGGAAGACCAAGCTCTGAAACATCAGGTTCGGGACCATGTCAATGCCCACATTCATCACGTTGTCAAAGAAATCGATGATATAGAGCTTGCTAGAAGGGTTATCGCGGAGGAGGTTCCAGCCCTAGAAAAGGTAATTGCTAAGACCTTAAAGGAAGCGGGCGTTCCGTATACTTTTTCTGTAGTCTATGACCAGGCAGTACCCTTTCCGGAAAAAACCTATGGTCCCTACGTCTATCCGGCTGGTGATTATGAAGCTGTCTTAGTCACTTTAGGTGAAGGTCAAGGAGAAAATTGGTGGTGTGTACTTTTTCCTCCTTTATGTTTTATCGACTTTTTCGGTGAAACAAAACTAGCCGAACATACGGAAGAGGAGATGTTAGAAGAAGAGGAAGGGAGCAATGGTGAAACGGAGATTCGCTTTTTCTTCCTCGATCTCTTTAAGTTATAGCTTACTAGGAAAGGAGGCATAAAAGTTCTCTTCTCTCATACACTTTAAGAAAGACGGATAAGGAGAGGTGAAGATGGAGATTAAACGAGCCATCGATGTCAATAAAAGTAGCTTTTATGCCTTTATATCCCAATACGATGCTTGCACGGATGAGGTACAGTTTACCCAGGGGATGAGTTATGTCGTCGAAGAAGAAGGTAGGGTACTTAGTTGGTTTCAACTAGAACCGCTCCAACCCCATTGCTTTTGGTTGAAGAAAATGTTCATTTTACAGGAAGAGGCCTTGAAACTACCAGAAATGTTACACGTTATTTTACAGTTTTCTAAGGAGAAAGGAGCGGACAAACTTTATGCCAACAGTAAGCAACTTGTCACCGATCTCCTCTTTCGGTCCTTTTCCTTCACTTTACAAGCCTCGGAAGAGCTCGAAGCCTTTCAACTTTCGGAAGAAGGAAATTGGTGGTGTTATTCCTTTCAGGAGTTAGCCGGCGCCTAGTCTTCGGCCTTACTTAGCGACTAACTAAAGAAGAGGAAGCTATTTATGCTATAATGATAGAAAAGGGAAACCGCAGGTCGAAGGGCGGTTTTTCTTCTCTTTTAAATGAGAAAAAGCTGAAATAAGAAAGCGAGTCGAAATGATGAATAAGCAGGAACCTACATATGACCGGTTGCACGAAGGGGAGTCTAAGGAAGGAGCCCCTCGCTACCGGACGGAAATGATTTCATTGAAAGAGGCCCTCGATCAAACTAAGTTAAAAAAAGTCGCTTCATTATTACGGCGCGGTGAGACGGTAGCGATCCCAACGGAAACGGTTTACGGTTTAGCGGCCGATGCGACCCAGGAAGAAGCGGTGCAAAGGATTTTTCAGGCTAAGGGACGTCCGAGCGACAATCCTTTAATCGTCCATGTTGCGAAAAAAGAGCAGGTCTTTGAACTAGCCGGCGCCTTGCAACCGTATGTCGAAGCCTTAATTGATTATTTTTCTCCTGGACCGATCACCTATATCGTACCCGATGCCGGCCGAGTTGCTCCGACGGTGACTGCTGGGCTATCGACGGTCGGTGTGAGGATTCCAAATCACCCCGTAGCTCTAGCGATTTTACAGGAAGTAAATCGTCCGCTTGCAGCACCAAGTGCTAATCTTTCTGGCCGGCCGAGTCCTACGGAGGCAAGTCATGTTGAAGAGGATTTAGCTGGTAGAATCCCCGCCATTGTCGATGGGGGACAGACAGAGGTAGGAATCGAATCGACCGTCCTCGATTGTACCGGTCCAGTTCCGGTTATTTTACGTCCTGGAGCGATTACACCGGAGGAGATTCGCCAAGTGGTCGGCGCCTGTGAAGTATATCGTCCGAAGAAGGAAGAAAGGCCAAAATCCCCGGGTTTAAAATACGTTCATTATGCCCCGGAAGTTCCCCTATTCTTAGTCGAAAAGGAAGTATTAGAAGCGACGCTTGTCCAAGCGCTCGAGGAAAAACAACGGGTCGGCCTCCTGTACCATACCGATGCATACGAGGACTTCCCAATCGTTCGCCGGGCCTTCCTCGGTAGGGATGCGGAAGAAAGCGCTCGTCGTCTATACCATCTTTTACGTTCTTTTTCAAAGGAAGAGGTGGATTTGATTCTTTGTGAGTATCCAACTGCCTTTACTAACCAGGCTGTGCTCGATCGCCTCCGTCGTGCATCGACAAAGATAGTTTATGCTTAAGTTTCCCCTAGTCGTTAAGGCTAGGGGCTTTTTGTTTTTAGCGATTACATATGTTTGTCCCTCCTTGCATATATTTGAAGGAAGTGAACGAGTATAGGAGGGGTAGTCGTCATGCTTACAGAAGGGCTCTCTTTTCTTTTATTAGCTGTCGCCCTCGGTTTAGACGGTTTTTCGCTTTGTTTAGGGATTGGTATGTATAAGCTTCGTCTCAAACGGATTTTACTAATTAGTGCAACAATCGGACTTTTTCATATGGTTTTACCCCTTGTCGGCCTCGTCCTCGGACAATTGTTATCGCTTCGCTGGACGACCTTTGCTTCGACAATCGGTGGCTTCCTCCTTGTTTTTGTCGGTTTATATATGGTGTTTTCCTCTTTAGAAGAAGGCGAGGATTTAGCCTTTGCTCCGCGTGGTATGAAACTATTCACTTTAGCTTTTTTTGTCAGTATCGATAGTTTTTCTGTAGGGCTTAGTCTAGGTTTATCCGGAGTTGAAACGGCTCTATTTATTTTGCTCTTTGGTTGGTTTACGATGCTCTTAAGCTTTCTCGGTCTCCTTCTCGGTCGCAAGACGTCCGATTGGTTCGGTATCTATAGTGAGATGGTGGGAGGCTTGATCCTTTTCAGTTTGGGTATCGGGCAAGTGTTTATTTTTTAAAAGTTACCTCCGACCAACGCCATACCCCCCGACCTAATTTTTTAGAAAAAAAGGGATAAAAAGTGAAAAAATAGGGACTTTTACACGATTAAAATGACCCTAGTTATCGATTTGTGGTATATTATGAGTAGTAATCCTTATGCAGGAGGAAACGATGAAGATACTATTTGTTTGTACTGGTAATACTTGCCGTAGTCCGATGGCAGAGGCTTTGTTACGTCATAAAGCTCCTTCCTTAGAAATAAAGTCCGCCGGGGTATTTGCCACGGAGGGAGCGCCGGCGTCCGAACAGGCGCAAAAGGTTCTAGATCGTAAAGGAGTCGACCTAGCCCATCAATCCAAACAACTGGATGATTCTTTGATTGAATGGGCGGATTTAATTTTAACGATGACCCTTGCCCATAAGCAACTTATCCTCCAACAATATCCAGGCATTGCCCATAAGCTTTATACCTTAGTGGAATATGCGGATGGGGAAGAAGCGGTAGACGATATTGCAGATCCTTTCGGTGGCGATGTCTCTGTTTATGAGCAAACGGCAGAAGAATTAGATAACTATTTAGAAAAGTTGTTGAAAAAGTTACCGAAATAGGAGGTTAGGAACGTGAAGCGACGTCACCAGTTTGGTTTGCAGAAGAAATTAACTTTATTTACAACCATTGTGGCAACCGTTACCTATTCGACAAGCGCTTTTTTTATCTATGTTTTATACGATTATGTGAAAGGGTACATATCTTTATCGGAGCCTTGGTTTACGGGCATTACCTTCGTGCTAGGCATTCTTTGGACAGGAATATTAACTTTTATTTTCGTTAGGATTATTACTGAACCCTTGCAACGCTTAGAGGAAGCAGCTACCGAGGCGGCCGAAGGGAATTTAAACCAAGAAATTGCGATTCCGAAATCGGAAGATGAAATCCGCTCCTTAAGCCTAGCCTTTGATACGATGCTGACAAACATTAAACAAATGGTCGACGATATCGAACGGAACTTTGACGATACGAACAAGACCGTTAACGAGATGCAGGAGCTCGTGACAAAGACGACCCAGCACTCTCGAAATATTGGTGAAGCAACCGCCGATATTGCAAGTGGGGCAGTCAATGCAGCTAATGCTATTCAAGAGACGGCAGAGGCGGTAGAACAGGCGACCTCGCTGGCGGAGCATGTACAGGATCGGGCGGAACAATCTAACGAACGTTCGGCTGATATGCTTTCGACCTTAGCAGAAAGTACCGAGGTTGTGAACGATTTAGTTACGGGAATCCAGACTTTAGCGGAGGAACAGACGGTTTCTTTAAAGGATGTCGAGAAGTTAAAGGCTAATGCGGAAGAGATCGGGGCTATTATTTCCATGGTCGGTGATATCGCGGAGCAGACGAATTTACTTGCCTTAAATGCTTCGATTGAAGCGGCTCGAGCCGGAGAGCATGGCCAAGGCTTTGCGGTCGTCGCCGATGAAATTCGCACCTTAGCGGATGAAAGTGCCCAAGCGGTGCAACAAATCCGCTCCCTTGTCGATACGATCCAACGGGATGTATCGGTTGTTGTAACGAAGATAAGTGAGCATGTGAAACGGGCCGAAGAAGAAGCAATCAGCGGTGAAAATACGAATGCTTCGATTCAGGAAATGCGTCGTTCTGCCGAAGCGGTAGCTGAGGATGTAAAGGGAATTCGCCAGCTAGTTAATAAACAGATGACTTATATTCAAGCGGCGATGAACCAGTCCCGGGACGTATCTTCTATCGCCCAAGAGACATCGGCAGCGACAGAACAAGTGAGTGCTTCGGTCAATGAACAAAACGAATCGATTGAAGTTTTAGAAAGCTTGACGAAGGATTTAACCTCCCAGGCCAGTAGCCTAAAGGAGCAGATCCACAAGTTTCATTAGTAGAAAATGAAGTCCAACCTTGGGCTTCATTTTTTTATTAGAAAATAGGCTGACTAGCTAGAAGGACAAGCCTTTTGTATACGAAAGGGAGGACGGTATACGAGAGAATGCTCTACTGTATATGGGATTTATTTTTGTTTACGGTAGGCCAGTCTCTTGTATATGGAGAAGGAATTCTGTATACGGTGAACATGATTACTGTATCTAGGTTTGGAAAAAATTTTATTCCGTATACAGTAGAAGCCTTTACTGTATACAGGTTTTAGAAAAAAATAATCCTGTATACAGTGGCCGGCTCCCCTGTATACAGAAAAAAGGTTCGTTTACAAGGCAAGGTTCTCATGTAAACAGGGGGAATTTTCGTTTACAAGGCAAGCCCCTCATGTAAACAGGAGAAATTTCTATTTACAAGGCAAGCCTCCCTATATACAGAAAAAAGATTCGTTTACAAGGTAAGCCCCTCAATGTAAACAGGAGAAGTTTCCATTTACAAGAATGGCCTCGACTGTAACTGGCGAAAAATCCTATATACAGTGGCTGGGCTCTTATATATTTACATAAAAAGACCTCCGTCTTTCTCGACCTGACCTTCCTTTAAGGGCCATATTTACCCATCCTTGTCCACAGCCTATATCGCTTTAAAAACTTGTCTATAATGTTTACAATGAAAGTACAATACATTTTAGAGGGATGAGGTAAAAAAATGAAAGTAATTATTACAGGCGACCATGCCGGAATGACTTTACGTAATGAAGTGAAAGCCGTCCTAGACGAGCTTGGCTATGAATATGAAGATACAGGGGCTGACTGTACGACCTCCGTCGATTATCCAGACTATGCCTTGCCTGCGGCCGAGCGGGTAGCTAGTGGTGAATTTGACCGAGGCATTTTTATCTGTGGTACAGGAATCGGGATGTCGATTTCTGCCAATAAGGTAAAAGGTATTCGCTGTGCCTTGACGCACGATGTGTACACAGCCAAGGCAACAAGACAGCATAACGATTCGAATGTCTTAGCTATGGGCGAGCGTGTCATCGGTCCAGCCTTAGCTAGAGAAATCGTCTATACTTGGTTAACGACAGAGTTCGAAGGCGATCGCCATACTCGTCGCATTAATAAAATTAAAGAGTATGAAGAAAAACATCTCGATTAATCCTTCACGAATCGAAGGAAAGTAGGGGGATGGGAAGATGGAAGCAATGTTAAGGCAAATTCGTGCCGATATAAGTCAGTTAGTAGAAGAATGGCTCGCTTCAGGTTACTTAAAAAAAGGCGACCTTTTTGTCGTCGGTTGCTCGACTAGCGAAGTGGCCGGAAAGCCAATCGGCACAAGTGGTAGTGAGGAGATTGCGGGGATTCTTTTTGAGGAATTACAAACCCTTAGCGAACAGGCGCAAATCCACCTAGCCTTTCAAGGGTGCGAGCATATTAACCGAGCCCTCGTTGTCGAAAGAAAAACGATGGAACAATTTAACTACGAAGAGGTGACGGTCGTTCCCGTACGGGAGGCCGGCGGTGCGATGGCCTCCTATGCCTATCAGCACTTCGACGAGGGAGTAGTGGTGGAAGAGATTCAAGCGAAGGCGGGAATCGATATCGGGGATACGTTAATCGGGATGCACTTACGCCGAGTGGCCGTACCGGTTCGGATGGAACAAAATACAATCGGTCAAGCCCGGGTCATCGCCGCTAGAACCCGGCCAAAATTGATCGGCGGTGCCCGCGCCCGGTATGAATAAGGTATACTAGCGTAAGTTTTTTACAATTGTATGTAAAATCGCTGAATTTTTGCTAATATATAAGCTATATTCATCATTTAGGAGGAAAGATTAATGGACTTTATACGACAAAGTGATCCGGAATTGTACGAGGCGATTGTCGCCGAAAAGAAGCGTCAACAAGACAATATTGAACTTATTGCTTCTGAAAATTTTGTGTCGCAGGCTGTCATGGAAGCGGCGGGCTCTGTACTGACAAATAAATATGCCGAAGGTTACCCTGGTCGCCGTTACTATGGAGGATGTGAGCATGTAGACGTTGCGGAGGATTTAGCCCGTAACCGTGCGAAGGAACTCTTCGGTGGCGACCACGTTAACGTCCAACCCCATTCAGGTGCCCAGGCGAATATGGCGGTATATTTCGCAGCATTAGAACCTGGCGATACCGTTTTAGGGATGAACTTAAGCCATGGTGGACATTTAACCCATGGTAGCCCGGTCAACTTTAGTGGTCGTTTATTCAACTTCGTCGATTATGGTGTCGACAAGGAAACCGAACAGATCGATTACGACGCAGTCTTAGAACTAGCGAGGGAAGTTAAGCCGAAGATGATCGTCGCAGGTGCGAGTGCGTATTCTCGTTCGATCGATTTTGCTAAGTTCCGTGAAATCGCCGATGAAGTCGGTGCCTATTTATTCGTTGATATGGCCCATATCGCTGGTCTCGTTGCAGCGGGTCTACATCAAAACCCCGTACCATACTGTGATTTCGTGACGACAACGACGCACAAAACTTTACGCGGTCCTCGTGGCGGAATGATTATTTGTAAAGAAGAGTATGCGAAGGCGATTGATAAGCAAGTTTTCCCTGGTTTACAAGGGGGACCTTTAATGCATATTATCGCTGCTAAGGCCGTCTCCTTTAAAGAGGCGCTCTCACCAGATTTCAAAGAGTACGCTAAGCAAATTATTAAAAATGCAAAAGTATTAGCCGAGGCTTTAGCCGATCAAGGATTCCGGATCGTCTCAGGAGGAACGGATAACCACTTATTATTACTCGATGTATCGGAGCTCGGATTAACTGGAAAGGTAGCCGAGGAAGCCCTCGATGGCGTACGCATTACGACAAATAAAAATACGATCCCATATGACAAAGAAAGTCCATTTATCACAAGTGGTATCCGTATCGGAACAGCAGCGGTAACGACAAGGGGCTTTAAAGAAGCTGAGATGAAAGAGATTGCTGAAATTATTGGCCTTACGCTGAAAAACTTAGACGATGAAGCGAAGCAAGAAGAGGCCCGCCAACGGGTCCAAGCCCTTACAGAAAAATTCCCTTTATATGCTTAATAACGGGAAGGATACATACAGGAATTTTAAAAATCCTAGGACTGAACGTACCTTACGTTCAGTCCTTTTTGTGCCAAAAAGCTGTCGGTTATTAAGGCGAATTTGCCGTAGTAAGACTAGGAAAAAAAGGAATATGAACAAACGACAACATTCGACCTATTCTTATGGACAAACGTCTTGTAAAACTGTAAGATAGTAAGGAATGAACACGATGAAGAAGGGGCGATTTTGCATGGGCAAGTTACATATACTAGATCATCCGCTCATCCAACATAAACTAACGATTATTCGAAACAAAAAAACCGGTACGAAACAATTTCGCGAACTCGTCGATGAGATTTCGATGTTGATGGGTTTCGAAATTACTCGTGACCTACCAGTCAAAGAAATAGAAGTTGAAACACCTGTCTGTCCTGCAAAAGCACACGTTTTAACAGGAAAGAAAATCGGCCTTATTCCGATTTTACGGGCAGGCCTCGGTATGGTCGATGGCATGTTGCAACTTTTACCCGCTGCTAGGGTGGGCCATATCGGTTTATACCGCGATCCGGAAACCTTACAACCGGTGGAATATTACATCAAATTACCGCGGGATATTTCCGAGCGGAAGCTGATTGTACTAGATCCGATGTTAGCTACTGGAGGTTCCGCTAACGACGCGATTACATCCTTGAAAAAACGTGGTGCGAAATCTATTTCACTCATGTGTATCGTTGCAGCCCCGGAAGGTGTAGAGCTGATTCAGAAAAACCATCCCGATGTGGATATTTACGTATCAGCCCTCGATGAGAGATTGGATGATAAAGGGTATATTGTCCCCGGTCTCGGTGATGCCGGAGACCGATTATTCGGAACGAAATAAAAGGCAAAAGTGTGCAAGGTTGTTTCCTTGCAC
Source organism: uncultured Pseudogracilibacillus sp. (assembly GCA_937974845.1). Classification (GTDB taxonomy): domain Bacteria; phylum Bacillota; class Bacilli; order Bacillales; family Amphibacillaceae; genus Pseudogracilibacillus. The sequence goes on along the minus strand of CALJVC010000081.1, from coordinate 14,264 downwards.
ACTTTTTTACAAGTCTAAGTTTTTTCTTTCTTGAATAAATATAAAATTATCAGTCTTTTCTAAAACATTAAAATAATTGACTCAAATAAAAAAAGATTGTAGAATGTATTTTACTAATAAAAAAAGCCGGCCAAACGCCCGCTTAGTACTCGTTCCTTATTCTATTCGCTCTTTCGTAAAAGAGTTGACAGAATAATTAAAAAATAATAAAAAACACAAATTACTTTATTTTTCAGAAAATATCCGTATAATTGGAATATAAATATAAAATTCTGAATTTTATATATTTAGAAACAATAAATCGATGACGGGAAAAAAGGAATAAGGCTCCATGTAATTACAGAGATTTAGGGATTGGTGAGAACCTAAAATTACATCTTATTCCGACATCATCCCTGAGTGCTTTGTCGAACGGAGATCCCTCTCAGTAGGCTTAGCCGGGTGTTCCAAAAGCACCTGTTACCAAAGTAGACTTTCTTTAAGGAAAGTCTCATGAGGTAGCCTTCGCGAGAATGCTACAAATTTGGGTGGTACCGTGAAAGTAACTCTTTTCTCCCCAAAGTCCGTCGCTGGACGTGTGGAGAAAAGAGTTTTTTTATATTATCAAGCAACTTAGCTAATGTGACTTAGTAGTAAACTCAATCGTCAAGATTGGAAATATAAAACTTTAAGGAGGAAAAGAAAGTGAAAGTAGAGGCAAAAATGAGCCCACAGATGCAAGAACAGTCAGCTGAAGCAGAAAAGCCAAGGACGGGTGCCGATTTGCTCATTCAACTTTTAGAAGAGCAAGAAGTTGATACAATTTTCGGCTATCCGGGCGGGGCAGTATTGCCAATTTATGACGCGATGTACCGTGCGAACAAAAGCTTCCGCCACGTCTTAACCCGTCATGAACAGGGCGCAATTTTTGCAGCCGAGGGTTATGCACGTGTAACGGGGAAGACCGGCGTCGTCATTGCGACATCCGGACCAGGGGCTACGAACTTAATTACAGGAATTACCGATGCGATGATGGACTCGATTCCCCTTGTCATTTTTACGGGTCAGGTAGCGAAGACCGTCATTGGGACAGACGCCTTCCAGGAATCGGACGTCTTAGGAATCACCACTCCAATTACTAAATACAACTATCAAGTAGACGATATTCGGGATTTACCGAGAATTGTTCGGGAAGCCTTCCATATCGCTTCTACAGGAAGGCCTGGACCGGTGGTCATCGACGTACCGAAAAACATTTCTGAAGGGTTACCTGAAGGGGAATACAACGAAGAAATGAATTTACCTGGTTACCAGCCGACGACGAAGCCGAATCCGATGCAAATCGTTAAATTAATCGAGGCTTTAGAAAAGGCAAAAAAACCCCTCGTCGTAGCGGGAGCTGGTGTCCAGTTTGCGAAGGCGAGCGAAGAGCTCCGACAATTTGTCGAACGTTCCCAGCTACCTATTGTTAACACGTTACTTGGCTTAGGAACCTTCCCTGGCTCGCATCCACTCTCATTAGGTATGGGAGGCATGCATGGATCCTATGCAGCGAACATGGCGATGTACGAGTGCGACTTCTTAATTAATATCGGGGCTCGTTTCGACGACCGTCTCACAGGAAACTTAGAGCATTATGCACCGAAGGCAAAGGTCGCCCATATCGATATCGACCCTGCCGAAATCGGTAAAAACGTCAAGACAGAAATTCCGGTCGTCGCCGATGCCAAGGAGGCCCTCCAAGCCCTATTAGCTAAGGATATTCAACCGCTTGATCACCAGGATTGGTTAGATCGTATTCAAGAAAACAAGGAGAAATATCCTTTATGGTACGAACGTTCGGACGAGGCGATTTCTCCTCAATGGCTAACGAAGAAAATTCATGAACATACCGATGGAAAGGCGATCGTCACGACGGATGTCGGTCAAAACCAAATGTGGGCGGCGCAGTTTTACACCTTAGATGAACCGAACAAGTGGGTAACTTCGGGCGGGCTAGGTTCGATGGGCTTCGGTTTTCCAGCGGCGATTGGAGCTCAGCTTGGACGTCCCGGTGAAACCGTCGTATCGATCAACGGTGATGGTGGATTCCAAATGAACTCCCAGGAGTTAATTTTATTAAAACAGTGGAACTTACCGATAAAAATCATCATCTTAAACAACTCGGCCCTAGGTATGGTTCGTCAGTGGCAACAGGACTTTTACGATGAACGTTATTCCGAGTCCTTACTCGATATGAACCCGGACTTTGTGAAGTTGGCGGAGAGTTACGGAATCCGCGGCATGAAAATTGAGGATGAATCGGAAGTCGATCGGGCCTTAGAAGAAATTTTTGCCCACGATGGACCGGTATTAGCAGATTTCCGCATCATTAAGAAAGAGCGTGTTTTACCGATGGTCGCACCAGGAAAAGGAATTCATCAAATGCTAGGAGTGACAAAAGAATGAGACGGATCATCACCTTAACCGTACAGAACCGTAGTGGGGTTTTAAACCGAGTAACCGGCATGTTACAACGTCGAAAATTCAATATTGAAAGTATTTCTGTAGGAACGACGGAAACGCCGGATATTTCCAAGATGACCTTAGTCGTCGATGTACCCGAGGCTGAAAAAATCGAGCAACTCACAAAACAGCTCAACAAGCAAATCGACGTTATCAAAGTCTCCGACATTACAGACCAAGCCATTGTAGCGCGGGAGCTAGCTTTAATTAAAGTAGCTAGCACGCCTCAGATTAACAATGAAATTCAAGGGCTCGTCTCCCCTTTCCGGGCACAGGTCATTGATATTAGTAAGGATAGTACGACCGTTCAAGTAACAGGAAATTCAGAAAAAATCGATGCGCTCATTACTCTATTACGCCCTTACGGTATTAAAGAGCTAGCGCGGACGGGTATTACGGCTTTATTACGAGGCCAACAACCCCAAAGTAACGGTCAAGTGACAGATATTTCCCAATATTCTGTATAAATTTAGTTAGTCTAGTAAAAGGACGATAGTTTTATTTTAAAGAAAAGAACAAGTACTGACGGGAAGGAGCCCTAGTTATTCCTTCCCGATCTGTAGACAGGGTTATTGATAGATTAGCAAGTTTGTAGATGAAGAGAATTAATTTTAAAAGGAGAGATAGAAAGATGGCAAAAGTTTTATATGAAAAAGATATTCAAAAGGACGTATTAAATGGAAAGAAAATCGCGATTATCGGGTACGGTTCCCAAGGGCATGCCCACGCATTGAACTTACGCGACAGTGGTTTCGACGTTATTATTGGTATTCGCCCAGGTCGTTCCCAGGAGAAGGCGAAGGAAGATGGTTTTGAAGCTGTTTCCGTTGCAGAGGCGGTAAAGCAGGCGGACGTGACGATGATTCTTCTACCTGACGAAATGCAGGCGAAGGTTTATGAAGAAAGCATTCGCGACAACTTAAAAGAAGGTAGTGCCCTTGCCTTTGCCCACGGCTTCAACGTTCACTACTCCCAAGTAGTTCCACCGAAGAACGTCGACGTCTTTTTAGTAGCGCCGAAGGGACCAGGCCACCTCGTCCGTCGTACGTATGAAGAGGGCTTCGGGGTACCGGCCTTATTTGGAATTTATCAAGACTATACTGGAAAGGCCCGGGAAGTAGCTCTAGCCTATGCCGCTGGAGTTGGTGGCGCGCGAGCTGGAGTGTTAGAGACGACTTTCCAAGAAGAGACCGAAACAGATCTCTTCGGAGAGCAGGCAGTCCTTTGTGGTGGTACTACTTCCTTAGTAAAAGCTGGTTTCGAAACTTTAGTAGAAGCTGGTTACCAGCCTGAAGTAGCTTATTTCGAATGTTTACACGAGCTGAAATTAATCGTAGACCTTATGTACGAAAGTGGCCTAGAAGGAATGCGTTACTCGATTTCTGATACGGCCGAGTGGGGAGATTACGTCTCTGGTCCTCGTGTAATTAACGATGAAACGAAGGCCCGTATGAAAGAAGTGTTAGAGGATGTTCAGACCGGAAAGTTTGCTAAAGAGTGGATCCTAGAGAACCAGGCGAACCGTCCGCAATTCAATGCCATTAAAGAAGCAGAAAAGAGTCATCCAATCGAAGAGGTTGGTCGCGAGCTTCGCGATTTAATGCCCTTCGTGAAAAACGAATTAAAATAAGTTACTACGGTTATATGAGATAGTTACAGCTGTTGACATAGGAGGCGGACGAATTTTCCGCCTCTCTTTTTCAAAAAAACCCTTTTTATAGGGGGAATGCAGCTTGAACGTATGTAGACCGTCGACTATAAATTTGAAGACAAGGGATCTTGAGAAGCCCAGGGTTCAACGGGAAAAGCTTGAAACTACAGTAAACCGAAAACGAAAGTAAGCATCCGTAGAAGCTGGGCTAACTCTAGCGTTTCGACAAGGATGTCGAACGAAGTCAGGAAAATAAGAAATGGGGAAGGAATATGGCGAAAGAAATTGTCGTATTACCCGGTGACGGGATTGGTCAAGAGATTATAGACGCTGCGGTGCAAGTTTTACAAGCAGTCGGTGAAAAATACGGCCATCGTTTTAACTTTATCGAGCGGGATATCGGAGGTACTTCCTACGATCGGCATGGCACCCCTTTGACTGAGGAAACCATCGAAGTTTGTCAAAAGGCCGATGCGATTTTGCTCGGGGCAATCGGAGGTCCGAAATGGGATCAGCTTCCCGTCGAGGATCGTCCAGAAGCCGGATTACTTAGAATTCGGAAGGAATTAAATTTGTATGCAAACATCCGTCCAGTGAAGGGGTTTGCGCCATTGCTCCACGCTTCTCCATTGAAGGAGGAAATCATCCAAGGTAGCGATATTTATATCGTGCGGGAATTGACTGGTGGCCTCTATTTTGGACAACCGCGGGAGCGTCGAGATAACGGAAATACCGTCGTCGATACTCTCCATTATACGAGGGAGGAAATCGAACGGATTGTTGAATTAGGTTTCCAAAGCGCCATGATGCGTAAGAAGCATTTAACCTCTGTCGACAAGGCGAACGTGTTAGAGTCGAGCCGTATGTGGCGGGAAATTGTCGAAGAGAAGAGTAAAGACTATCCCGAAGTCACCGTCGAGCATATGTTAGTTGATTCCGCTGCGATGCGTCTTATTACGCATCCGAAGAGCTTCGACGTAATCGTGACAGAAAACTTATTCGGGGATATTTTAAGTGACGAAGCTTCGGTCTTAACCGGATCGATCGGAATGCTACCATCAGCTAGCTTATCTGATACAGTCGGTTTATACGAGCCGGTCCATGGCTCTGCCCCTGATATCGCTGGAAAGGGAATTGCAAACCCCTTAGGTATGATTTTATCGGCAAGTATGATGTTGCGTTTTGCTTTTGATTTACAGGAAGAAGCCGATGCAATCGAAAGGGCAGTAGAAGCAACCTTAGCTGATGGTTACTATACTGGCGATTTAAAGATGGAAGGCGGTACCTTAGTCGGTACGGAAGAAATGACGGCGCAAGTCATTCAAAGGATTAAAAAATAAATCAGCGAGAAAAGTCATTAATGTGGAGGTGTGTGGAATGACAAAACCAAAAACGATTATCGAAAAAGTGTGGGAGAAAAAAGTCGTTCATGAAGAGGAAGGAAAACCAGACCTATTGTATATCGACTTACACCTCGTTCACGAAGTTACGTCCCCTCAAGCCTTTGAAGGCCTACGGATGAAAGGGCGTAAGGTGCGTCGTCCGGATTTAACCTTTGCGACGATGGACCATAACGTGCCAACGGTGAACCGTGAGCAGGTTAACGACCCGATAGCCAAGCAACAGATGGATACTCTAGCTGAGAACTGTAAAGAGTTTGGGATTGAGCTTGCCGATATGTTCCACCCAGACCAAGGAATCGTTCACGTTATCGGCCCCCAGCTCGGTCTAACCCAACCTGGAAAAACTATCGTTTGCGGTGATAGCCATACTTCAACCCACGGTGCCTTTGGCGCTTTAGCCTTTGGAATTGGAACGAGTGAGGTTGAGCATGTCCTTGCGACCCAGACAATTTGGCAGGAAAAACCAAAAACGTTAAATGTCAAAGTCGAAGGCGAACTTGGTGTCGGCGTGACCGCAAAGGATTTAATTTTAGCTATCATCGCTAAATATGGAGTCCATATGGGAACGGGTTACGTCATCGAATATACTGGAGAGGCTATTCGGAAGATGACGATGGAAGAACGAATGACTGTTTGTAATATGTCGATCGAAGCAGGAGCCCGGGCGGGTCTAATCAGTCCTGACGAGACGACGGTAGAATATTTAAGAGGTCGTCGCCATGTACCGAAGGGAGAGGCCTTTGACAAGCTAGCCGAAGAGTGGTTAGCCCTAGCGACCGATGAAGGGGCAGAATACGATAAGACCGTGACGATCGATGCGACGAAAATTGAACCGCAAGTTACCTGGGGGACGAACCCAGGGATGGGCGCACCGATCAGTGGCTCCACACCGGCTGTTTCTGAATCCGAGGACCCTCGTAGTGTAGAGCTAGCTTTAGAATATATGGGCTTAGAAGAAAAACAACCAATCACTTCCATTGAAATCGACCACGTCTTTATCGGTTCTTGTACGAACTCCCGTTTACGGGACCTAGAGAAGGCCGCCCGTATCATTAAGGGGAAAAAGGTCAAGGACGGTGTCCGTGCCATCGTTGTACCTGGATCTTTCCTAGTGAAGATGGAAGCGGAAGAAAAGGGGATCGACAAAATTTTCAAAGAGGCCGGTTTCGAATGGCGGGATGCTGGATGTAGTATGTGTCTAGGGATGAACGAAGATATCGTACCTCCAGGAGGACGTTGTGCTTCAACCTCGAACCGAAACTTTGAAGGTAGACAAGGGAATGGCGCCAGAACCCACCTTGTGAGTCCGGAGATGGCAGCAGCAGCGGCGATTGAAGGCCGTTTTGTCGACGTTCGCGAATACGAATTATCAACCATTTAGGAGGGACGAAGGATGGAACCAATTAAAAGACATACAGGCTTAGTTTATCCGTTAAATCGAACGAACGTAGATACCGACCAGATTATACCGAAGCAATTTTTAAAAAGTATTAAACGTACTGGCTTTGGTAAAAACTTGTTTTATAACTGGCGCTTTGACGAGAACGGTAATAAACGGGAAGACTTTAGTCTACATCAACCTAAATATAAAGAGGCGTCTATTTTACTCGCCGGGGAAAACTTCGGAATCGGTTCCTCGCGGGAACACGCCCCTTGGTCTTTATTAGATTATGGGTTTAAAGCCGTTATTTCACCTAGCTTTGCTGACATATTTTATAATAACTCATTAAAAAATGGTTTACTAGTGATCGAAGTGCCGAAAGAACAAGTAGATCAATGGATGAAAGAAGCGGAAGAAAACGAGCTAACGTTAACAATCGATTTAGAAGCAAAAACTGTTACCGATCATCAAGGAACGACCTTAGATTTCGACATTCCAGAATATAATCGACAAAATTTACTAAACGGATGGGATGAGATTGATTTAACGTTACAGTTAGAGGATAAGATTAAAGCTTACGAAGAAGCAAACCATTTAGCCTAAGCTATTAAGCGCAAATTTTTAGGGAGTGTGGAATCATTGGGGATTTATTAACTGGAGAAAAAATATATCAAGCGTACGAACGGCTCAAGCCAATCGTACATCGAACACCGTTGATTACATCCGAGACGACGAATCGAATCGTCGATAAAAAAGTATATTTCAAAATGGAAAACCAACAAAAGACCGGCGCCTTTAAGTTCCGAGGCGCAACCTTTAAACTGATGCAACTTTCGAAAGCACAACTGGAAAAGGGCGTGATTACTGCTTCGGCGGGGAACCACGCCCAGGGGGTCGCTTACGCCTCCCGGAAGCTTGGGGCAAAGGCAACGATTTTCATGCCGGAAAAAACGCCCCAGGCGAAAATCGAAGCTACGCAAAATTACGGTGCAAAGGTCGTTTTAACAGGTAGCTCCTTCCAGGAAGCCTATGAAGCATCGATGGAATCGCAGAAAAAGACCGGTGCTACCTATGTCCATCCCTTTGACGACTATGATGTGATGGCAGGTCAAGGGACGATTGCGATGGAGACCTTGCGCCAGGAGGATCGTATCGACACCTTTATCGTACCAATCGGCGGTGGCGGTTTAATTAGTGGAATGGCCGTCGCAGCAAAGCACGTCAACAAAAACATCCGAATTATAGGGGTACAGGCGGATTATATTCCACCAGCCTATTATGCCTTTCATGGAATTAAAGCAACCCGACCCCTTCGGGCAGATACGATTGCTGAAGGAATCGCTGTAAAAACTCCAGGAGAAAAAACCTTACCATTAATTGAAAAGTACGTAGACGATATTGTGACGGTAACAGAAGAAGAGATTGCAAAGGCAATTCTCTATATGTTAGAACGGAATAAGACATTAATGGAAGGGGCAGGTGCAGCGGCCCTCGCTGCCCTCTTTTCCCATAACGATGCTATCAAATCCCGTCATTGTGGTGTCATCGTTAGTGGAGGAAACTTCGACATTGATCAAATACCATTAATCCAGCGATTGGCTAATGGCCATACCGCATAAATAACAATACCCTCTAGTAAGGAGCAACTAGAGGGTTTAATTTTTAAAATTTTCAGTCAATTTATTCAGAGGAAAACTTCCTGTATATAGGGAGTTTTTTTATTTACAATGAGCTACTCTATTGTAAAGGGTTAATATTTTTGTTTATAAGTAGCTGTTTTACTGTAAATGTTCATAGTTTTGTATATAAGGAACTAATCTACTGTAAATGATTAATAGCTTTCGTATACAAGGAATCGATTTACTGTAAATCGTTAAGTTTTTCGTTTATAAGGGACTACTCTACTGTATATAGATAAAACTTTCGTATACAGCAAGTCCTCCTACTGTAAATGGAGACTATCTTTTGTATATAGTAGAAGCTTCCACTGTATACAGGATTTTTAAAAAAATTATTCTGTATACAGTAAACCCGTCTACTGTAAATAGGATTTTTAAAAACTATATTCTGTTTACAGTAGAGGGCTCTAGTGTAAATAGGATAAAAAACTGTTTATATGGGCGCCCGCCAATGTAAACAGAAGAAAATTTTATTTACAAGGCCCCCTACTCTTATATCTAGAAGGAACATTTATTTACAAGAACCTTTACCCTTGTATCTAGTCCGACTTTTTTTATAAGAAAACTTTCCGGCATATACTAGGACCCTTCAAGACAATAAAAAACGGAAGCAAGTCAGTGCTTGCTTCCGTAATCTTTTATTTTTCTAAACCTTCTTCTAAAATCATTTCTTCCTCATCGTCCTCTATATCTTGATCTCCCAGCCATTTTTCGATGAGGTTAGGTTTAATGTAGATTTGGTTTTCATCGTAAAAGTAATCGGAAGGATTGACCGGTTCCCAGTCATCCTTAGGGGTATAGAACCGTAATAAATCCCCTTGTAATACTTTGTCAGAAAGCTCTAATTCATGCAGAACTTGTTGGTTAATTTCCTTTAATTCTTCATTCGGTTCTTCAATTTCTTCTCCGGTACGGTTATCGTAGTAGTTCCCTTTTACTTTAGCATATTCTTCAGTAAAGAAGTCACCATTCCGGAAGATGACGATGTCGTTGTGTTCTTCACTGAACATGTCAGTACCGAAGACGATATAGTCTCGAGCATCGATACCGAGTAAATGCATAAGGGTTGGCATGACATCGATTTGTCCGGCGTATTCAGAAATCGTACCTTGACCTTCGACGCCAGGGATTTTTATTAAGAAAGGAACGCGCTGTAAGTTGGCGTACTTATAGGCATCCATTTTCGTATCAAAAATCTCACTTAAAGCCCGTAAATGGTTGTCAGAAATACCATAATGGTCACCGTACAGGAAGATGACTGAATCTTCGTATAAACCAGCTTCTTTCAAGTCCTCAAAGAACATCTCTAAAGCCTCGTCTAAGTAACGGGCTGTCTGGAAGTACCGATCGACCGAAGCATCTTGGGTTTCGGCCGGTGGAATCGTTGCATCCTCTTCATCGATTAAGTATGGATGATGATGTGTCAAAGTAATAAAGTGAGCGTAAAAGGGCTCAGGGAACGATTCGAGAATAGGCATCGATTCTTTAAAGAAAGGTTTATCCTTTAGACCATAACCAATGACCTGTTCTTCCCGCATATCGTAATAATCTTCATGGATAAAGTAGTCGATTCCGAATTGTTTATAAATTTCATCCCGGTTCCAGAAAGACTTCCCGTCCCCGTGTAATACGGCGGAAGTATAACCTTGTTCATGTTTTAAAATGGCCGGTAAAGCTTGATAAGTATTTTTTCCCTTCGTAACGAAGGCACTTCCTTGGGGCAAGCCGTATAAGGAGTTATCGACGATTAACTCCGCATCAGCGGTCTTTCCTTGCTCCGTCTGGTGGAAGAAGTTTTCAAAATAGGTAAACTCATCTTGATGTTCGTTGACTAAAGAGTTTAAAAAGGGTGTGACTTCTTCGCCATTTAATTCAAAGTTAATCAGGAAAGAATGGAAGGATTCTAAGTGAATCTTAATAATATTCTTTCCTTTAGCTACTCCGAAAAGCTCCTCGTTCGGTTCAGCATATTTCAGCATAGAATAGTTTCGAACTTCCGTCACATCGTCGCTATCGGCCAAAACCCTTTCGGTCGATGTTTTTAAATTTTGAATCGCATCATAAATCGTAAAGTTATAGGCACCTAAATATTTCACGATATAGTTTCGGTCGAAGGTGCGCTTTAATAGTTGTGGTCGATCTAACTCAGCTAGAGCTAGGTTAATAGAAAAGACGAGTACCCCCGCACTAATAATTAAAATCGGACGGCGTAATTTCATCCGCTCGTTAGACCAAATCTGTTTACTCGTTAAAAACAAGTAGAGTAATAGGGCGACGTCTAAAAAGTATAAAATATCGTGCCAAGCCATTAAGTTAATCACACTGCTACCGAGGCTTCCAAAGTTGCTCGTTTGTGTGAGCAAGGGTAGCGTAATAAAGTCGCTATTAAAACGGTAGAAGACGACGTTGGCATATAATAGGACACTCATGAAAAAATGAATAATCCAAATGTACCCGCCCACCCGTCTCCCCCGGGCAAAAAGAGCGATCCCTAGGAAAATAAGTGTGGAGCTTAATGGATTTATAAATAATAAGAAATGTTGTAAGCCATTTTGAATATCTAAATTGAATTCGAAAAGATAGATAATATACGATTTCAACCAAATAAACAGAGCTGCGATTGTAAAAAACTGCATCTTAGAAGATATATATCTTCTCAATCTGCTTCACTCCTTACTCTAATTTGGATGGACAAATATATATAGTACTAAATTTTACGCAAAAAGTCAATCGACCTTCTGTTTTCTTGGTGGGGGTCATTTATTATATGTGTTAGAATCTATGTTTCTAAGGTGAAGGATATGATGAGTATGGGAAGTGTAGCGTTGATGTTTACTAAAGGAATTGAATAGAGAAATGCTAACGATGATAGCGGTGTGAAAGAAAAAAATAGCGATTATAAAAGAAAACTCTAGTACATACTATAGCATGTTTTAAGAAACATGCAATGGTTAAAACTTACTTATGAAGAGTAGGAATGTCGGGCTAATTTTATGATGTTAAGAAAAAGGCTCCTTTGTTCGCCGGTTTAAGCGTTCAAAGAAGCCTACACTTATCTAGTTATAGAGGAAGGGTCTCCTATTTAGAATCAGGAAAAGGAGGAGACCCTACCTATCTAGTAAAAACTATTTGCTTGTTTAATATAATTTAAATTCGTTCACGAGCGCTTTTAAACGGTGGGCAATTTCTGTCAACTGGTTCGAGGTTGCTGCTACTTGTTGCATCGCCCCGCTCGTTTGCTGGGTAGCTGCGGATGTTTCCTCGACTCCTGCTGAGGCCTCTTCGGTAATCGCTGCAACTTCTTGAATTGCATGATTCATTTCACTAGTTTCCTCGGAAATTTCCTCTAGATTATGTCTGACGTCGTTAATGTGCTCTACCATTACTTCAATAGCACGGGAAATTTCGTGGAAGGTCTTTCCGGTATCAGTAATCTGTACTGCCCCGGCTTCTACCTCTTCATACCCCGCTTCTAAGGACTTGGTAACGTTCGACGAAGCCTTTTGGATATCCGTCACAATTTTTGTAATATCGGTGACAGAGTTTGCTACGCCTTGGGCTAGGGTCCCTACTTCTTCAGCGACAATAGCAAAGCCCCGGCCATGTTCGCCAGCTCGGGCGGCTTCGATCGATGCATTTAAAGCTAGAAGGTTAGTCTGCTCTGCAATATCTTCGATCACGGCGACTAATTCAGAGATTTTAGCTGACTCTTCTTCAAGCTGCTTAACGTCTTCGACTGAACTACGGACAATATTGTTAATCCGTTGCATCTGTTCTGTAGAAGCCTCCATTAATTCGAAGCCTTCGACTGTTTGGTCTAAGACTTGTTTTGAACTATCGTAAACGCCGGTACCTTTTTCATTAGCCTCCTGTACTTTAGTTAAGAAGGTCTCCATTATTTCAGAAAGATCTGTCGTATGGTCAGCCTGGGTCGAAGCATTGGCGGCTAACTCTTGCATGGTAGCTGAAATTTCCTCAGTGTTAGCAGTGACCTCATGGGAGGCATCACTTAAGCCTTGACTTTCTTCGGCCACCGTATCAGAGACGTATTGTACCTGGGCTAGGAGGTTACGCATTTGGTCATTCATCTCGTTTGTCGCTAGAATAAGTTGGCCGATTTCATCTTCGCTATCGACGGTTAGCGCTTCTTTACTAATGTCACCGTCAGCGATTTCTTTCATTCTCGTAACGACCCGCTGTAAACCACCGGTAATTTTCTTCGTAATCCATAAAGAGAAAAGAATTACGAAAATACTTACGATAATAAAGGTAACGACAATTGGTGTAATTACACCGCGGGCTTTTTTCGCAAAGTCCGCCTTGTTGACTATACCTCCAACGATCCAATCGCTCGTATTATTATGGGCATAGCCGATCAGTAGGTTCTTGCCGTCCTTTTTATATTCGATTAAGCCCGTACCATCATCGTTAGCGACCATTTTTTCATAATAGGCTTCTTCGGAAATATTTTCACCAATCATCGCTTCGTCAGGGTGGGCGATGAGTCGGCCCGTTTCATCGATGATGATGGCATAGCCCGTTTCCCCGATTTCAATTTTATTAGTAATATCGATTAATTCTTGAACTTGAATATCGACGGCAACGACTCCGACAAGTTTATCCCCATCGTAGTGGGCTTTTGCAGCGGCGACGACGATTTCTCCTGTGCTAGCATCGATAAAGGGTTCTGTCCAAACGATTTCATCGCCGGCTTCGGTCGCTGCTTGGAACCAGGCTGTTTCTTTTACGACGAAGTCTTCGCCCAGATCCGCTTCGGGATAAAGGACGATCTCACCGGTATCTAGTCCGGTATAAAGGTTTGTAATTGCTGGCGTGACATCGACCGTCTCTTGGAAAGCTTTTAGAAGCTCTTTTCTATTCCCAAGGGGGTCGAGCAACAATTCATGATTAGCAAATCGTTCTAGAATACTTTCTATATCTGAAAAGTAAATATCAAACGTATCACTCAATGTTTCCATCTGTGATTCGACATTGTTCGAGAGCTCTTCTGTCGTAAGGTCAGCACTCGACTTATAACTTACGAAGGAAATAAGTCCTCCTACGAATATGAGTAACACAATAAAGGGTATTAATAACTGTCTAAGAAGAGATTTTCTAAACCATCTCGTAATGAAGTTCCGTTGTGATTCTTGTTTCATGAACTAGGTTACACTCCCTTATAGTCTTTTATTCCTAAGCCAAAAGAACCCTAAGGGTTAGTATAACAATTGTACGACAAAAAGTCTATAGGAGACAGGGCTAAAAAGATTAAGACAAATTGTTTATATCACACAATAATTAGCCGGTATTTTAGTCTTTAGCTTCAAAATAGACTAATTTTTTATACAAGCACTAGAAGGAATAAATCGATGCGACTAGAAAAAAAGACATAGAAAACCTGGGGGTTGCCAGACGTTTTATGAAAAAAATTCTCCACCACTTCCTTATTAATGAGAAGTTGTTAGTGAGGAAGCCGGTACCCTAGGCCGGAAAATACTTACCCATTTAAAGGAAATGTGTTACCCTTAATACGATATGTTTACAAAAAATTCGGTTTAAAAAGATATAATCGGACATTTTGATGTTGCAACTGGCATCAATGTGTAGCTTTTGACCTCGAGGTGATGACATGAAGAAGGAAGAGTTTTTTCAAGTACCGAATTGGA
>CALJVC010000080.1 GCA_937974845.1 uncultured Pseudogracilibacillus sp. | reverse complement strand
TTACGTTTAACTTGCTCGCACATATTGGTCCATGTTCAATTTTCAAAGAGCAATTACCATCGCTTCTAACAGCGACTTTTATAATATAACATATTTTTTTAAGAATGACAACTATATTATTTAATATACTTTTTTCCATCCAATCTCTACTTTTTCTTATATAAATAAGATAGTCACTTCTTTCGAAGATTTTTTAATAGCTATTTGAGCTTGGACATATTAAGAAGCTACTTTACATATACTCTATTAGGTTACTAAACACATATTCACGAACCGAGATTATGAAAGGATTAAGAAAGGTGATGAATGGATGGGGCGATTTTATTCCTTTAACTTTCAACGTAAACAACGTAGACGAGTCTTCTTTATTCTCATCGTAGCGCTCGCCTTCTTCGTATACCTTGGAGCTAATCTGTTATTTCAAAAACAAGTAAAAACTACAGCTCTAGTCAAAGGAAAGGTCGATGAAAAAGCAATTGCACTTACCTTTAATATCAGTTGGGGAGAAGAAAAAGTATACGACATTTTAAAGGTCTTAGAAAAAGAAAAGGTTCGAGCTACCTTTTTTGTAAGTGGGGAATGGGCAGAAAGACATCCACAAATTCTCGATGATATTACCGAACAGGGTCATGAGCTCGGAATGCTAGGCTATCGATATAAAAACTATCTAGATCAAGAAATAGATCAAGTAAAAAAGGATATTCTCTATGCAAAAGAAATATTTCGAAAGCTAGGCTATGAAAAGGTCCGTTACCTTAGACCACCGAGTGGCATCTTTAATGAAGAGGTCATTGAATTAGCAAAATCCCTCGAGTTAGAAGTCGTACATTGGAGCATTGCTTCGAAGGATTGGGAAAACCCTGGAATCGAGACGATTGTAAAGGAAAGCACCAAGGCAAAAAAAGGGGATATTCTTCTATTTCATGCATCGGATGTAGCAAAACAAACAGCTAAAGCCTTGGAAGAAATTTTACCCTATTTTAAGAAAAAAGAATTTTCCTTTATAACAATTTCCGAGTTAAAGGATGGAGCGACGGTCGAAGAGTCTTTAGTCGAATAACAGCTCTATGGACGGAAATCATATCAAAGGAAAATAAGTAAAAGGACGAGTTCCCTCGTCCTTTTCTCGTATTATGCTTTCTTTTTCTTCTTCCTTTGGTGACCCTTTTTAGAAGTGGTAGAAGCTTTTTCGGCCTTTTTTCCTTTTTCTTCTTTTGATTCCTTAGATGGTTTGCTTTTCGTCGCTTGCTTGGCTTCTTTTTCCTTAAGCTTTTGCTTTTGCATTTCTAAACGTTTCTTTCTTCTTTCTTCAATCCGCTTCTGATGTTCTGGATCTACCTTCGTAACTTCATGTAGCCGCATCAGTTGGAAGGCAGTCGCAACAAAAAGCGGGACTAGCATGAGAATAATTTCCCTCTTTTCACCCGTTCTTAATACGAGGGATAATTCCAAAGTTAAAATAACGACCATCACAAAAAGCGCCGGAATAAAGGCCGTACGGTTTGTCTCCCTCACCTTTAAATAAGCGATAACGAGCGCTCCAATTAAAATAGCAAACATCAACCCAAGACGGAAAGTAAGAGATAGGGACTTACTAGTAAAATAAACGATATCGAATAAAACAAAGGCAATCACTAAAACCTGCACCGTCGGCCAAAAGGAGCGGAAAAAGTTCCTGCCATACATATTGATAAAAAGGTAGGCAAAGAAGCCTGTTTGGGCTATTACTGTATATACTAAGGCCTTACCACTATAAAACAGAAAAAGGCCTAAAAGTTCCTTCCCATCAAAGGGAGATAAAAAGGTTGCATATATTGAATAATGTACAAAAAAACTAGTGAGTAAGCCTGCTAACCAACCGATTAACAAGGTTTGGAAAAATAAATGTACAAATTTTCTGCTATTCAAGTTACGTCCTCCTATCAAGGAATATCACTCAGTATTTTACCATGAATGGGTTATTATATCTTCTTTATGCATATTATTGTAGGAAATTTAACATATTAAATAAAGCAAAGGGAGGGCAAATAATGAAAGCATTACAAAGGCTTGTCCTATTATGTCTTATTCTAATTGTATTAGTAAGTTGTGGTAGTGAAGTAAAAAATGAAGTCGATTATGAACAAACAAAACAGATGATGGTCGATATGCTAAAAACCGATGAGGGAAAAAAAGCATTGTTAGATATCATATCAGATGATGAATTAAAGCAACACCTTGTCATCGAATCTGACGTAGTGAAGGAAACCTTAACGGATACACTATTTTCAAACAAGGGAAAGGCTATGTGGGAGCAGTTATTTTCTGACCCTAACTTTGTAAAAAAATTCCACGAGTCCTTTGCCAAAGAGCAGGAAAAAATGTTAAAAGACTTGATGAGCGATGCTGAATTTCAAAAGAAGATGATGGAAATCTTACAAAATCCCGAGATGCAGGAACAGACGATTAAGTTACTCAAAAGTCAACAATTTCGTTCTCATATAGAAAAAACAATTGCGGAAACTCTCAACAATCCCATCTACCGCGTAAAATTACAAGAGGACTTAGAAAAGTTAATGACTGAAAAAGAAAATCAGGCTAAGGAAGAAAAAGAAAACGAGAGTAAAAAATAAAAGAAAAGGCTGTTCTCCTT
>CALJVC010000079.1 GCA_937974845.1 uncultured Pseudogracilibacillus sp. | reverse complement strand
GACTCTTTAAACTCTGGTAAACTAGCACAATAACCTCCCGGACGTTTATTCGGACGATCTTCTGCTTCTACCCAACGATTAGTTAAGGCATATTCTGTAAAACTAGTCAGTTGATCTCCAAAGGTCTTAAAATGAGTTAGGATAAATTCACACGCCTCTTCATAAGTAAAAGTCATGGGCTCCACATCGCCAATAGTTACAGGAGCATCGACATCTTGCCAACCTAAATTCTCCATTCCAAATAGGGCTGCCTTTCGATTTAAATATCGGTAGAAAGGCTCCTTCTTCGCTTCAATAGCAGACCACATGGCCTTTAAAGTCGCTTCTTCCATTCGGTTAATTTCTAATGGTTCTTCTAGGTGATGCTCACGCTTTGCTATCTTTTGTAAAGTTAAACGACTTCCGGCAAGATGATTTAATGCATGGGCAAATACTGGACCATAATGAGACCACTCTTTTTCCCATTCAACAAATAGTTGTTCTCTAACCTCAGGATTTGGATCAGCATACATCCGGTTCATAGCTTGACCGACGGATAATTCTGTAGTATTTCCATCTTTGTCGGTAAAAGGAATCGTCATAATGGAGACAATTTTGTCATAGAGCTCACTCCAAGCAGAAATGCCATCTTTATTCAATTCAGCGATAATCGCTTCTACTTCTGGTTCTAAATAACGGTTGGCCTCAGTTCGCATCTCCTCTAATCGGAAAGAAATGGAACTAAACTCTTCTCTTTTTAATAGGGCTTGCCAAGCTTCCTCTGGCCATTCAGCAAACAATTTTTTCAGTCGTATTTTTTCCTTTTGAAAGGCGACAAATAAAGACGTTATATCCCCTTGGACAACGCTTGCATGTTCATCATCCATAAAGGCCGATTGAATCATCGTAATAAAGGTCTGGGCTTGTCCAAGTCCTTTACTTATTTGTTCATCCATTTCGATAATTTGTTGTAGTTTAGTTGTATCTTTTGTTTTTTCCAGTTGAGTAAGTTTGTTTCCAAATTCCTCGACTTGTTTATAAAGTGAATTAATTTTCTCTTTTAATTGTAACGAGTTTGACCCGCCGGGAAAAACCGCATCTAAATCCCAAGTGTCCTTATAACGCATATACTTGTTCCCCCATTCCTAGATTAAGGCACATTTTTTTAAATTATAACATACTGTAACAACAAAAGGTAATTGAGGTGGTAAATGTGAGTGATCGATTATTATCTTTAAAAACGAAAACCCCTGAAGAAGGTTTCGCCTTGGCTGTTTCATTAGCTCAAAAAGGCGTCGTAGTTACTCAACCAAATGAAAAAAATCCGCGAAAAACTGCGACCAAAATATTCCCGAAATGCTGATAGCTTAATCGCTGCCTCTCAAGTAATTGCGATTCATTTTCAGACGATTGCTCAAGCGAACAATTATTGGAAAAAAGCAAACTATAATATTAATTTAAAAAAATAACGATAAAGGGGCAATATATTTAAGATGCCCCTCCCACGTTTATTGCATATATGTTTCTAGTGGCAACAAGCCATATTTACGTTTAAATCTTTGTAATATTCGTATCCAACTACTACTGAAAACAAGTAGGAAAAATACATTTGATAAGGCATGGGCAAGGTCAAAATATATACTTGCAACATAAATACTAATGAAAAACTCCCAAGTGAAATTTTCAATTGCACTAACAATTATCCAAAGGTTCATAAACCAACCGAATAAATATCCCCATACAAAGCCAAAAAGTAATTTCCCCCACATTTGTTTCATCCACCAAGTGTTTCGGAAGAGACCGGCTGTCATACCAATCATTCCCCAAGCATACATTTGCCATGGTGTCCAGGGACCTTGACCTAAAAAGATGTTGGATACGATGGCAGCAACTGCTCCAACGATAAATCCAGATTCAGCACCGAAAACAAGACCCGTTATAATAATAACAAAAGAGGTTGGCTGAACACTTGGCAAGGGAGCAAAAGGTACACGACTAACCGCAGCAATGGCGGCTAAAATAGCTAGAATAACGATTTCTCGACTCGAAATTTTTCTTACTTCAAACCTAGCAAAAAATGGAATCATCGTTAATCCCATAATGATAAAACTTAATAATAAATAAGCTCTATAATTAAATAAAACGATCGATAAAACTAAAAGAAACAAAATCACAATTGCAACAATTGTTAGATATCGACCTTTTGCCATTTAGCCAAAGCCTCCTCTAGGGTTAACACTTCCAAATCTTCCCTTCCCATCGTCGCTCGATTTATTGTGGTAGTATAAAAATAATTCCCTTTAAACAACTGTTCAGGTGTACCTAAGGCTGCAATATTACCGTCGAATAAAATACCACAACGATCACTATATTGCACCGCAAATTCAATATCATGCGTCACCATAAAAATTGTTAAGCCCTCTTCTTGAAGTTCGAGAAGTAAGGAGGCTAGATGCTCTTTAGATATGGGGTCCAAACCTTTAGTAGGTTCATCAATAAACAAAACTTTTGGAGATTGTAAGAGTAAACAAGCTAAAGTTGCCCTTTGTAACTCTCCACCAGATAAGTCATTAGGATGACGTTGCAATATATGCTCTATTTGTAAACGAGAGCTTAACTGTTTCTTTTTTGCATCTCCGTTAGTAATACGATGTTTTTGAATAATTGCATTCATTTCCTTATCAATTGTATCTTTAATATAAAAAGCTAGAGGATGCTGGGGCAAATATGCGAATGCATTAATTAACTCTTCTTGCTTATATTTTTTTAATTTTTTACCCTCATATAAAATCTTACCTCGTTGTTGTTTTAAGACTCCCATACATAAACGTAGCAAAGTCGACTTTCCAGAACCATTTCCCCCGATTAGAGAAAAAAATTCACCCTCTTTCAGGGTCAAGGTGCAGTTTTTTATAACAAAAGGAGCGTCTTTTTCATATTGAAAATATGTACGATTCATAGTTAAGATAGAGTTTTTTTCTAAATTTTCCTGATCTGGTCTATCTGATAGCTTAGTAAACTTTTTACTTTGTAACCAACGACGACTTTCATTCACATTTAGAGGAATCATTTCTTGATTTATTTTCGACTCTTTTGATAAATACAATTGTGAGACTGATGGAATATAAGAGATAAAGTGTTCATCTTTTTTTTGAAATACATTATAGACAACCTCCCTACTTGTACCTTCATAAACGACTTCTCCATCATGAAGCATTATGACTTTGTTAGCGATAGAAAACAATTCCTCTAAACGATGTTCAACTAAAACAATTGTCATACCCATTTCTTTATTCAATCGGTCTAATATTTGAAGAAGTTCTCGAGCTGCAACCGGATCTAATTGGGAGGTAGGCTCATCCAAAAGCAATACCTTAGGACGTAGTAAAAGGATAGACAATAAGTTTACTAATTGTTTTTGTCCTCCGGATAGTTCCGATGTTTTTTGTTTTAATAAAGCTTGAACTCCAAAAAAATGTACAAGTTCTGCAACTCGCTTTTTCATCTCGATAGGTGGAATATTTAAATTTTCCATTCCAAAAACAATCTCTTCATATACTTCATCCATCACAATCTGATTATCAGGATCCTGAAATAAAAAACCGATTTCTTTTGATAAAAGAGCTTCAGACCATTGATCTAGTGATTTTCCTCGATATAATATAGTACCGTTTTGCTTTCCATAGGGAGTGAGTTCTTTTTTTAACATTCGTAATAAAGTAGTTTTCCCACTTCCACTAGCACCACACAAAACAAGAAAATCTCCGGATTCTATAGTAAGGGATAAGTTCTTTAACACTTTTTTTTCTTCTTCTGGATAAGTAAAGCTTAAGTTTTTTAGTTGAAAAACTTCCATTGTGCATATTCAATCCCTTCTACGATTAGTGGAAACGAAATCATAATAATCGTACTTATATATAAAACATAATCAATCGGATAAAATTGTAAAGTTCCAAGCATAGGATAAATCACGATTTTCCCATACCCTAGCAAACTACCTAAGATATTTATAATGAACAGGATCGATAGCAAGACAAGGGATAGAATATCCCTTCTTGTCATCACAAAGGATTCATAGGATGACTTTTGCTTATTCCCATATCCTCTAGCTATCATTGAATCGGCGGTTTGAATCGCTTCTTCCAAGGACCATGTTAACAAGGTTTGAATCAGATTCATACCATTTCTCGCTCGTTCCCGCAGCCTACCATGACTAATCGTCATACCACGCACCTTTTGTACAGCTTGAATCTCTTCGTAGCGCTCCTTTAACAAAGGTACAAAACGCATTGTTAACATAACCAAAAAGGCGATTCTTGGGAGCAGTTTAGCAAAAATATATAAAAATTTATTTCCATTCAATATAATGTTAAATGAAATAAACAACATGATGATTGCTACGACCATAAAGGCCATTACCAACCCAAAGACGATTGCTTCTAAAGTAATTTGTCGGTTTCCTAAATAAAATAAAATATGGGAGCCCCGGGAAACTAACAAAGGATTTAACAAGGCGAAAATCGTCCCCATGATAGTTAAGGGTAGCGCCCACTTTTTTAACTCTTGACCCCGATCGTGGGATAAGTTAACAAAAATAAGTAATAAAATAGCTGTTGATAAAAACAAAGGATGATTATAAATCATTAGTAATACACCGACAAAAACATAATAAAGAAAAGCAACGTAAGGATGATAGCCTCGAAATCCATTTTCCATAAAGTTATGCCTCTTTCATTAAAATTAAATCTAAATAAACCGACCTATTTCAATAGATCGGTTTATTTCTAGCAATAATTATCTTCGAAACGGCTTTAATTCAGCGCCGAGATCTTTCCCTAAATCCATGGTGTATAAAAATTCAATCCGGTCTCCTGCTTTAACAGATACTGCACCTACTCCACGGTCGGGAAAGATTCCATTTACCCGGTACATCCAACCACTTCCTTGACCCCGGTCAAACTCATAGACGTTGGCAAGTCCAGCTACATATGCACTACTTCCGCCACCGGTTACATCACGATGAATGCCTTTTTCTTTCGTAACTCGGTTTAATACGTCCAAGACGGTGTCACCATTTTTCACCTCAACCTCCGTCGGACCTAATGGGACTTCATTAGAAGAAATTTTGATGGAAATGGTTGCTGTCTTTTTCTTCGTAGTTTGCTTTGGTTTCGACGCTTGGGATGACTTAGATGCATTAGATGTATTTGATGTATTAGACTTTGCTTTCTGATCACTTTTTTTCGACTCATTTGTCGGTTTCTTTTCCGTTTTTTCTTTCGTTGCACGATTTTTTTCTGCTTTCTTTGTTGTATCTTCTTTCTTAGAAGAACTCACTTTTTTATCCGATTCTGATGACACACTTCTCTCATTAATTTCAGTTGATTGATCTACTGATTTTTTCTTTCTTTCTTCAGCTTTTTCTTCCTTTTTATCTTCTTTTTCCTTCTTGTCCTTTTTGTCCTTCTTGTCTTTCTTGTCTTCTTCCTTCTGTTTATCTTTTTCTTTTACTACAGACTCTTGCTTGGTTTCTTCTTCCAAACCTGTGGGCTTTTCTTCAATTGGCCCACAGGCTGAAATAAAAAGAAGAGATAAAGCTAATAATATAATCGGAAATAATCTTTTTATCTGTTGCACCTTATCTACCTACCTTATTGTTATATTTCTTTTACGGAGAGCATATAACATAGTCCCCAGTCCAACTAACAATAAACCTAAAAATAAATAAGTAAAAATTTGTGTAGCTGTACTTGGTAATTTATCAGTTCCTTCTGATTTATTTTCACTAGTTTCTTCATAAGTAGCATTAGTATCATGATCGTCATTTTCTTCATTTGACGAACTAGTAAGGTTACTTACTGAATCATTTTCACTAGATTCTTCTTGTCTAGAATTAGAATCACGATCATCATTTTCTTCTTGTTTATTTTTACTAGTTTTTCCATGAGTAGAACTTGAATCTTTATCATTTTGTTTATAAGGAAGCTTTTCTTCTTCCTTGCCTGATTCTTCCACTGGATTAATTTTTTCTAATGGTAATTCATCGACTTGACCAAAGTTATAAATTGGCATGTTTCCTTCTGTAAAACGTTTATAAGCTGATAAGGCTAATAAAGCTTGTTCTGTTGCCATATCATTTGCTTTTGAATCACCTAAAGTATGGACAAAGCCACCGTTAGGTAATTGATGGTTTAATAAGTGATCGATTAAATTCATCGATT
Organism: uncultured Pseudogracilibacillus sp.; assembly: GCA_937974845.1. GTDB lineage: Bacteria > Bacillota > Bacilli > Bacillales > Amphibacillaceae > Pseudogracilibacillus. The sequence continues at coordinate 4,119 of CALJVC010000079.1, read as the reverse complement.
TTGTGAATTGTTTACTCTTTGGATCAATACCATTTGCTGTTAACGCAATGATGACTTGAGCAGTAGCTTCACTTGTTACTCCACCTACGATACTACCACCATCAAATCCACCATCCTCACCTTGAGCTTTTGCTAAAAAATCTATTCCGTTTTCTACAGCTTTTTTCACCTTGCCATCCTTCGTATATGGAGCTAAAGCTGTTAATACCATGGCTGTAATATCAACACTAGGAGTGTCGTATTCTTTATTCAAGCTCCAAGATCCATCTTTATTTTGATTGCGTAAAAGTTCATTAACTAACTTTTCACGTGTCCACTTTGCCTGATCAGGGATTGAGAAGTCCGCCGAATCAAGGGCGATTAAGGCAAAGGCAATCCCATTATTTCCTTGATAAGTTAAGGTGTCGACTACTGTTCCATCCCAGAGAGTTCTATCCGGACTATTATAAATAAGTTCGACTAAATTAACGCCATCAATATCCCTTGGATCAATATTTAAAGCTAAGGAGGTAAGTACTAATCTTTCAACATCTGTAATAAGTAAACGATCAGTTTCGTTTGCTTTTATCACTTGTTCCTTTACATTGTCTGCAAAGGTAGCTTTGTACGAGGCAGGAACTTTTTCACCAGCCTGATGTAATCCAATGGCTAGCCAATCACTCTTAACTCCTGATTTAAATACATAGTCAATCAAATCTTTTAAAGCTTTATCTATTGATGCATCAAGTTGAGGCTTTTCATAAATCACCGTAATTTCTTCGGTAGCCTTATTACCAGCCCTGTCTTTTGCTTCAACTGTAATCGTATTTTTACCTTCTTTTAAAATAGCTTGATACTTGCCATCCTTCATGGGTACAGTCTGATCATTTACTTTCACTACTGGGTCTACTTTTCCATCGACATCATCAACTACTTCTACAGAAAACTCAATGGAATTTTGTAAAAACTTCTGTCCATCTTTAATTCCTCGAATAGAAATAACCGGTGGTGTTTCGTCTAATTCCGGTTCCACACCTTCATCAACGACATTAACTACAGCATATGGACGTGAAATGTTTACTACACCATTTTCATTGTAGCGAATTGCTGATAATAGATAAGTTCCCGGTTCATCAAAAATAACCGTAACTTTTCCGTCTTTATCGAATAGAACCTTTTCGCCATCTATCTCATAAGGTTTGTTATCGATTAATAAGGAACTACCCTCTACTGAGTCATCTTGATATTCACTAAAGCCATTTAGCACGAAGGTAGCCTCTTCACTAATAGATACAGTATATCCTTCTTTATTAAACCAGGTATAAATATTATCCATGAAGTCTTCGACGAAATATAAAACAATTGTGTCTCCATCTTTTAATTCATAATCAGCTACACCGATATCAGGAGTGTTATGGTTAACAGCGTACATCCAACCGCTATTTTGACCTGCTGTAAATTGTCCCTCATCACCAATTTGTTCAATATAGTTTCCACCAAAACCTAACTTAAATTGTTCTTCATCTGTTGCATCAAAGCCTTCAATCGTTTGTAAAGCATCTATGATAGCATGAATAGCTCTTGGATTATCAAAGTTTTCTATCTCTCCACTTGTTACGTACGGCGCTAAATCAAAGGAACTTACTTTTAACTTCGTCGGTTCGACTAAAGTTTCTTTATGTCCTTCAATACGAACAGAAACTTCAACTTCATCCACTGGGGGAGCACGGTCTTGCAAGTTTTTGATTGCCTTATTCAATTTTTCTAAAACTTGATCAATTTGTTCTTGGCTTGCCTCATTATTTTCTAAAACCGTTATAGCTTCATTTAAAACTGACTTAAAATTCTCTTTACTATCCTCAGTCTTATTAGATAAATCGATAGCTTTAGCTTCTTGAACTTTCTCTTCTAAGGATGATTTATCAGCTTTTTGTCTTAACTGTTCAATTGCTCCATTTAAGGCATCCATTTTCTTTTGTAACGCCACTTCATCATCGATTGTATCGAGCGTTGATTCTACTTCTTTAATAACATCCTTTAAGTTAGCTAATGTTTTTTCTGTATAAAGTTCAGTTTGTTTTGCCATTTCTTTGGCTTTAGCAATTAAATCCTCTAACGGCTCAAGATCTACTTCAGGTTCATCCGATGCATTTTCATCAGGGAGGATTTCAATCTCAGGGAAAATACTATAATATCCCTCAACTTGTTGTGCATTAAAATTTGGTACAGCTCCTACTTCAGCATCAATATCGTGATGAGAGCCAATCGGACTACCAAAAAAACCTAAACTTATATGGCCGTCCTTTAAATAATAGGCCCCTTCATGACCTTCGGGAACTGTAAAAGTAATTGAGTTTGCCTGAGTAGTTATATTGTATTGCCTACGATCACCCTTAAAGAGCTCTTTGCCATCATGAGAACTAAAAATTAACTGGGCAGTAAAGTTATAAATTCCCGCTAGCTTATTTGCCGGAAACGATAATCCTTTAAAAGTAACCTTAACTTCATCGCCAGGAGCGACTTCTTGACCTGGGTTTGAAAGGTTTTCAATTTCCACATTTAAAGGTCTAGCAGTCATCACATGGTAAGCAGCTTGACCATCTTTTTCAACTTTTACAATGTTACGACCTTCTGTTAATAAAATCGTAAAAGAATCATCATCATTTTTTACAACTTCATCTTTTGTAAACTTTCCATCACCATAAGAGGCAGTACCCTGTTCATGATTAATCGTTGGGCGTAATACCGAAACCTCTGCTCCTTCTTCAGGTGTAAAAGTATAATAAGCCCCCGGTTCATCTTCTAAATAATAAACACTATCGATTTCAGCATCAAAGACACCTTGTTGTAGGTTACCTGAAATTCCAGCCTTAATATTTCTTTCTTTATTACTTTCAATACCTGTATCGATATCGACTTTATCACCAACAGTCACAACAAATAAGCCGACATTTTCTGGCCAAATTGCACTGAAGTTTCCACCTTCATATGCTGAACCGTGTACTTTTAATGCATCGTATGTAACTTTTACAATCGCTGTACCTTCACGTTCAGCTTTAATTTCTGCATAACTACCAGGACCGTCTGGATGAATTGAAATTACATCGTCACCTGTAATAATTTCATAATGAAAATCTGGTTCGAAGAAATAATTGTTAATACCTTCAATTAACGCTTGCCAATTACGCATTGGAAGTAATTTAAAAGTTTCATTTTCAGCAAGCTGTAAATGATTTTGTTCATTAATGTTCAAGAAAATATTACCCTCAATATATGTTCCACGATTTAAAATTGCTTTAGGATTGAAAGCCTCTAAATCCGCCTTCGTTATTTCTAATTCTGTGTTGTTTTTATTAGCCCTAAAAGTTCCTGTGTTAGTTAACTTTCCTTCTTCACTTACACGATAATTATATTCTTTATTAGCCTCTAATTGATAAAAATAAGTTTTCGTACCATCACCATTATGAATTGCCTCTTCTGCCGGCTCTACTTCATCAAACTTAATAAAATGTTTACTTTTTGTTCCGATAAACAGTTCAGCATTTTCAGGTATTGTGAAAAGAACTTCGCCTGCCTCTAATTCTTTCGTTTCTTGATCTGATAAATTTTCAGATACTGATGTTTGTTCTTTTATTTTTACAGTCTTATCTTCTGTGGCTGTAGACCTTTCTTGCTGTTTTATTTCATTTTTTTCTTCTTTCTTTATTTTGGTTTTAGCTTTTATGCCATCTTTTGCTTCTCTTGTATTCTCTGTTTTAACTTTAACTTTTCTATCTTCTTCCGATGAATAGTTATCAGCTTCGTAATTATTGGTTTCTCCTGCCGTCTCGTCAATTAATTCACTCGGTTCAATTAAATCTTCCATTTCCAAGTTATGAGCGAAACTTTGACTTGGGAAGGATGAAAACAACAATAAAACAATAGAAAATACCGATAAATATTGTTTCATTTTTTGACTAAATTTCAATTTTATCTCTCCTTTTTATAGTTGTTTTACTCGATCTCCTTCATAAGTAAAAATAAAAAACCCCTGCCTACGAGAATAGGCAGGGGTGAGTAATCCTACTAATCCCTAATAATGATATCGCTTTCTGCGCATACTTAACTAAAAACATTATTAGGCTTCCACATGCACACCTT
>CALJVC010000078.1 GCA_937974845.1 uncultured Pseudogracilibacillus sp. | reverse complement strand
CGAGCTTCATTTTTTTATGGGTTGAGTTTTGTCCTAGCCTCTTTTATAATATGTGTTATATACTAACTATAACATATAGCATATAAATAAGGCGAAGGATGATTTCCTTGTTTATTCAAATACAGTTCGATTCTGATACCCCAATATACGAACAGTTAAAGCAACAACTTATAATTGGAATGGCCCAACAACGCTTACTACCTGGGGAAAGATTACCCTCCGTTCGAGAACTAGCTAGCGACCTCGGAATCAATATGCATACGGTCAACAAGGCCTACAAGCAATTGGAAGAGGAAGGTTTTTTACAGATTCACCGCCAGCGGGGGGCCATCGTTTCACCCAAGGGACCTGGCAAGGCTGATGAAGCGTATCTAAAGAAAATTGAAGAAAAACTTCGACCACTGATTGCAGAAGCCAGTCTGCGACAAGTAGACCAGGAGAATCTAGAAGGAATTGTCCGTAGAATCTATCGAGAGTTAGGGGGAGAGCGATGACTGCTAGTAAAACCTTTATCTTGCTTATTTTCTTTTCTGTTGGAATCATGATTAGTTTCATGCCCTATTTAACCCGTAAAACCGAGAGCTTCGGGGTTTTTATCCCAGAAAGCTATTACGAAAGAAAGGACTTAGGGCAAATGCGCAGGCAATACTGCCTAATTATGCTAACGACTAATATCGTATTAGGTATCCTTCTTTTTCTTTTAGTAACGAAGGCTAGCGAAGGAGTCATAGAGATCGGTGTAGCTCTAGGGATCATCCTTTACTTGCTCCTAGGCTTTCTTGCCTACCTCCCCTTTCATTTTAAAATGAAAAAGTTAAAGCAGGAAGAAAACTGGAAGGAAGACTTTATTGAAGAAACGGTGGTCGACCTAGCCTTTCGGAAGGAAGCCATGACCCTTTCGAAGTACTATTATCTCTTACCCTTGGGAATCAGCCTGGCGACAGCCCTTTACTCTTTCCTTATGTACGATGCCTTTCCCGATGAAGTTTGGCGCCATATCAGTTTTTCAGGGGAGATTACCTATACTGAGAAAACACCCGGCTCCCTAATGCAACTACCAATCTTGCAATTGTTTTTAATCGGGCTCTTTCTCTTTGTCGATTACATTATTGCTAACTCGAAACAACAACTATCACCAAGCAATCCTGAGACTAGTAAAAAACAAAACCTCCTCTTTCGTCGGAGATGGTCGATCTTTTTATTCCTATCAGCTAGCTTGATGGTCGCCATGTTTAGTTTTATGCAATTATCCATGCTCTACGAGAACCTACTCCCCTACCTAGATTTCGTCAACTATACGACAATCGGTTTCATCCTTCTAGGTAGTATCTGGCTTTCTCTCCAAACCGGTCAAGGCGGAAGCCGGATAGAAGTCGAAGGAAAAAAAGATTCCAAAAAAGTAGAAAGAGACGAGGACCGGTATTGGAAGTTGGGGCAGTTTTATTTCAACAAGGAAGACCCGAGCATCTTTGTTGAAAAACGCTTTGGGATAGGCTGGACCAATAATTGGGCCCACCCCCTATCCTGGATCTTACTCGTACTGCTTATCGGCCTCCCCCTGGTCATCATCCTTATCGTAAATCAATTATAAATTTGGAGGTAAAGAAATGGATAGTGTTGATTTTGCCTTACTGGCTCCCCTCTTATTTATACAAATTCTCTTAATCGTACTGGCCCTGATTGATTGGAGAAAGCAAGAGGTAACCCGGGGACCAAAACTGCTCTGGCTCTTAATCATTCTTTTTGTCAGCATATTAGGCCCAGTTTTATACTTCCTTCTTGGAAAAAAGGAGGACAACTAATGTTACATGTAGAAAAGCTTCGAAAATCCTTCAACCGTGAGCCGGTAATTAAGGACGTAAGCTTCCATCTGGAAGAAGGTACTTGTACCGCCCTAATCGGACCAAATGGTGCAGGAAAAACGACCTTACTTCGGACAATTACAGGATTATACGCAGCGGATCAAGGCCGAATCCGTTGTACATACGAGGGAAAGGATCTGCAGGAATTGATTGGCTACCTACCCCAATACCCTCATTTTTACGAGTGGATGAGCGGGAAAGAGTTTTTACAATTTATCGGAAAGCTCTACAATCTTTCTACTAAAGAACGAAACTTCCGGGTAGATGAGGCCTTGGAACGAGTCGGTTTGATTTTTGCAAAAGATAAATTGATTAGCAATTATTCTGGTGGAATGAAGCAACGTCTTGGATTGGCTCAAGCCATCTTGCACCGGCCTAAAATCCTATTGCTCGACGAGCCAGTCTCTTCCTTAGACCCTATTGGACGTCGGGAAGTGCTGCAATTAATTGAAAGTTTTAAAGCTGAACGAACGATTTTTTTTGCTACACATATTTTAAAAGATGCCGAAGAAGTAAGCGACCGAGTGATTTTATTGAAAGAAGGAAAGATTTTAGAAGACGGAAAATTAGAGGATTTAAAGAGGAAATATGCTAGCAAGAAAATTATCGCTAGGTTCCAAGAAAAGGAAAAAGATCTATCCCTTCTCTTTTCTTCCTTAAAATCTATCCAATCCTTTGAGCAACATGGCCAGGAATACATCTTTTTTGTATCAGATATTGAAATGGCAAGAGAGGAATTGCTCGAATGCATTTACCTCCATCAACTACCGGTCACGAGCTTTCAATTTGCTGATATAACGATGGAAGAAATGTTTATGAAGGCGGTGAAACAACAATGAACCAATGGATTGTACTATATCAAAAGGAACTATTATTTCGTTGGCGAAATAAACAGCTCTTATGGTTTCCTTTAGTCTTGACTTTATTAGCCCTAGTCGATCCGTTGACCTACTATTATTTACCAGAAATTATCGAGCTCTCTGGCGGTTTACCAGAAGGGGCAGTCTTCGAGGTAGCCTCATTGGAAGCCCATGAAGCGGTGCGACTAGGTTTAGATCAATTAAGTTTGTTAGGAAGCCTAATTGTTCTAGCCCTAGCTATGGGAACGATTGCCGGGGAAAGACAAAAAGGAATCGCAGAAATCATGTTCACCAAACCGATTCGTCCTTTACATTATATTACAGCGAAATGGGCTAGTTTAGCGACGATGAACCTTATCGGCTTGTTCATTGCCCTATTTCTTAATTGGTATTATACCTCTATCCTTTATGGGGAACTTTCCTTCACCTTGTTTATACAACTCTATATTTTTTATAGTCTTTGGTTCCTTAGCCTGCTCGCTTTAAATATGGTTTGGAGTGCCTTCAGTTCGAAGCCGGGGGTAGTCTTTGGATTATCTGCCCTTGTGCTATTTCTTTCTTTTTTAATTCAAACAGCCTTTGGTCATCGACTTCCTTATTTTCCTTTACAATTAAACGATCATCTCGAGGCTCTTTTACAGACAGAAACCGTATCGAAGGAACTTGCGTTAACAAGTGGCATTCTTGCTAGTAGTTGCCTAATCTTTTTAACTAGCGCTACCCTCATTTTTCGCTATAAACGTCTCTAGCCTAAGACATAATATAGAGATCAACAATTTCAATCCCGATTCGAGCCATCTTCTCTTCCATTACTTGGGTAAACCTTTCCCTTATTTCCTCTCCCTCGATTTCGGGATGCTGAAGCAATAAGGTTTTTAAGACAGTCTTGCTTTGCAATTCAACAAACCTTTCAAAAGCCTCTACTTCAAATAAAAACTTTGCTGTATCGACGACTTTATAGAAAAGAATGAATTGCATCGTCGTTTTGTTACTTGCTCCTTCAATTGGAATATGCTGTTCAAAAGCCTTGATTTTCAATGATATTCTTTTTCGATGGGTAAAAGGTACGGTATAAATTAAACCTTCCTGCCTAACCGTACCTAAATACTTGCCGAAAAGTAAAATTACCTTTGCCTCATTCGGTTTTACAACAGTTAAGCCTGCTAATAAAATAACGAGTAAAACTAAAAATAGGATGACAAAAAGATATTCGGTCTCATAAAAGTTGATCAGCGTTAAAGCTCCGACTAACAAAATCAAAGCCAAGGTTAGTACACCATTAGCTGACCAAGCGACTCTTTCTGTTCTCACTTCACTTCCCCTCCTTAGGCATTAGTTTTCCCCTTTTAGAGAGGTTTTAAAAGTAAAAAAGCCGGACCAGTAAACTGGCCCGGTCTCTTCAATTACTTCTGTGATTTAACGACAATCTCTTCCTCTTCTACCGTCACAAGAACCTTTTCAACCGATTCGTTTTCTAAAATTAAGTCCGTTAATTGATCTTCGATTTCCGTTTGAATCACTCGACGTAATGGACGAGCACCAAAACGTGGATCATAACCTAAATCGACTAGCTTTTTCTTCGCTTCCTCCGTTACCTCGATACGAAGGTTTTCATTCTCGATTGTCTCTTCTAAGTCAGCAATCATTAAGTCGACGATTTGTAATAAGTCGTCCTTCGTTAACTCATTAAAGTGGATAATAGAATCGAACCGGTTTAAAAATTCTGGACGGAAATATTCGCTTAACTCTTCTAAACTTGTAATTGCTTCATGGTCCTTTTCAAAACCAACATTCACTTGTTTTACATGGTTACCCGCATTACTTGTCATAATGATTACTGTATCTTTAAAACTTACCCGACGTCCATGGGAATCCGTTAAATGACCGTCTTCCATAATTTGCAAGAACATGTTTTGTACATCAGGATGGGCTTTTTCAATCTCATCTAGTAAGACGATAGAATAAGGTCTTCTGCGGATTTTTTCCGTTAATTGTCCTGCCTCTTCATGGCCGACATAGCCTGGAGGAGAACCGATAATTTTAGATACCGCATGTTTTTCCATATACTCGCTCATATCGAGTCGAACGAGTGCCTCCCGGTCACCGAAGAGCTCCTCAGCAAGCACCTTCGATAATTCTGTCTTTCCTACCCCAGTTGGTCCGACGAATAGGAAGGAACCTATTGGACGATTTTTCGACTTTAAGCCAGCCCGGCTTCGTCTAATAGCTTTCGCAATTTTTTCAACGGCTTCGTCCTGACCGATAACTTTTTTACGTAAACGTTCATCAAAATAACGTAACTTCTGTTGTTCATCTGATTGTAGTTTAGTCACAGGAATACCGGTTTTTTCTTCTACGAGCTGTTCGACATCTTCTAGGGTAACAACAGAGCGGGTTTCCACCTTACTGTCGGAAGCCTTGTTTAACTGTTTCTCTAACTGAATTTCTTGATAGCGTAAGTGGGCAGCTAATTCGTAATCTTCTTTTTCAGCAGCAGCTTCCTTTTCTTTAACGATTTGTTCAAGTTGTTTTTCTAAAGATTCAACATCTTGGGCTGAATTTTTTAAATTTAAGCGTGAACCTACTTCATCCATTAAATCGATTGCCTTATCGGGTAAAAAACGGTCCTGAATATAACGGTGGGACAAGGTTACAAAGGCCTCGATTACTTCTTCAGGATACTCTACTTCGTGATAAGCTTCATAACGTTCCTTTAATCCCTTTAATATTTCAATCGAAGCCTCGATCGAAGGTTCCTCAACGATAATCGGCTGAAAACGACGCTCTAAAGCTGCATCCTTTTCAATTTCTCGATATTCTTTTAACGTCGTTGCACCGATAACTTGTAACTCTCCCCGGGCTAAAGCTGGTTTTAAGATGTTTCCAGCATCCATCTGGGAGCTTTCGGCTGTACCAGCACCAACAATTAAATGAATCTCATCAATAAAGAGAATAACTTCAGGTCGATTTTTTAATTCCTGAATTAATTGCTTCATCCGTTCCTCAAACTGACCACGAATACCGGTATTAGCTACTAAGGAAGAGACATCTAACAAGTATACTTCCTTGTTTAATAGCTTAGCAGGAACATCTCCTTCAACAATCTTTAAGGCAAGACCTTCAGCAATGGCTGTTTTACCTACTCCCGGTTCCCCGATAAGGACTGGATTATTTTTATTTCTTCGGTTTAACGTCTCAATTGTCCGTTTAATCTCTTGATCCCGACCAATCACGGGGTCGATTTTTCCCTCCCGGGCTTGATTGGTAATATTACTACCTAACTCGTCTAAAAGACCGCCTCCGTCACGCTCCTTCGTCGTCGTATGCACTTGTTGGAAAGGACTACCTCCCTGTTGTCCTTGAAAGAAGGGGTGAGAAAACATATCTCCCTGACTAAAGAAACTAGAGACATCCTTCATTTGATGTTGCATTTCATCAAAACATTTAGAACAAATGTGTAACTGTCTTCGCTCATTGTTTAACTGTAAAGTCACATTCACGTTCGCCCGATTGACACCACAATACTGACACTTCATTCTCCATTCCTCCCTTTAAAATTATACCCTTAGTAATTTATATCCATGCCTAAATTTGACTTTGACTATTTTTGACTTTAACTATATTATATACTGACTTTTTTTGACTTTCAAGTGTTTTTGCTCAAAAAATTAAAAAAAGACGAAGAAAATTTTCTCCGTCTTAGTTTATTGAAGAAAAAGGGCTGGACCGACCAACTCCTTAACCATCAAATCGTCTAAGCTTTTAAACGTATAGCCTCTTTCTTTTAAAGATATAATCATACGTTCTAAGGCTTCCGCATTATCCTTTGAAACGGTGTGCAAAAGCACAATAGCGCCTGGATGAACTTGCTTCATCATCTCATCGTAGGCATACTTCCAGCCCTTTTGTCGATCGACTTCCCAATCTTTAAAGGCTACTGACCAAAAGACTTGCACATAACCTAACTCTTCTAACCAACGAACTGTATCCTTAGTAAAAGTTCCCCGAGGAGGACGGACATAGGCCATTTCCTTTTGATCGGTTAATTGAGCAACTTCCTTTTCTACCCGATCTAATTCTTCTTTAATTTCTTCCTTCGATAATTGCGTAAAGTCAGGATGGGTATCAGAATGGTTCCCGACAATATGTCCGTCTTTCACCATCTGCTGAATTAATTCCGGTTCCTCCTTCACGTAATGACCCGTCACAAAAAATGTCGCTGGGACCTGATGCTTTTTTAATATACGTAATACTTCCGGTGTATATCCTTGTTCATAGCCATTATCGAAGGTTAAATAAAGGTTTTTTTCATCGGTTATTTCTGCGTAATAGGCATGGTATCCTTTAAGGATTTCTTCATATTTTCCAACGTCTGGTCGTTTTTCCTTTTCTGATGGTACAAAGCCCCAACCATAACCATGGGCAGTAGAAGTAAATAATAAAAGGAAGCCAAAACTTAAAAGAAAACATGTGACAACTTTTGCCCTCATCGGTGTCGCTCCTTTATCCGTATTTCCTTCCTTAGTATGGCTAAAGGGATTTTATTTATGTAAAAAAGTAGAGCTAAAAGGCTTCGCTTCGTACTTCAAACCTTTTAGCTCCCTATGAGTTATTTTCCTGTAAATTCTGGCTGGCGTTTTTCTAAGAAAGCTTGGACACCTTCTTTATGATCCTCTGTCTGACGCATCTTTAACTGACCTTCTTTCTCTCGCTCTAACACCTCGCGCAACTCCCCTACCGTTCGCTCGTGATAAAGCAATTTCGTTTCAATTAAGGCTAAAAGTGGAGAGGCTTGCAATTGTTTTGCTAAAGCCTTGGCTGCGTCCAAAGCATCTCCTTCTGTCATAACATCGACTAGGCCTAACTTTTTCGCTTGCTCACCAGCAACCTGCTCAAGACCCCAGATAAACTGTTTAGCCTGATGAATACCAAGTCGTTTTTCTAATAAAAAGTGGCCCCCTCCATCAGGAATTAAACCGATTCCCGCAAAAAGCATACCGAAACGTGCCTTTTCATTTGCTACAACATAGTCAGCATACAGAGCAAAACTTAAACCTAATCCAGCAGCAGAGCCATTAACGGCCGATACAACAATTTTCGGTAATTGATATAGTTCCAAGGCTATATCCGTCACCAAATCCATCACTTTGTCAAACCCTGATGGATCTCCCATTTCCTGCATCATATTAATGTCTCCACCTGCTGAAAAAGCCTTTCCTTCCCCAGTTAAAATGAGAATTGGGTCATCATTCTTTTTAACCGCTTTCATTTTCTCGGAAAGTTCCGTTAACGTCGCTACATCTAAAGCATTGTAGCTTTCCGGTCGATTCAAAGTAAGAATAGAAACGCCATCCTCCCGTGTGTATTGAACATTAGCCATATAAAAGCACCCCTCTTTATACTGAATGATTATTCATTTCCTCCTATTATAAGCTAAAATTAGGCAAATAGAAAGCTCGATCCTACATATATCGAGCTAGTAGAAGTTTATTTAATTGTATAAGTAAGGGAGATATGGTCTTGGATTGGGATCCAGGCACCTATACTTTGTTTCGTGACATTTTTTATTACTAGTTGTATATCGGAACCCTTTGTATGAAGATAAACATCGCCAAATATAATTTGCCCTTTTTCGTTCACAGCCGGTACATAAGCTTGTAACACACCTACCTTTTTAGGTCCTACATTATAAACGTTGTTCAATTTTGTATTAGCGCCTACTTTCGTTGTAAAGGCTAATGAAAAGGGTGCTCTTTCCTTCGTTTTCTGTAGCATCAAAGTTTTGATCATTTCCGGTTGCTCGACTTGATTCATTAAAGCTCCCTTTACGGTTTCTTCTTTTTCTTGTCTATACATTAACTTCTTTCCTTGCTCTTGTCCTCGATTATTTAATTCATTGGTATTGACATGTTTATAATCCCAAATAATCGAACTACTTTCGGACTCATAGCGAAGGGGCCATCTACCGAGAAATATTTCCGCCTCATAACCAAAGGTGAGCGGTGTCGTTTTAATTGTCGACTCATTTAATAATTTTACTAATTCAGGATTTTCAATCGTTTCACTAGCCTCATTGATCAATTGTCGCGCCAAATCACTCGGTTCTACGACCGTTGCATCATCAGAGGGATTAGGAAACGTATTTTCCTTCGTGATAGAAATAACATTATTCGGTAAAGTTAACTCTTTAGACGCTTGAGGACGCTTCTTTTTTTCTTCTTCCGCTTCCACTAATACCCCGTTTGGAACCATTAATAATAAGTAAAGGATTAGCCATATAAAGACAAACCTTATTACTATAGGTAATTTTCCCATTGTTCTCACTCCTTTTTCCTTATTATTCGTTCCCGTTAATTTTTTATGCGATGAGAAGAAAAAGGAGGATAAAAAAAGCTGGTTCTTGTCGAATCCAGCTTATCATTCATTCTTGATGTTTTTGTTTTTTTCTTTCCGTTACTACAGCATTGATAACGCCACCGGTCGTAATAATAATACCAGATAAATAAAACCAAATCATTAACACAATAACCGTCCCTAAGCTTCCATAAGTTATTGAAAAATTGCCTAACGTTTCTACATAATATGAAAATGCATAAGAAGTAATTTGCCAAGAAAAGGTGGCAAATAACGTCCCCCATAGGGCGTAATGCTCGGTGAATTTTTTATTTGGCGCTAATTTATACAGTAAGTAAAAAACGATGAAAAAAGTGATGGAAGAACTAACCCAACGTAACGTATTCCAGGACTTTAAAAAACCTTCTGGTAAAGGGATATACAAAGAAAGAAAATCCATTAAGACTTTTCCAAAGACCGGTAAAAGCAGGGCTAAAAGAATGGCAAACACAATCGTCAACATTAAGCCAATAGCAATTAAACGACCAAGGATAAAGTTCCGTTTCGTCTCTACCTGATAGGCTTTATTAAAAGATTTGGTAATCGCATTGAAACCATTAGAGGCCGACCATAAGGTACCTAAAATACTAATCGATAAAATACTACCGCTTCGGTTATTTAATATTTGGGTTAAGTTCTGGTCAATCATCAGAACTACATCGTCTGGTAAATAATCAGCTAATATATCGATTATCATCCGATCGTCTAATGGGAAATAACCAATGAGCGTCACGATGAATAAGAGCAATGGAAAAATAGACAATAAGAAAAAATAAGCTAACTGTGCAGATAGGCCAGGAACTTCCGCTTCTTTAAAACGTTCAACAAACTGTTTAAAAAATTGTATTACATTATCCATCTTTCATGCCTACTCTCTTATTTCTCTGCACCTTCGCTTATTTTTTCTTTCAAAGAATGTTACTTTTTAAAACGAGATACCGTTTGCTCTACTTGTTCAATAGCATTGAGGGCATTTTTGGAATTGCGATCTACAAAGGAAGATACCATTTCTACTGCGCCTTTTGCTAACTCCACCGTTTCTTGTGGATTTTTAGCAAAATAGGTTACTGTTCTTCCCGTCTTTTCCACTAGGTTTTTACCATAGTTTCTCGCTTCTTTATTTAATAGACTTAATAATCCACCAGTGACCGCACCTGCAACGATGCTAGACCAAAATTTTCTTTTTCCGTTCATGTTCGCTCCCCTATCCTTTCAATTGATGTTCTTCTACTATATATTGTAATAGTTTCTCTGTTGCTTCGTCGACTAATTCGTATGTATAATCGAAATCCCCTGTATAGTAAGGATCCGGGACTTCAGTCTCCTTAGGATTTTCAACGAAATCCATTAATTTACGTAAAACAACTCCGTCATTTTTTGCTTCGATTGAATGTAGATCAGCTATATTTTGATTATCCATTGCAATAATATAATCGAAATGTGAAAAATCTTCCACCTTTACTTGGCGTGCTTTCATCCCCTCGTAGGATATCCCTAGCTCGTCTAACTTATCCCTCGTTCCTTCATGAGGAGCTTTCCCTTCATGCCAATTCGACGTGCCTGCGGAATCGACCGTAATTTGATCTGTTAAGTTCGCCTTCTTTATCTTATCACGAAAAACCGCTTCCGCCATCGGTGAACGGCATATGTTTCCTAAACAAACAAATAACACCTTAATCACGCTATCCCTCCTTTCTCAGCCTATCGGTTGAATACAGGTTTCATCGTCATGTTGTGGATAGTTTACATAACTACTGACCTCATAGGAAGTTAGCTGAGGAATTTCTAAAGATGTTAGAAACCTTTGCGCCTCTAATGGTTCTCGGAAAGGACGACGCAACCACTCATCTTCTTTATCTTTCGGCAATATAATCGGCATCCGATGATGGATTGGACGCATAAAATCGTTTGCCTCCTTCGTTAACATCGTACAAGTAAAAAGAGGTTTTCCTCCCTTATCCCACTTATCCCACAGGCCAGCAAAAGCAAAAAGACGCTCTTGGTCCACTTGTATACGGTGAACCTTTTTATCTTTACCTTTATTAGTTTGCCATTCATAAAAACTATCTGCAATAATTAAACATCGCTTACGAACAAGTAAAGAGCGAAAGCTTGGTTTTTCGTGGGCAGTTTCTACTCGAGCATTAATTAAATTGCTTGCAAAGCTCGAGTCCTTTACCCATGAGGGAATTAATCCCCACTGTAGGTATCCACCGCGTCGCTTCTTACCGTCGAAAATAATGACAAAGACCCGTTGAGTCGGTGCTATGTTGTAACGTTCTTCAATTGGTTCTGCTACATAATCGATAGCAAATCGCTTCCGAATTTTTTCTGGTTCTCCCAACAAAGTAAATCGTCCACACAACGAGCATCACCTTATCCTTTATACATATACCACTTTCGTATTTCCAATCATATCATGTACGCCTCGTTTTTCATCAGAAAAAGCAATGGACAAATACATTAACTTAAGTAAGAAAAATACATTGTGTAAAATCCGTCCTACAACCTCTCGGTAAAACACATCACGCCAGCTCAAGGACTCTTCTTCCATTTGCATTACTTTGATCCCTAAGATCATTTTGCCCAGGGTCTGCTGAAACAGCTTCGTCATAAGGGCAAAGTATAAATAATATATGAGAAGTGCGAGCAGCCCATTAATTGTCCAGAAGCCAATCTGTAACGTTTCCTCACCGTAAAGGAGTAAAGCAGGGCTAAGGAGAAGGGTATTGATGCTCGATATCACAATGACATCTATTATATACGCAACCAATCGTATCCAAAAACCTGCTCGTTTTTCTTCCGGTAGCTTCCTTGACTCCGGTTCTGTCGTAACCGAATGTTCAGTAGAAGATGTCTCATGTATGCTTTCATCAGCAACTACTAATTCTTTCTCATAAGTCATTCCAAAGCCTCCCTCCTAATTAATACATATATAATGCCCGTGGTTGATCTGATTCGAGCAATAAACTACGAAGCCAAGAGATCTCTTCGTTTTTAGCAAAAAGGCTTTGGAATCCAGGGGCTAGTAAATCAAAAAATCCAAGCTCCTGTGTATATTCTACAACCATTGGATTATCTAATGCATGATCGGCAATTAATCCGTCAATCGCATCTTCTAGGGATCCCACTTCATCGACTAAATCGATTTTCTTCGCTTGTTTTCCAGTATAAATTCTCCCGTCGCCTACTTTTCGAACAGTGGCTTCATCTAACCCACGCCCGTCGACAATTACTTGGACAAACTCATCGTACATTTCATCGATCATCGACTGGAGAATATCCCTTTCTTCTTTAGTCATCTCCCGACTAGGCGACATAATATCCTTATGCTTTCCGCTCGTAATTGTATTCCACTTCACTCCATGTTTTTCAGCAAACTCGGCATAGTTTATATTTTCCAAAATAACACCAATCGAGCCCGTAAGCGTTGAATTATCAGCATAAATTTTATCCGCTGGTGCCGCTACATAGTATCCGCCAGAGGTGGCCATTGAACCCATCGATACGTAAAAGGGCTTGCCGTATTTTTCCTTATGTTCTACAATGAGACGATGGATTTGAGCCGTTTCATATACAGAACCACCCGGCGAATCGATATGTAATATAATAGCGTCGACCGTATCATTCGTAAAAGCTTCTCTTAATTGATCTAAGAGCACTTCATGATTATAACCATCATTAATTAAATTATTTTTTCCACCCATAATAATGCCTTCTAAATTTATAACGACGATTTTTTCCGTCAAGCTACCTTCCCTAAGGATTTTTTCTTCTACATAAATCGAATCCATTTTAAACAATTCATCGAAAACTCCTGACGCAATAGAGGTCGTAAATTTCAGTGCAAGCGAACTAATAATCAGTACAATTGCAATAATTAGGGCCACCGCTCTTCTCTTTTTCATGTACTTCAATCCTTTCTTGCTAAATAACTTACTTATTATAAATCCTACAATAATTGTTTCAGAAATACCACCGATATTTGTGAAAGAAGCGACAACTTTTTTTAAAAATAATAGGTGCTAAATATAAAAACATCGGATGAATAGAGATTCCTCTTTCCATCCGATGTAATTAGTTATTTACCGATAAATTGTTGGGTCCAATAGTAACCTTCTTGGACAAAACCTACTCCAAGATGGGTAAAGTTAGGATTTAAAATATTGGCACGGTGACCCGGACTATTCATCCAAGCTGTAACGACTTCTTCCGGTGTACGCTGACCCATCGCAATATTTTCTCCCGCGCTACGATAGGTAATCCCAAAGGAACGCATCATATCAAAGGGGGAACCGTAGGTAGGACTCGTATGGGAAAAATAATGGTTCTGCGCCATATCTTTCGATTTTTCACGGGCTACACGGCTAACGTCTACTTCTAATTCGAAGGCTGGTAAACCATGTTTAATACGCTCTTCATTCGTTAAAGCAAACATTTCTCTTTCGAAAGTATTAAGTACTGCCTCAGCTTCCTGAGGTAATTTTGATTCCTCTTTAACTGACGGAGTTTCTTCTTTTACAACCGGTTCTTTATTTTCCGTTGCTGAACTTGGCTCCTGTTCTTTCTTTGGCTCCTGCTCCTTCTTGATCGTCGGAGTAGATGCTTCTTCCTTCGTAACCTCTGCCTCTTTCGACGGTTTTTCCCCTTTGTTTACGGGATTTTCTTCAACTGGTTGTTTCCAAACTGGGTTAGCAAATTGATGATTCGTAAACTTGTGCTTTTTCTTTCCATAGCTTTGTTCGGTACGATCGACCGATTTTAACTCTAGGTTCCACCGGTTAAGTAACCTTTCATAAAAATGGAAAAACCCTTTATCTATATTGATAGTATACCTATAAACTGACTGCTTCGCTTCAGTTTTTCCTTCGTAACTTGCTGCCTTTGCTACGCCTCCATTAAATCCTAGAACAACAACGAATGCTAATACTATAGCAATGAACGATGTAAATCGTTTAAACATTTCTTTCTCTCCTTTATACTTTCTTTCGTTTCTTCCTTTCCATCATACCACCTAATTTTTGTAATACTTCGACCATAAAATAACATTTTTTACAAAAAACTTTTGAGGGCGGAGAAAGTTTATCATTATAGGATTTTCTTTTCGAGCAAAACTATAAAACTGGAAATCTACTTTTAAACTACCTAGTTTTGGTGCTTATTCCGTCTTGACAAACTTTTTAAGCAGGCTTATATATGACAAGGCTGTAACGGAAATGAAACATAAGCCCCCCTTTGTTATCCTTTTGCAATTTTCTTTGAAAGATTATCCACCTTTCTTTAAAAAACATTTCTAACCAAAATGTGCTACACTTACATTAACGACTATTATTGCAAAGGGAGTGATTCGATTGAGCGAAGTAATCGTAAAGAAGAACGATCGAGGCCTAGCTACTATCCTATTAAATCGACCAAAAGCTTTAAATGCCTTAAATATATCGATGGTTCGGGAAATCAAGGCTAGCTTAGAAGCAATGAAGGAAGACGACGATGTTCGATTAATTTTATTTTCTAGCACGAATGAAAGGGCTTTCTGTGCTGGGGGCGATATTAAGGCACTCTACGAAGCAAAAATGAATGGAGAAAATATGGAGGAAGCCGGTCGTTTCTTTATAGAAGAGTATGAATTAGATGGAATGATCTATTCCTATCCAAAACCAATCGTCGCTAATCTCGATGGTATCGTCATGGGAGGAGGCGTTGGTCTGACTTACGGTGCTGAATATAAAATTGTTACAGAGCGGACGAAATGGGCCATGCCAGAAATGCATATTAGTTTCTATCCTGATGTCGGGGCGAGTTACTTTTTAAACCAAGCCCCTGGATATATCGGTCGCTACATCGCTTTAACTGCAAAAACCTTCGAAGCCAGTGACGTCTTATATATGCAAACGGCTAATTACTATATTCCTAGCGAAGATTTAGACGCTTTTTTACAAACCTTAGAAAAGACAAACTGGAAAGAAGAAGATGTCGAGGAAACAATGCATAATTTACTAGATAACTATCAAAAAGACGTGAAAAAAGAAAGCCTACTGCAACGCTACGAAGAAAAGATTAATGAACACTTCCAATACGACACGGTAGAACAAATTATCGACTCTTTAGACCAAGACGATTCAAGCTTTGCCCAAGAGACAAAGAAGCTTCTTACATCTTTATCACCAATCTCGTTAAAGGTTACCTTAGAGCTCCTTCGGTGGGCTGAAGGGAAGACGATGGACCAATGCTTAACCCAAGATATTTCGGTTTCTCAAAGATTTCTTGCCATCGATGACTTTTACGAAGGTGCGCGTTCCGTTTTAATTGATAAAGACCGACAACCATCCTATCGCTTTCAAACACTAGAAGAAGTTTCCGATGATTTAGTACAATCCTTTTTCCAACCTAATCTATAAATAATAATAATAAGGAGCTTGCTTCCTAAACAAGCTCCTTATCCGTTTTTATTCCGATTTTGTCTCAAGGGGGAGTGTAATAAGGAAATTGTGTAGATGACCGTCAGATTGTAAGGAGAGTTCCCCTTGATGGGCAGAAACGATTTCCTTGGCAATAGCTAGACCTAATCCTGAGCCACCAGTATCCCGATTCCTAGATTGCTCAACCCGATAAAAACGATCAAAAACTCTAGCTTGCTCCTCTGCTGGAATAGGCTCGCCTTCACCTTGAATAGAAAAAATATACCGAGCAGCCTCTTTTTTACCTGTAATTTTTATTCCTTCAGATCCCACTCGATAACGTAAAGCATTGTCGATTATATTCGAAAGGACTTGGTGCAAGCCATTAATATGTACATATAAAGGAACCTCTTCAACCCTCAGGTCAACCGGAACCTTTTCCTCCTGTAATCTCCAAGCAAAGAGCCGCAAACAATCCTCCACCAAGCTTCGACTATCTATCCATTCCCTATCATCGTAAGAAACTTCCTTCACCGCCCAAGTTTGCACATAGTCTATTTGCTCTATCAAACCCGTCAGCTGCTCTGCCTGATCGTGCAAAGATTGAAAGAGCTCTCGATCGCCGGTTATATCCCCCTCCTTTAAGGCATACAAATAGCCCTTTATATTAGAAGTTGGGGTGCGAAGTTCATGCGAAATATCTTCAAGCAACTTTTGTCTTTCTTCATCCTTGTTTTTTAGCCGTTTAATCAACTCATTATATTGCAGGACTAGCTCAGCAATTTCCCCAGAGCCTTGTGGTGTTAACGGTTCCGGATAAACTCCCGTTTTCAATATTTTCGTCGATTGAATTAATTCCCTGACCGGGGCAATAATTTTTTTCGTTAAATAAAAGTGCATGGCTGAACTAATTAAAATACCTAACAATGTAAAAAGAATAAAATACTGAAATAATGTAGCATTGAAATGAAGATGACCCTTCGATGAAGTACTCCCCATTTCACCGACTAACTGACAAGCTGTTTCGTAAATTGCCCATCCAGTAAGACCCATCGATAAAGCGATTACCACACTATTTACTAAAGTTAATTTCCATAAAAACCCTTTAGGTATACAGGCATCAAGTAGCTTACGCAGAAACAAATTTATACCCCATTCCCCGCACTGTTTGGATTCGCTTTGGCTTTGACGGTTCATCTTCAATTTTCTCCCTTAACTTTTTTATATGGGCATCAATTGTCCGGTCTAAAATATCCTGCTCATCATAACTATATAAATTGCGAACTAACTGCTCCCGGGTACAGACGATATTTGCATGTCGCATTAAGTAATAAAGCAGGTCAAATTCATGACGGGTTAAATAAATTGCTTTCTCTCTAACATAGACTTCCCTTTCCTCGATCCATAATGTGATATCATGGGAAACAAGTTTTTTTCTCACCGATTTTCTCCGACGCAGACTCGTCTCTATATAGGCAACTACTTCTTCCGGATGAAAGGGTTTCGTTAAATAAAGATCCGCCCCAAGGGAGAGTCCAGCAATTCGATCTTCAATTTGTCCCTTTGCCGAAAGCATAATAATTGAGACGTCCTCATTCCCAAGATCCTCTCTCACCCAACGGCAAAAACTTTCCCCACTTACCTTTGGGAGCATGAGATCTAAGATGACTACGTTCGGTGTATGTTGTAAAAAAAGCTGCATAGCTTCTTCGCCATCTGCAGCTTCTAATACTTTATAGGATTGTTTTGAAATATATAACGATAGTAAATTACGAATCATCGAATCATCTTCGACTATTAAGACGACTTCTTCCATGCCGTACACCTCTATACTAAGCTAGCAGTTACCTAGTCCATTTCTTCAAAGGCTTGGACCATCATGTCATAATTTAAGGCACCGATAGCTATATTATGAATTTCCCCTTTAGAATTAATTAAATACGAAGTAGGTAAAGCTGAAGCATTGTATAAGGTAGAAATCTCAGCATCCGTATCCGATAATACGGTGAAAGTCACTCCGTATTCATCTAAAAACTCTTCCACCTGATCTAAGCTCTGCTCTGTTGAAGTAATGTTAACCGCTAAAATCGTCGCATCCTTCTCTTCGTGGAACTTTTGCATGTCAGGGATTTCTGCCCGGCACGGTGGACACCAAGTAGCCCAGAAGTTTAAAATTAATTTCTCCCCTTCAAAATCCGAAAGCTTCACTTTCTCACCGTCTAACGTTTCTAATTCAAAATCCGGAGCTTTTTCTCCCTTATTTAAGCCCTTAGATTCAAAATCATTTCCTTCAGCTACCTCTGTAACCTGTTCGTCTCTTGTTTCCGTCGCCGAATCCTTATCTACATAGTCGTAAATAGCGTAACCTAGTAAACCTACTACAAGTATAATCACAATCCATTTCCGCATGTTACTTCCTCCTTTAACCTAGTCTAGATAACCAAGTACCTTCTACTAAATCTAATAAAAATTGTGTAATTCGTGGTAATTGCCCGGTAAATAAAATGATTCCCATTACAATCATAATAATACCGCCGACTTTCATAATAATACCACTTTTTTGAACAATCCAACGGGTCGAACCGAGGAAAAAGGTTAATATTAAAAACGGTGCGGCAAAGCCAATGACATACATCACCGTATAAAAAATTCCATGACCCGGATTGCTTGCTGCTAAAAATAAAATAGAAGCGAAAATCGGTCCAATACAAGGGGTCCAGCCAGCAGCAAAACCAAGCCCAACTAAGAAGGAGCCTAAATAGCCGACCTCACTGCGACGATATTGTAAACGTCTTTCCTGCATTAAAAAGCCGATATTAAGCCATCCGGCAACAAACAATCCCATCACAATAATAAAGATTCCCGCAATTCTCTGAATGAGTAAACCTGAATTACCTGTTAATAAAGATTGAATCCACTGTCCTAAAAATGAAGCCCCTATACCTAAACCGATAAACACTAAGGACACTCCAAGTAGGAAAAAGACTGAGTGAGTCAATAGCGTTCTACGAATATGTCCTTCTTTACTATCCTGTAACTCCTTGACACTTATACCAGTAATATAGGATAAATAAGCTGGAAAAATCGGTAACACACAAGGGGATAAAAACGATAACGCACCTGCTCCAAAGGCAAGTAACATCCCGAATAATAAAAATGTATCTGCACTAATTTGTCCCAATGATTACACCTTCCTCTTCCTTACAATAAGTGCTAGTATAGCTAAAAGTAGCAATAATCCAATAAAATAAAGAGGTGAAAGCCGATAACCAAATACGGTCGTGTTCATGAACATAATACAAAGAATCGTTCCGATTAAATACCCCAGGCTGATTAAAATAGTTAGTGCCTCGATTGGAACCCTACCATAAAGAACGATATAAAAGAGCATCAAGACGGCTACTAACACGAGATATATCATGTTGTTAGAACTTTTTTCGACGACTAATTGTAAAAATTCATAAAAGAAACTAGCACTTAAAAAGATTGGTAAAAAACCCTTTGCTAACGTTCCAGGGGACTTTCCCTTTCGTTTATGAAGATACCATAAATTGAAAGCTAAAAAAGCTGTCGCTACATAAAAAGCTAGGGCATTACTCGGATAAGCCAAAATAGACAAAGGATCACGAACAAACTTTGGTAAGTTCACTAAAATTTTTGCTAGCCAAATATAAATAATAAAATTAATTACTAAATTACTGATTGTTTCCACTTGCTTTTTCTTTACATTTCGGCTCTCTTTTGAAAGGGTCAAATAAACGCCAACCCCTAAAAGATAACTCACCACTAAAATTCCTAAACTAATTAAAATTGTAGTAGACGGCACCCTTAACTCCCCTAACTTCAAACTCAAAATTAACGATACACTTCTTATATGAAAATTTGATGAATATCATTAAAAGACACATTTTTGTCACAAACACTCTGTGTAATCGTTCCTATAGTTTCCGCTTTACTCCTCCCGTATATACGGACGATACTGTTTGGAGCGTTCCATTCTAAGCTTAACATAGGAACAAGTAGGAATAACTTTTTTATTTTCTTTCTCGACAAACGCCATAAACTCTTTAAATAACTCATTTGCAATTCCTTGTCCACGCAAAGTTTCAGAAACAAATGTATGGTCTGCTTCAATCGTATCCTGATCAACTTCTTTATACGTAAGTTGCGCAATAGGGTTCGCTTCATCTTCTCCAATGTAAAATTTCTGATTTCCTTTTAAAATTTTGGTCATTGAAAAAGCCTCCTTTTAGTATCTTCATCATACCATCATTAGGAGGCTTTAAAAAATAATCTGTTTTCTTTTTTCAACCGATTTTCGTACCGTTTTCAACCTGTTCATCGGGAGCCAATAACACGACATCCCCTTCCCCTGGGAGACCACCAAGGACCAAAACTTCCGAACGAAAGCCTGCTATACGTAAAGGAGGGAGGTTCACGACAGCAACCACTTGTCGACCAAGCAAAGATTCAGGCGTATACCGTTTCGTAATTTGGGCAGAGGATTGTTTGATGCCGATATCACCGAAGTCAATCCTTAGTTTAATAGCCGGTCTACGGGCTTCAGGAAAATCCTCCGCTTCAATTACTGTCCCAACCCTTATATCTAATTTATGAAAATCTTCAATCGTCACCATGCCAACCACCGCCTTTTTTAAAGGGATTGTAATTCCTTAGAAAAACTCGTCAGTACTTCTACTTCTCCCGCTTCATTAACATAGATATCATCTTCAATTCTAACTCCACCGATCGTTGGAATATAAATTCCAGGTTCTATCGTAAAAAGCATGCCCGGTTTGAGTAAAGCTTCATTTTCAGAATGAATCGACGGCGCTTCATGGACTTCCATACCTAAACCATGACCGACTCGGTGAGTAAAGTAATCTCCATAGCCTGCCTCTTCGATCACTCGACGGGCTGCTAAATCAATCCTTTGAAGGGGAAGGCCGACCTTTACTGCATCGATGGCCGCTTCATTCGCTTTCTTCACCGTCTCATAAATCTCTTTCTGTTCACGACTTGGCTCACCAATCACAAAAGTCCTTGTCATATCTGAGTGATAACCCTGATAGGTTACTCCAAAATCAAAGAGTAGAAAATCTCCTTCCTGTACCTTCGCCTTTCCAGAAGTTCCATGGGGTAGACTAGACTTTCTCCCTGTTAAGACTAGTGTGTCAAAGGCAATATCTTCGGCCCCTAAGGAAAAAAGTGTAGCCTCTAGTTTTTGTTTAATATCTATCTCGGTCATCCCGGGACGAATCTGGGGAAGGATTTGTCTCAACCCTTCTTCTGTTATAGCGATAGCTTTTCTTGTCCGATCTACTTCCCCCTCCTCTTTAAATAAGCGGGCTTCATGAATAAAAGTATCTAGGGAAACATAGTTTATATGGGGGAAGACAGCTTGTAACCTTTCTAATTCAGCTAAGGTCATTTTTTCTTTCTCGATAGCTAGGGTTGATAAAGGTCTCGCTAAGCTATCCTGCATTTTTTGATACCCGTTTTCTGTATCCGCGACGGGGATTATTTCATCGACTTTTGCTACATCTTTTGCTTCCTCCACATCAAGTGTCGGTAGAAATAAATAACCTTTGTCCTCTTTTCGATCATAAACGTAAGCAAAAAAACGCTCATGAGGATCGGATAAAAAATTCGTATAATAAAATATATGTACAGGATTAGTTATGAAGGCTATTTCACAATTCTTTGCCTGCAATGCTTCACTTAGGTGACTTACCCTTTTTCTATGCATGTTTGTTTCCTCCTTGAATTATATAAACTGATAAATTTTATATTGGTTTTTTCTACAACGTTTCTTCATAATAAACCTTAATCAATATGATTAAGATTCTTATCTATTTTCAACCACTAGTATAAAGTAATCTATTTTATATATAAAAGATTGTAACACAAATACATAGCAATACATTGAAAAAGAAAACGCTAGTGATTGGTAGATCACTAGCATCCAAAGGGAGAACGATTATGACTGCATACCGTGCAGAACCATAATTAGGGTAACAAAGCCGACGATAAATAAAACGACCACTACTCCAAGCGTCACATTAATAAACTTTTCAAAACGCATCATCACCCCACCCCTTTTTATAAAGAATCATTCCTTTACTCAATGGAAGTCTACTACGTTTATAGGGACATAATGAAGAGAAATCATTCCTATATAATATAGTATACATTACCCTTATCAAATATTAAACCGCTTTCATCAGGGTGAGGATTTTTGCATATAGTAACTTTCCGATAACAGATGAAAGTGTAACTTCTTATATAGTTGTAAAGCCGGTGTATTCTCTTGCATTACTTGCATGAAAAGACTAGCTGCCCCATTTTTCAAAGACCAGTCCGCTAAATGATAAAGCAAGTAGCTAGCAAGCCCCTGCCGGCGGTAAGATGAATGAACCACAACATTACAAATATACGTCCAGTCCTCTTTTAAAATAGCCGTAGCCACCGCTATGATTCCTCGGTCCTTTGTACGGATAGATAGAAAAGCCTTACGAAGAGAAATATCTTGAAAAATAGAACGATAGCCCTCTTCAAGTTCAGATGGATGATTTTCAAGCGTCATAAAGCCCCTTAACCACTCCTCCGTAAGCTCCGGTTCTATCAATATCTCGTAGGTCGATTTTTTGTCCATCAAAGTTAAGACTGTTTCTGCTTTATTTACTAAAATAAACATATTAGAAAAAGCTTTGTACT
The DNA here is from genome assembly GCA_937974845.1 of uncultured Pseudogracilibacillus sp. GTDB lineage: Bacteria > Bacillota > Bacilli > Bacillales > Amphibacillaceae > Pseudogracilibacillus. Next base: position 9,981 of record CALJVC010000078.1, on the reverse strand, counting down.
GGGATGTTAAAAGCTCCGAAATTGCACCTTTCGGAGTGATAGAAGAAATATAAACACAGGGCTTAAGTCCGCGTTCTTGATAAAACTGTTCATAGACAGTTAACCAATCCGATTCAGGAATCTCACCGGCCGTGAATAAACTATTCGCCCGCTTAGAAACCCCCGCATTCGCTCGTAACAACCACTCCCCATAGTTTTGCGTCTCCTTTGCCGGCCACGCCTCAGCAGCTAAACCTTCTAATTTCTTAATTAGTGCATACCTTTTATCCATCCTAATCTTCCTTCCGCTCCTCTCTTTATTCTCTTACGATCAATCAGCGAAACCCTTCATCGCTTGCTGCTAGAAAACCTATCCATTAGAAAGGAGCATTCTATTACAATTGATATTAATGACAACCCTTACCCTCTTAATTAAAGGATGTAGCGTATGTTTTATCTTAAGTTTACGCTTTGATTGTATTTTGCAAAAGTCGCGTGATCATTTCATATAAATGTTCCTTTAGCCCTTCTTCTATATAAGAGGCATCGAAACCCTTCCCTCTTTGAGAACTAGCAATGAGAATCTCATCTATACGATAGCTTGAGGACGCTGGAACTATATTAGAGAAGATTTTCATAGCTTCCTCCGTCAAACGAATAAACATTTGGGCATAATCTTGTAAATTTAAATCCGCATCGATAATTAACCATATATCAAGATACCTTTCTCCTCTTACTCCCTCTTTTAACATGGCAATTAAAAGAACAGAGATATCTTCCCATTGAAAAGCTTGATAATCGTATAAAGTCTTCGCTGGAACAGAGGATAAGAGGGCTGTTTCACGCTTTCTGCCTTCTAACTCTACAAGCCCTCGGGATTTTCTTTCCTTAGTTCCTCTTTCTTCTTTTACTTCTAAAGGACGAATAAAATAACGGTACCAGCTTTGCGACTCGATTGCTTCACTATTCGATACCGTTTTTAAAGGAACCGGAGAAGTATAGACGAAGGCCGTTTCCCCGATATGGACATACTTTCGGTCGGTAATCCTAAGTGATGAGCATTTCCGCTTCCTAGGGGTTAACATTAGTTGAGCCTTCGGGATATAAGGATGCGCTTGGCTTTCTACCGCTGTATTATAAACTTGTAACATATGTTGGCTCGTTAAAACTTCATTCGGAGTATCGCAAATATGTACCCGTCCCTTATGCAGTAATAGCAAACGTTCACAGTAAAGGGCGGCTAAATTTAAATCATGGAAAATCCCAATCACAGTTAAACCTTTTTCTTCCGTCCACTGTTGTAGTAAATCTAACAATTCCTTCTGATAAGAAAGGTCTAAATGGTTGGTCGGTTCATCTAATATAATCACTTCTGGTTCTTGGGCCATAGCTTGGGCTAAAAAAACCCGTTGACGTTCCCCACCGGAAAGCCGATCAATCGGTACGTCTTCATAGCCTTTCATATCTGTATAAGTAAGCACCTCATTAATGATTTCTTCATCTTTTTCTGTTAAGTTGGTAAACAAACCTTTTTTATGAGCATACCTACCTAAGGCGACGGTTTCTCGAACCGTAAAAGAAAAGGACATTTCAGTCATTTGTGGTAAAACGGCTAGTCGTCGTGCTAACTCTTTCGGCCGATAAGAATCGATTCGTTTCCCTTTTAAACAAATTTCTCCCTCATCATAAGGTAAAACACCGCTCATCATCTTTACTAAGGTAGTCTTTCCACTACCGTTCGGACCGATAATACCAAAAAATTCTCCCTTTTCTACATGAAAGTCTACTTCCTGCAATCGAAAAGTTGACTGATAACCTCCAGAAAGCTTTTCTACTGTAATCATTTATGTTTACCCTCGCAATCGTTGACGCATTAATATAATAGCGAAAACTGGTGCTCCAATTAATGCCGTGATTACACCGATCGGTAATTCAACAGGTGCAATAATCGTTCTTGCAAATAAATCAGCTAAAATTAAAAAACTCGCTCCGACAAGTAAAGAGGCCGGCAACAGGTGATAATGGTTTGGCCCGATAATTAAGCGAACAAAATGTGGAATAACTAAACCGACAAAACCAATCGTTCCTGATACCGCTACAGCTGCACCAGTTAAAATCGAGCCCGCAATCATGATAATCATCTTTTTTGTCTGTACGTTCACACCTAGATGTTGCGCCTGCACTTCACCGAAAGATAAAACATTCAACTCCCTAGCATGAACGAACAAAATAAGAGAACCTAATAAGAAAAAGGGCAATAATAAGAAAACATATTTCCAACCCCGCATCGACACGCTCCCTAGTAGCCAGCCGATAATTTGCCGCAATTCCTCACCCGTCAATGCAATCATTAAAGAAATTAAAGCCCCTAAAAAAGAACTGAAAACAATCCCCGTTAAAATAATCGTCTCTACTCGTAGAGATTTGTCGAGCTTTTTAGCAAAAAAGATTACGATCAACATCGTCAAAAAGGCAAATAAAATACTAACGATAGGTAGAGTTAAAGGGCCAAGAAAAGGTATCGTAAAATGAAAAAAAATCGTTATCACTGCACCGACACTAGCCCCGGAAGAAATACCTAAAGTATACGGATCTGCCAAGGGGTTGCGTAAAAGACCCTGAAAGGCTGCACCACTTATTGCCAAGGAAGCCCCTACTAAACCAGCTAATAAAACCCTGGGCAGACGGATTTGTAAAATAATATTGCTATCGTTCGGATTGATAGACTCCGGCAAGGGACTATTCGTTATCTTGCTATAGATAATTTGCAGTACCTCACGAATTGGAATATTAACGGAACCAATCGATACACCGATTACGATCGAGCCAATAAGCATGATAATTAAAATAAGGTAAAAAAGCATCGTTACCGGTCGATGAACTGCTTGTTTCTGCACTAGTTTAAACTCCTTCGTCTAGACTTCGTAGCGTTGTAGGCAATAAAAAACACCTCTTAAAAGAGGTGATAGGTTTTCCTAAAGTTGGAAACACCTCTTCCTAATACCCGTAGGCTAAGGGTGCTTTCCATTAGGCAGGTCTCCTGACTTGTAGCGCCGAAGCTTTCACCTTCCCATGCCTAGGGCACAGTGGTCTACGAAACCTTCTTAATCGCTACTCACAGTGGCGGGTCCGTGTCGGACTTTCACCGAACTTCCCTTTTACGCTTCTTATTATCAATAAGAAGTACACCTAATGTTTCTCATATATAATTATTATTTATTATACACGATGGACAATAAGGAGCCAACTTTCCCTTCTAGCTAGGATTAAGAAGGGAAAGTTCGCCACTAGAGCCCTCGCTCCTTTTATTTAAAGGGCAAGCAATCGAATACGTATATATAGGAATTATGGCAATTTGTTGAACTGATAAAAAATTATTGTATTATCCTATAATCTTTCTTATGATAGTATATATAGAGAGAGGGGAATGAGTATGAACAATGTAAAAGAACGCAACTATACATCTCTTATTTGGATCCTATCCGCTGTTGCTGTGATCATCATTTTATCGATTAACTATATTCCAAGAAACACAACAAATACAATTTTTGGAATCGATATATCTATCCTACCATTTTTTAACGCACTTTTTAATGGAATTGCCTTTATCTTTTTAATTGGTGCACTAATAACTATTCGTAAAGGCAATGTAAATGCTCATCGCAATTTTATCTTTGCTGCTTTCGGTGCAACGTTCTTGTTTTTACTTACTTACTTAACTTACCACACCTTAGCAGGTTCTACTAGTTATGGTGGGGATGGAGTACTGAAATATGTGTACTACATTATTTTAATCTCCCACATTTTACTTTCTACTGTACTATTACCGCTAGCCCTTTTCACACTCACGCGTGGCCTTAAAATGGAGACGGAGAAACATAAACGATTGGCACGTTGGACCATGCCGATTTGGTTATATGTGAGTGTCTCTGGCGTATTAGTATATCTACTGATATCACCTTATTATTAACAATGAAACCGAAACGAAGAATCCACTTCGCTTCGGTTTTTCTTTATTCCTTTTCATCTAACGTTAATCTAACCTCTATATTTGCTGGATCATAAGTAACTAACGTATCTCCTTCTCTGTCTACTGTATAGCCTAACTGTTTCAAGCGTGTACCTATTTCCTCTTGTCTTTCTCTACTAGCTACAGCAAGATGAAAGGTGCGCATACCTACATCCCTATCTTTTTCTGCCTCTAAGTAAAAGTTTGCCCAAGTGTTAAAGGCAATATGGTGATGATAATCACTATCAGAAAGAAACATCGCCTCCTGTCCAAGTTGACTAACTAAATCATAACCTAATCCCTCTCTATAAAAACGCTGATGTTCCTCTAGATTTTTCACTTGAAAATGAAGGTGGCCTAAAACCGTTCCTTCAGGTAATTGATGCCACTTTTCTCCTTCTGATGGTAAGGAAAGCAAGGATGCAAAATCAACCGGAAGGGTATTCATCACCACTTCCTTCCCTCTCCATTCCCAAGAACTAGCTGGTCGATCAGCGTACACTTCAATTCCATGACCATCTGGGTCTGAAAAATAAATCGCTTCACTCACTAAATGGTCTCCAGCACTAAAGGTTATCCCTAACTCATCCAAATGCTTCACAAAAAGCGCTAGATCTTTACGACCTGGTAGCAATAAGGCAACATGATATAGGCCTACCATTCTCTTTTTATTCTCTTTCATCGCCTCCGTCTCTACCAACGTTAACAAGTCCTTAACCTTTTCTGTTCCCAACATTACGGAACGGTCCTTTTCTTCATGAAGAACAAAGCCGAGTACGTCCTCGTAAAACTCAATGGACCTGGACAGATCCTTTACATTTAAAGTACAAGCCTTTGGATACATGGTTGGATATTGATGAAACGTCATCACATCTTCATCTCCTTTGATTATTTCCTTTGCTAAAGTAACGACCGCTCCAATCGAACATCAACAGCGTCGGCAACTTGAGGTACCGTTTGAACATAATGGGTTTTATAAGCTAGAATACGAACACCCTTCTTCTCGGCTTCGACTAAGGCCTCAGAAAAGGCAGGATCCATTTCCCAATAAGGAGAAAAAGAATCCCCATCCTCTCGCATAATAATAAATAGGATGTTTCCTTCATAACCTGCTTCTACGGCCTGAATCATTTCATATACATGTTTAGTCCCTCTTTCGGTCGGAGCATCGGGAAACATCCCTACTCCTTCCTCCACAAACGTGACACCTTTTACCTCGATAAAGCCCTTTTGTTTCCCTCTTTCATAATATAAATCAAAACGAGAGTTACCATAATTGACTTCCCGTTTTACTATATCCAGGTTGGTAAACCCATCTATTCTACCTTCTTTAATACTTTCATAGGCTAGCTTATTCGGTAATTGAGAGTCGATATTAATCCACTGTCCTTCCTTTTTAACCGCAATTAAAGAATACTTCGTCTTACGCTTTGGATTGTTACTTTTTCTTAACTGAACCTCTACCCCCTTTTGTATAATTTGCGGTAAACGACCGGTATTTGGTACATGAACTCGCTCTTCTTTTCCCGCCACTTCCACCCTTGCAATAAAACGATTTTCACGCACGAGTAATTTCCCATACACGAAACTTTCTGCTTCCATTTTATCCCTACCTAACCTGATGCTTTTAAAGGAAAATACCTTACTTTTGATTATTTTCCTAACAATTTATATCTTACAACTTCTTGGGTTTCACAATCCACGCCAATATCCCTTAAATAACCCTTAACTGAACCGTAGTTTTCAAATAGATACTCATAAGCCTCTAATATATATGAAGGCTTTGATTTAAGAAAAGATGCCGGTACTTCGAACGGTAATTGTAACATTTTTTCCTCTGGATTATCTCGATTATATATGTGCGTAACACTATAATTAGCTATAATATCGCTTCTAGATACTTCCACTAAACCTAACAATAGCATAGATATAATTCCTGTCCGGTCCTTCCCCGCCGTACAATGAAAAAGTACCGCCCCTTCTTGTTCACTAAACCACGTAAAAATATTCCGAATAACCTCTTTGCTTTCCTATAACATTAAAACATACATCTCAGCTAACGGTTCTCGATTTTTCTCATATAGACTAGACACAAATAGTTCCAGAGACCTATTGGAGTTTTTACCTAAAGGCAGGATAGACTGATGTACATATTGGAAAGAAGCGAGGGTTTGAAAAGGATTCGGAACACGTTGCCTTTCTTCCTCACTACGCAAATCAAGAACAGACGTCACACCATACTTCTGTAAAAAATTGAGATCCTTTTTACTTATATTGGCGACATCATCACTCCGAATAAACGCACGAAAGGCAGTCACCTCGCCGGTCGCCGTCGGATGACCACCTAAATCCCTTGTATTAAATGTCCCCTCTAAAGGTAACCGAACTAGCATATCATCGCTCCTTTAGTTTTTCTATCAGTGTAAAAATACCTTATAAAACTAGCAAGCCTTCCGGCAAATTACGAACCGTCAAATATCCTTTTGTTACAATGTTCAATATTTTACCACATTTCCTACTAAATAGATATAATTTATTGACAATCTGCTACTTTTGGCTTATATTTGAGGTAGATTGAGATTACATACCTTGTGTACCTAAGAGAGGAGGAAACACGGGAAGATAAAACGTCGACGATTATTTTATGCATTTAGATAGCTTGTCGCATAGGTTGTCGCTTAAAAGAGGAAGAAGGATACTGTCCTCTATTAAAGTAAGCTAGCGTATTACTTTTTACTCATCAATATCAACACGTATATTTAGGAGGAATAAAAATGGCGATGAACACCTTCAGTACAGAAGTAAAATGGGAACAAACCGGCGTTTTATCTACGGCTCATATTAACAAACATAAAGTAGTAATCGATGAGCCACCCCTATTAGGAGGAACAGATAAGGGACCAAACCCGGTCGAATATCTCTTAGCTGCCCTTGGTGGCTGTATTAATGTCCTCGTTGTTTCCTTCGCTGAAAAATTTGATGTAGAAGTAAAAGACCTGAAAGTTGAAGTAGAAGGCGATTTAAATCCGGAGGGCTTTTTAGGAAAAGACCCAGAGGCCCGAATTGGTTTTGATGAAATTAGATATACGATTCATCTCGATTCCCCTTCTCAAGAAGAAAATATCGACGCCCTAATTGCCCACGTAGAAAAATACTGTCCAGTAAAAGATACATTAACAGGAACACGCGTAGTAAGACAAGATTTACTTCACAATAAATAAACCAAACCCCATCGCAAGCCTTTGCGATGGGGTTTTTATTAAATATGAAACGTCATTCCTTCTTCTTCCTTGCCACACTTATAAAGGAATAAAACAGAGCCATACTATATATACACCATTAGATTTATTTTTAATGAAGGAAGGCGATGACCATTATTAGCTCAGAAGCAAGCTTACGGGTTAAAGGAATCGGCATGCTCCTACGCATCGTAGCTGTCGTTTCCTCTAGCTTAGCGACAGTTTTATCCAATGCCTTGCCTCTTTACTTTTATACCGATTTAACTTTTTTATCGATTACAAATACGACATTAATCCTTTTTATAGGGGCTTTAATTATCCACGGTTTACTTACTCATTCCTTAAATGATGTAACTGATTATCGTTCGGGAACCGATACCTATAGCCCCGGAATCTTATCCGGGGGAAGCAGAGTACTACAAACAGGGACCTTATCTCTTTCTAATCTACGACAAATAGCCAGCTGGATTACCGTTTTTTTAGTACTTTCCCTAGCCCTTTTCCTGTATTTTGACTATAAAGAATTTGCCCTTCTAACCCTTATTGGACTGTGGGGCGCAATTTCTTACTCCGTCAAACCCTTTCAACTGGCCTATTATCCCTTTGTCGGAGAATGGCTAAGTCTATTTCCGACTATGTTTTGCTTAGGCTTAGCTCCGGCCTGGATCTTACTTGATAATATACCCCTTTGGGCCTGGCAGAACGCTAGCGTCAATGCTCTTTTCTGTATGGCCTGGGTTATGGTCCATCATATTCCTGACCGCGATGCCGATCGCCAAGCGAAACCAGTGAAGCAGACGACGGTAGTCTGGGCTGAGGACATCTTTGGGGAAAAAGGAACAAAACTACCGAGTTATCTTTACTTCTTCCTTGTAGCCTGCCTACTTTTGTGGATTAGTCTCAGCCGCCCCTTTACTGTTCTCGGTGCCGGTCTACTCCTCCTGTACAGCCTAATCCAAGTAAAAAGGATGGACACAAAAAACCTAAACTCCGTTACCTCAACAGAGAAAAAACTCCTTCTAACAGCCTTTACAACTGCCCTTTGGCTCGGACTTTGGCAAGTGTAAATCGCTCTACCTTCCTGGCCTTTTATAGCGGACGGGAAGGTTTTTTATTTCTAGCCCAACCACTATCTAATCTTCAAATTTTTAATCTGCTGATCTTTGTGTAAAAGATGATATCAAAAAATATACGATTACCAAGATGAAAACAGAAATCCATAGGAAAGATTTATTTACAATAAGTATACTCGCTGCTCCTGCAATGATTATAATGGTATCTAGCTTTTTACTAAATTTCTTTTGCCTTATTATAAATAAAATCAACGAAACAGCCACGATTAATATCACAAGATTGAATATATCAGTTCCCATTTTGGCCACGCCCTTTCTATACCTCGACCGTTTGCTAAGGTTTTATTTTTGTATATATCTTAGCTTGATTATTGGAGAATTTCTATGTTCTTCGTGCGGTTTTACTGTAACAATTCCTTTTCAATTAGGCATACCTTTTGATTCCTACCAATTTATATTTTTTACCACTATTAGATTGAGTATTTACGAAATATAATCTTACTTCATTTACCTTGGTCGATATTCTTTATTTCTCTGTACCATTTCTCACCATGAAAATTTATATATGAATTAAATATCGTTTTTTAGGTGGAGCCACTTTTTCTTTCGACCGCTTCAATTCTTTCTTATATTCTTCACTAAATTCCATAATTTCATCGCTGTTTTAAAATTTTACAATACTTTTATTTGTATTAGAACCGACCAATAACAATAGAATAGATTTTATTTTTTTCGTTATTCATCTTCACTATAATTAACGTCAATAATAACTTCTGTATTTTCTACTGAAAAGTTTACATTCCACCTAGGATGTATTTTAACTTTATTACTCTCGTTAAACTCTAGCATTCCATGTATTTCATCATTATTTTTGGAAATAAAAATAACTCGTTTCATTTCCTCATTAACATAAACATTAATTGACTTATGATACTTAAGTGTAAAACCATTAAAAATCATATTTTTCATAAATAAATTCACTCCCACTTATCACTTTGATAAAACTTTCCCGTTTTTATCTAAAGATGCTATTCTCTCTCCACTTTTCTTTAATTTCCATGCACGTCCGCCATGCCCCGCTGTATCCTTTTCTACTGACCACTTTCCATTTTTAAAAGTACCAGATTTTTTATTAAGAGGAGTATTACCATGCTTATCCTTAAAAGAACCCAATTTTACTTTTCCTTTTGAATCTAACAAGGATTTCGGTATCCCGTAATTAGAAGAAATTACCCTTTTTGGATCATTAAAATAATTGGAAACAGTTTTATACAACCAGCTTCCAGCCTTGATTGTTACCCCGCCAACTACTATTGCACCAGTCGCTAATAATGTAACTTGTCCCACACCAGGAACGAAATAAATAGCAGGAGCTAATGCAAAGAAAGGTCGAACAGATGAACCATCATTATCATAAACATCATCTAATACAACAATTTCGGCTGATTTCAAGTATTCTTCAAACTCTTCTGGACTATAAAATTTATCATCTATTAAAATACCATCTTCTAAAATCACAAGGTTAGAATCATCATTTTGGTTAACGACGCTTTCTTTATCATTTTTTAACTCAGAAGCTTTCACACTAGACAATCCTGACGTTCCCAATGTTGAAAAAACTAAAATAAAAGCTAAAAAAAACATAAAAGCATTTTTCATCCACTTCATGTTAAACACCCCT